>JACPEF010000063.1 GCA_016183675.1 Betaproteobacteria bacterium
ACCATGCCGAGATTCTGCGCCAACCTCACGATGCTCTGGAACGAGCTCGACTTCATGGACCGCTTCGCCGCAGCCGCCGAGGCCGGCTTCAAGGGCGTCGAGTATCCCTTTCCCTACGACCACGACAGGAACCAGCTCGCCGATGTGCTCCACAAACACAAGCTTGTGCAGGTGCTGCACAACCTGCCGGCAGGCGACTGGGCGAAGGGCGAGCGCGGCATCGGCTGCCACTCCGACCGCGTCGGCGCGTTTCAGGACGGCGTCGGCAAGGCGATCGAGTACGCGACCGCCCTCGGCTGCAAACAGCTGAACTGCCTCGCCGGCATCGCACCCGCGGAGGTCGCGCCGGAAAAGCTGCGCGAAACTCTGGTATCGAATCTCAGGTTCGCCGCGGGGAAGCTCAACGCCGCCGGCATCAGGCTCCTGACCGAGCCGGTTAACACGCGCGACATCCCCGGCTTCTATCTAAGCACCTCGAAGCAGGCGCTCGAGATCATCCGCGAGGCGGGCTCCGACAACCTGTTCCTGCAGTACGACATCTACCACATGCAGGTCATGGAGGGCGACCTCGCCCGCACCATCGAGGCGAACCTGAAGCTGATCCCCCACATGCAGCTCGCCGACAACCCCGGGCGCAACGAGCCCGGCACCGGCGAGATCAACTACCCGTTCCTCTTCCAGCACATAGATCGTGTGGGCTACCAGGGCTGGATCGGCTGCGAATACAAGCCCAAAACCACGACCGAAGCGGGGCTGGGATGGGTCAAGCCTTACCTGGCTTGACGTAGGCCGGGGGCAGCGACACAATCTCTGCAGCAAAACCGCGTGCCGCAGACGGCCACGCGCATCACCACCAAGGAGGGAATCATGACTGTCGTTCACTTCGGGCGGCTTTGCCTGGTGGCACTCACCGCCTTCCTGTTCAGCATTCCGGCCGCCGCGCAACTGATCCGGATCATGAGCGGGCCGCAAGGCGGCTCGTGGTACCCGCTCGCCGGCGCGATTCAGGGTATCGTTCAGAAGGAGGTCCCCGGCACCAACGTCCAGGTGGCGCCCGGAGCGGGCATTTCCAACGTGCTCGGTGTACAGAACAACAAGGCGGAAATGGGGTTTGGCAACTCCGTCTCCTCTTATGACGGTGTGATGGGCAACGACCCGTTCAAGCAGAAGACCGATAACGTGTGCCAGGTCGCCACGCTCTATTTCCAGTATTTCCACTTCGTGGCGCTTGCCGATGCGGGCATCAACAGCGTGGCCGACGCCGCCGGCAAGATTCTGACCACTCAGCAGAAAGGCAACACGGGCGAGCAAATGACCCGCGACGTCCTCAAGGTCTACGGGCTCGACTACTCCAAGCTGCGCAAGGTTAATTTCGGCTCCTACACCGACTCGGTCGCGCAGTTGAAGGACGGGCACGCGCAGATCTTCAGCCTGATCACGACGGTGCCGGCCTCCGCGGTCATGGATCTGGGCTCAGCCCGCGGCATCAGGGTGATCGCGGTCCCGGACGACAAGCTCAGGGCGCTGCAGAGGATCAACAAGGGCTACGATAAGCGCATCATCAAGGCCGGTAGTTACCCCAAGCAGGAGAAGGACGTCCAGACCATTGGCACCTGGACGCACCTGATAATGCGGTGCTCGACGCCTGAAGACCTGGTCTACAAGATCACCAAGGCCCTCGCCAACAACACCGAGCAACTTGGCTACGTAGTAGCCGCGGTTAAGGGTCTTACGGTCAAGGAGTTGGCGATTGACGTCGGCGTGCCTTATCATCCCGGCGCTCGCAAGTTCTACCGGGAAGCCAAGGTTCTCTAGGCTTCGGACATGACCGACGGCGGCGCGAAATATCGCGCCGCTGTTTTTTTTGGATTGCCCGCCCTGAACCATGTGGACGGCTGAACGCTGCGTAAAGGCCGCGGTCACCCTGGTCGCGGTCGGGATGTCGGTCTATCACCTGACCATCGCCTTGATCGGCGCGCCGCAGGCGTTTTTCTTCCGCGGCACCCACCTGCTGTTCGCGATGACGCTGGTGTTCCTGCTCTATCCGAGTTTCCGCAACAGCGGGAGATCGGAAGGCGAGCTGCACGACGACGCCGGCGGAATCATAGGAGCTGCCAAGACCGCGCACGCATCGTGGCTCGACTGGCTGTTGATCGCGGCAACCGCGACCATGATTTTCTACGTCTGGTGGAACCACGAGCACCTGATCACGCGCTTCGTGTACGTGGAGGATCCGGAGACTATCGAACTCGTCCTCGGCACGATCTTCACCCTGTTGGTGCTCGAGGCGACACGGCGCGTCATCGGTTGGGCGCTGCCGTTGACGGCGATCATCTTCCTGGTCTACGGGCTCTTCAATGTGCGTCCCCAACAGATCATCGAGATCATGTATCTCACGACCGAGGGCATTTTCGGCCCCACGCTCGGGGTATCGGCCACGTTCGTCATCATGTTCGTGCTGTTCGGATCCTTCATGGAGCGCACCGGCGTGGGCAAGCTCTTCATGGATTTCGCGCTCTCGCTCACCGGCCACACCGCGGGCGGGCCCGGGAAGGTCGCGGTGGTGAGCTCGAGCCTTTTCGGCACGGTCTCCGGAAGCGCGGTCGCCAACGTGCTGGTGGACGGCCCGATCACGATTCCCCTCATGAAGCGCTCCGGTTTCAGGCCGCCGTTCGCCGCGGCGGTGGAAGCGGTGGCCTCCACCGGCGGCCAGATCATGCCGCCCATCATGGGCGCCGCCGCCTTCGTGATGGCCGAGTTCCTCGCCGTGAGCTACTTCCAGGTGACGATCTGGGCGCTGATCCCGGCCATCCTCTACTACGTGACGGTGTTCTTCGCCGTGCACTTCGAGGCGAAGCGGGTCGGCCTGCTGGGACTGCCGCGTTCCGAGATCCCGCGGCTGGGACAGGTGATGCGTGAACGCGGCCATCTTTTCATCCCGATCCTCATCGTCCTGTCGGGTCTGATCGCGGGCTACAGCGCGCCGTATTGTGCGCTGGCAGGCACGTTCTCGTGCGTCCCCGTGGCGATGCTGCGGAAGAGCACGCGCGCGGGCATCAACTGGCGCACCGTCGGGGACGCGCTGGAGGAAGGGGCCAAGAACGCGATCGCCGTGGCGCTCGCGTGCGCCTGCGCCGGTATCATCATCGGCGTGATCTTCTTGACGGGCGCTGCGATGGACTTCACCGCGGTGGTCGTAAAACTGGCCAAGGAAATGCTGCCCCTGGCATTGATGCTCACGATGCTTGCCGGCATCGTGCTCGGCATGGGCATGCCGACCACGCCGGCCTACATCGTCATGGTGTCGCTGCTCGTGCCGGCGCTGATCAAGCTCGGCGCCCCGGTTCCGGCGGCGCATATGTTCGCGTTCTACTTCGCCATCCTCTCCGCCATCACCCCCCCTGTCGCGCTTGCGGTGTACGCGGCCGCGGGGCTGGCCAAGGCCAAACTGTGGGAGTCGGGCTGGGCAGCGGTGCGGGTGGGAGCCGCCGCGTTCATCGTGCCTTTCATGTTCATCTACGAGCCCGCCCTGCTGATGATCAACGGGTGGGACGAGTGGCACGTGAGCCTCTTGGGGTTCATCTCCGCCTCGATCGGATGCATCTGCCTCGCCGCCGGCCTGCACGGTTACCTGCTCGCGCCGGCGCGGCGGTGGGAGCGCGTGCTGCTCGTCATCGCTGCGTTGCTGCTGATCGCGCCGGAGCTGATTTCGAGCCTCGTCGGTCTGGGCCTGCTCGCCGCGGTGGCCGTCAACCAGAAATTGCTCGCCCGCGCCAAGCCCGCAGCGGCCTCTCGGCCGGCCGTGAAGTAGTATTCACCACAGAGGCACAGAGAACACAGAGTTTTCTCTATCGGGATTTTGGTATCCTCCGTGTCTCTGTGTCTCTGTGTCTCTGTGGTTCGACTCCTGGGAGGTTTTCATGAGCAACATCGGTTTCATCGGTCTCGGCATCATGGGCAAGCCCATGGCGGCCAATCTCATCAAGGGGGGGCACACGCTTTTTCTCCATACGCGCAGCGGCGTGCCGCAAGAACTCACGGCCGCCGGCGGCAAGGCCTGCGCCAGCGCCAAGGAGGTCGCGCAGAACTCAGAGATCATCATCACCATGGTGCCCGACACGCCCGACGTCGAAAAAGTGTTGTTCGGCGCCGAAGGCGTCGTAAATGGTCTTTCCAAAGGAAAGACCATTGTGGATATGAGCTCGATCTCGCCGATCGAGACCAAGAAGTTCGCGAAGCGCATCAACGAGCTCGGCTGCGAATACGTGGATGCGCCGGTCTCGGGCGGCGAGGTCGGCGCGAAGAACGCGGCGCTCACCATCATGGTGGGCGGCAGCCAGGCCACCTTCGACAAGGTGAAGCCGATTTTCGACCTGATGGGCAAGAACATCACGCTGGTCGGGGCCAACGGCGACGGCCAGACCTGCAAGGTCGCGAACCAGGTGATCGTCGCGCTCAACATCGAGGCGGTGGGTGAAGCCCTCCTCTTCGCCTCAAAGGCCGGCGCCGACCCGGCAAAGGTCCGGCAGGCGCTGATGGGCGGGTTCGCCGCTTCCCGTATTCTCGAAGTGCACGGCGAGCGCATGATCAAACGCACATTCGATCCGGGATTCCGGATTGAATTGCATCAAAAGGATCTGAGCCTTGCCCTCTCGGGCGCCAGGGCGATGGGGATGAGCCTGCCGAACACCGCCACCGCGCAACAGCTTTTCAACTCGTGCGTGGCGAGCGGCGGCGCGAAGTGGGACCACTCGGCGCTGGTGCGCGCGCTGGAGAAGATGGCGAACCACGAAGTCGCCAAGGCGTAGAGAAATGAAACCGCCGATGAATCCCGTTCCAATGTCCGTCTTCCAGGTGTGTCGCGGACCATCGATCATGAGGAGTTTGCGGAGGTCATTGGAAC
>JACPEF010000061.1 GCA_016183675.1 Betaproteobacteria bacterium
TCGCGGCGGCGGGCTTGACGGATGCGGTGCAGCTCAAGCAGGTGGACGTGCTCGAAGCGAGCCCGCCCGCGAAAGCCGGCATCGTCGTGATGAATCCGCCCTACGGCGAGCGCCTGGCGGACGAGGACGAGCTGGCGGCGTTCTACCCGAAACTCGGGGACCTCCTCAAACAACGCTTTGCCGGCTGGACCGCTTACATCTTCTCCGCCGACCGGCGCCTGCCCAAGCTGATCGGCCTCAAGGCTTCCCGGCGCACGCCGCTTTACAACGGCGCGCTCGAATGCCGGCTGTTCGAGTATCGGCTGGTGGCGGGGAGCATGCGGCGCGAAAAAAAAGTTACCGCCAAGGACGAATAAGAAAACTAGAACAACAATTGAACCGCCAAGGCCTGTCCTGAGCCTGTCGAAGGGACGCCAAGAGCGCCACGCGGTCGAAGTCAGAGATGCGGGATGCTTGCCCGGTCGAGCAAATCCTTCTGTTCTGGAGAAGCACGCTCGCGAATAAAAGACACGTGCGGTAGCGCGGAACACCACTCGTTTTCGTGCGCGTTCGACTGCCGAAGCAACCGCACCGTGCCGACCATATCTCCCGCCAGAAAAGCCGCTTCCGCAGCCAACCCGAGGTAAGTCGCTTTCGCTCCACCGGACCGGTCAGCCCGCTCCACGATCGTGCTGACGGCAACGCACCCGTCTTCCACCAGTTCGATGAGATCCGGCGTGAGGCCATATTCGCTCGCGCACCGGAAAAGCATGTTACCGTCGACACCGAGCGATCTGAGACGGCGCACCGCCTCTCGTTGCCGCTGATACGCGTACTGTAACGGCACGAAGCGCATCAGCTCGCGCCAGCGTTCAAGGGAGGGGGATCGGGCAAACTCAGCCAACGACTCCGTCCAACCGACTGGCGACGCCGCCAAGCGGTCAAGAATCGCCTCCAAGTCCGCCGCATCAGGACACTCGGGTCGTGTCAGCGCCAGCCGCGCAACGGCCGCAGCTTCGGCCTTTGCGCCACGCGAAACGAGCAGCTTCACGACAGGCAGTGCGCTGTCCCCGTTCAGCCAGCGCTGTTCGGCATCGCGAAGCTCCGAATCCCTATGGACGCCCATGACCAATCTCATGGATCCGCCGTACATCGCCCGACATCGAATGACTAGGGTCAGTGTAACTTTTCCGTCAGCCGAAACATTGAGTCCGCTTAACAGTTCGATCCCAAAGCGCGAAAAGTTACACTGACCCCATCTATCAACCGTGCTTCGCGATCGTTGAAGCGATCCCTGGACTACTCGGGTTCACGTCCAGCAGGCGCGTCGCACCGAGCGCTCCGCAATTGGTTGATGGCGCTCGGTCCCTCACCCCTTCCGCCTCTCCCGAAGGGCGAGGGGAAATGGACGGCGGAAATGGGTTGTTAGCCATTTCCGGGGAAGTGATGGGGATGATGACCAGATCCATGTCTTCCATCGGGATCGCCCCGAGCAGGACCTGGTCGCCCATGACCAGCGCACCGGCGAAGCCGACGCGGTTCTTGAATCGAACCTCGATTGGCCCGACGTACGGCACCAGCGTCCTCTTGCCGTCGGCCAGCGTGACTTCCTTCGAATCAATGGCCTCCAGCTTCAGTTGGACCCTCACTGACTCCGGAATGCACAGGTGAACAGCGCCGGTATCAGCAAGCGCGTCAACCTCCACGGCCTCCAATTCGGGAAGCCGCGGATTCCTCATTAAGGCCTTGCCATTGACAAGTCCCATAGGTGGCATCGTACAACGCTCCATGCCGCGAACCCGATGACTATCATACCTCGCGTAGTCCTCCGCCTGACCTGCTGCTGCCGCAAGCGGTGGTGCCCGTCAGGGTTGACGCAGCAATTCTTGGTGTTGTTTTCTTTCATGGCACGCTTGGTGTCTCGGCCGTTTGATTATCGTTCCTGTCTTTCTTGGCGGCCTTGGCGTCTTGGCGGCTAATTGACGACTTCGTCAACCGGCGCGCCTGCCGCGGCGTTGGAGCATACGCACAGCCCGCACCGCGACGATCGAAGAGCATCGCGCTGCGCGGGCGGGCGATCACGCGAGCCGCGAACGCGGCTCGTACAACCAACAAACGGAGGATAGAACCATGGACCGGGAACAAACCCTGAAGATACTCAACGCACTGGCGAACGGCGTTCACCCGGCGACGGGGGAGAAGTTCGGCCCCGACAGCCCGTACCAGCATCCCGATGCCGTGCGCGCGCTGTTCGAGGCCGTGCGCGCGGTCGAGGGCGCAGGCGCGCCGCCGGGCAGCACAGAGCGCAAACCTGCTTTCCCGCAAAGCGGCGCCGGCTCGCGCTGGACCGCCGAGGAGGAGCAGCGCCTGGCGAGCGCCTTCGACGCTGGAAAGACGGTGGACGAGCTTGCCCGCGCCCACAGCCGCAGCCGCGCGTCGATCGAAGCGAGGCTGGTGAGGCTGGGCAAGCTCGACGCCTCGGCGGTGACGACGCAGTTCCGCTATCCGCCGAAGCCGGCGGCGCGCCAGGGCGCGTGACGGCCAGGATCAAAGCAACCGCCGATGAACGCCGATGAACGCAGATTAAATGAAGAGCAAATATTCCATCTCTTGGATCTTGATCGGCGTTTATCTGCGTTTATCTGCGGCTAGATCTGGCTTGACGAGCTAGCTGCCGGCTAGCGTGCGGGCGAGGAGCGACGCTCCGATCAAAAGCAGCAGCACGGCCACGAGCCGTAGAACCGCCTCGCGCGAGATGCGCCCGTGGACGCGGTTGCCCGCCCACAGGCCCGCGAGCGCGAACGGCGCAAGCAGCGCGAAGCCGACCAAGCGGTCGGCGAGCATGAATCCGCTCGCCGTGAACACCAGCGCGCGGATCGAGACGGAGAATATGACCATGTTGGAGAGCGTCGCGCGGAACGCGAGCTTGTCCGGCATGCGGTGGGTCAGGTAGACCGCGTACGGCGGCGCGCCGATGCCGAACAGCGTCCCCATCGTCCCGCCCACGAGGCCCGCGACCGGCGCCCAGGCGCGGCTCACCACCCGCAACGCAGTGCCCTGCCGCAGCGCGTAGATGCCGTAGGCCACCAGGAAGGCCCCGATTCCCGCCAGCGTCGCCTGCCGGGGCAGCGAGACGAGCAGCGTCACTCCCAGCACCGAGCCGACGAGGCAGAACGGCACCATCCACTTGAGCTCGGACTTGTCCGACTCCCGCGAGAAGCGCACGCCGAGCGAGAGCGCGGCCGAAACGTCGAGCAGCACGCACATCGGCAGCACGAAATCGAGCGGAAAAAAGTGCGACAGCGCCGGCACGGTGAAGAGCGCCGCGCCGAATGCAGAGATGCCGAAGATCACGTACGCCGCGGCGACCACTGCCGCGGCGATGACGAAGGTCTGGAGATCGAAGGGGATGGTCATGGCTCAAAGAAAGAGGGCGCCGGCTTCGTGCCGACACCCTCTCCTTGCGCGCGCCGGTTGAACGGCCGCCTATTCTGTCCGTTCGAACCGGCGCATCTGACCCGGCACGTAGTGCCCGGTGTCAGACGATATTTAGGTGCTCGATGCCGGTCATGACGTCCTTGTCCTTTGCCTCCTTGCTGTGCAGCTTGATCATCAGGCGCAGCTCGTTCACCGAGTCGGCGTTTCTCAGCGCGTCCTCGTAGCTGATCATCCCCTGCTCGTAGAGGTCGAACAGGTGCTGGTCGAAGGTCTGCATGCCGAGCTCGCGCGACTTCGCCATGATCTGCTTGATCTCGTGCACCTCGCCCTTGAAGATGAGGTCCGCGATGAGCGGGGAGTTGAGCATGACCTCGACGGCCGCCACCCGCCCCTTGCCGTCCTTTTTCGGGATGAGCCGCTGCGAGACGATCGCCCGGATGTTGAGCGAGAGGTCCATCAGGAGCTGATGCCTCCGCTCCTCGGGGAAGAAGTTGATGACGCGGTCGAGCGCCTGGTTGGCGCTGTTGGCGTGCAGCGTCGCGAGGCACAAGTGCCCCGTTTCGGAGAAGGCGACCGCGTAGTCCATGGTGTCGCGGTCGCGGATCTCACCGATCAGGATCACATCCGGCGCCTGGCGCAGGGTGTTCTTCAGCGCCGTGTGCCAGGAGTCGGTGTCCACGCCCACCTCGCGCTGGGTGATCACGCAGTTCTTGTGCTCGTGGACGAATTCGATCGGATCCTCGATGGTGACGATGTGCCCGTAGCTGTTCTCGTTGCGGTAGCCGACCATCGCCGCGAGCGATGTGGATTTGCCGCAACCGGTGCCGCCCACCATGATGATCAGCCCGCGCTTGGTCATGCAGATGTCCTTGAGCACCGGCGGGAGGTTGAGGTCCTCGAACTTCGGGATCGCGGTGGTGATGGTCCGCAGCACCATGCCGATGCGCGCCTGCTGCACGAAGGCGCTCACGCGGAAGCGGCCGATGCCCGCGGGATTGATCGCAAAGTTGCACTCCTTGGTCGCCTCGAATTCCTGCGCCTGCTTGGCGTTCATCATGGCGCGGGCGAGCTCCGAGGTGTGCTGCGTCGTGAGCTGCTGGTTGGCGACCGGCGTCATCCTCCCGTCGAGCTTGATCGCCGGGGGATAGCCCGCGGTGATGAACAGGTCCGAGGCCTTCTTCGCCACCATCGCCTTCAGCAGATCGTGCATGAATTTCACTGCCTGATCTCTTTCCATACGCTGCTCCTGTGGGTCTGGGTTCCGGACTCGTTCTTTTTCCGGGAACCGGTTACTTGAAGACGTCCTTGTTGGCCGCTCTCGAGCGGGCCTCATCCACGGAAACGACGCTGCGCTTGACCAGGTCCTGCAGGTTCTGGTCGAGCGTCTGCATCCCGTATGACTGGCCGGTCTGGATCGCGGAATACATCTGCGCCACCTTGTTCTCGCGGATGAGGTTCCGGATCGCCGGCGTGCCGATCATGATCTCGTGCGCCGCCACGCGCCCGCTGCCGTCCTTGGTCTTGAGGAGCGTCTGCGAAATCACCGCGCGCAGCGACTCCGAGAGCATGGCGCGCATCATTTCCTTTTCTTCCGCGGGGAACACGTCGATGATCCGGTCGATGGTCTTCGCCGCGGAGCTCGTGTGCAGCGTGCCGAACACGAGGTGCCCGGTTTCGGCCGCGGTCATCGCCAGGCGGATGGTTTCGAGGTCGCGCATCTCGCCCACGAGGATGATGTCCGGGTCTTCCCGCAGGGCCGAGCGCAGCGCGTTGGCGAAGGACAGCGTGTGCGGACCGACCTCTTCGAATTGATATGATGAATCATGGCCGCCAGGGTCGTGGATTTTCCCGAGCCGGTGGGACCGGTCACCAGCACCACGCCGCGCGGCTGGTCGGCGATGTCGACGAACACCTTGGGGCACTTCAAGTCTTCGAGCGAAAGCACCTTTGACGGAATCGTCCGGAACACCGCGCCCGCGCCGCGGTGCTGCACGAAGGCGTTCACGCGGAAACGCGCGAGGTTGGGTATCGCGAACGAGAAGTCGCACTCGAGGTTTTCCTCGTAGAACTTGCGCTGGCCGTCGTTCATGATGTCGTACACCATGGAGTGCACGTCCTTGTGCTCCATCGCCGGCAGGTTGATGCGCCGCACGTCGCCGTGCACGCGGATCATCGGCGGGAGCCCCGCCGAAAGGTGCAGGTCGGAAGCCTTGTTCTTGACGACAAACGCCAGCAACTCAGAGATGTCCATTATAATGCTCCGCGATCGGGTTCGATGCCGGAAAAGGGGAGTTAAGGCACTGATTTTTCGTTAAACATTCCCCTGCTACCCGTCGCAGATTATGACCACAATCGCCGCCAAGTTGCAAGCCGTGCGCGAGCGCATCGCGCGCGCCGCGGAAGCCGCCGGGCGGCGCCCCGATGACATCGTGCTGGTGGCGGTGAGCAAGACCTTCCCCGCCGAGCGCATCGCCGAAGCGCACGCGGCGGGCCAGAACGCGTTCGGCGAGAACCACGCGCAGGAGTCCGTGGAAAAAATCACACGGCTTGCCCACCTTCCTCTGGAATGGCACTTCATCGGCCCGATCCAGAGCAACAAGACGCGCACCATCGCGGAGCACTTCCAGTGGGTGCACAGCGTCGAGCGCGGGAAGGTCGCCGTTCGGCTGAACGAGGCGCGGCGGGAGGGGCTGCCCCCCCTTGACGTCTGCATCCAGGTCAACGTGAGCGGGAAGCACAGCAAGAGCGGCGTTGCGCCGGGCGGGGAAGTCGAGCTCGCGGAAGCGATCGCGCGGCTGCCGCGGTTGAAGCTCCGGGGCCTGATGGCGATACCGGAACCGGCGCCGGACATCGGGCTGCAGCGGCGGCGCTTCGCGCTGCTGCGCGAGCTCAAGGAAAAGCTCGCCGCGCGCGGCCACGTCCTGGATACGCTTTCCATGGGCATGTCGGATGATCTCGAAGCGGCGATCCTGGAAGGCGCGACCCTGGTGCGTGTCGGCACCGCGATCTTCGGCCAGCGGAAGAAAAATTAGCCGCCAAGGCGCCAAGAGCGCCAAGGAAAGAAGGAATAACAATTCGGCATGACAGAACGTAAAATACGAATGGACGGGGGGATCTCGCGCGGAATCGAGGCACGGCGAGAAAATCATCATGCGCCTCGGCGCATCGCGATTCGGGCCTTTCTTGATTATTGTTGAGTCTTTCTTGGCGTCCTTGGCGTCCTTGGCGTCTTGGCGGCGATCTATATGAACGTAACATTCATCGGCGGGGGCAACATGGCGGGCGCCATAATCGGCGGGCTTCTGAAGCAGGGCTGGCCGGCGGGCGCGATCCGCGTGGTGGAGATCGCGCCCGAGGCCCGCGAGCAGCTGGAGCGCAAGCTCAAGGTGAAGACCTACCCCGCGCCGGACGCGGAGGCAGCGAAAGCCGACTGCATCGTGCTCGCCGTGAAGCCGCAGCACATGCGCGAAGCCGCCCGGGCGCTGAAGCCCCTCCTCGGCCCGCAGCTCGTCATCACCATCGCCGCCGGCATCCGGCTCGGTGATCTCTCGCGCTGGCTGGGGGGCCACCCGCGCGTCGTGCGCGTGATGCCCAACACGCCCGCGATCGCGCTCGCCGGCGTCTCCGGCCTGTACGCCGCGCGCGCCGTGGGCGCCGCCGATCGCGCCGCCGCCGAGAAAATACTCGGCGCGGTCGGCGCGACGCTGTGGCTCGAGCGCGAGGAAGACCTCGACGCCGTCACCGCGGTTTCCGGCAGCGGCCCCGCCTATGTCTTCTATTTCATCGAGGCGCTCGAGCAGGCCGCAAGGGAGCTGGGCCTAGAGAAGGACGCCGCGCGTAAGCTTGCGTTCGAGACCTTTGCCGGTTCGGTCAGGCTCGCCGCGCAGGCCGGCGAGCCGCCCGCGACGTTGCGGGGGCGCGTCACGTCGAAAGGCGGCACTACCGAGCGCGCGCTGAGGTCCCTCGACGCGGACCGCGTCAAGCAAGCAATCGTGCGCGCGGTGCGCGCCGCCGCGGAGCGCTCGCGCGAGCTGGGCGACGAATTGGGCAAAGACTAATTCACCAAAGAGACACAGAGGCACGAAGAAAAACAAAGCGACTCAATAAATATGAGAAGCCAAATTCCGAATCCTCTTTGTGTCTCTGTGCCTCTGTGGTAAATGTCAGGGGTTGAAACTTGCTCTCCGGCGCCCTGATCTTCCTCGTCAACACCGTGTTCGGCCTGTTCACGGTGGCGCTGCTGCTGCGCTTCTATCTGCAGTGGGCGCGCGCGCCGCATCGCAATCCGGTCTCGGAGTTCCTGCAGGCGTGCACCGATTTCATGGTGCGCCCCGCCCGCCGCGCGATTCCCGGCTTTTGGGGGCTGGACCTGGCGACGCTCGCGCTGGCGTGGCTCGCGCAATTCCTGGAGCTGTTCATCGAGTCGCAGATCCGGGGCGACCAGCTCCGCGCGCAGGCCGGACAGGCTTTCGCCGCGCTGCTGCTGATGGCCGCGGTCATGCTGTTGAAGATCGGCCTCTACATCGTGATGGTCGCGGTGATCGTGCAGGCGGTTCTCACCTGGATCAATCCGTACAGCCCGGTGATGCCGCTCCTGAACAGCATGACGCGTCCCTTCCTGCGCGTGTTCCAGCGGCTGGTGCCGCCGGTCGGCAACGTGGATCTGTCGCCGCTGTTCGTGATCGTGATCATCCAGCTGCTGCTGATACTGCCGATCGCTTTCCTCGAAGCGTCGGTAAGGCGGCTGTTCTGATGAGCTGGCACCGCTACGACCCCGCGCGGCGCCACCTCATCCTCACCCTTCACGTCCAGCCCAACGCCCGCCGAAACGAAGTCGCGGGTCCGCACGGCGACGCGCTCAAGGTGCGAATCGCCGCGCCCGCCGTGGACAACCAGGCGAACGCCGCGCTGATCGAGTTCCTCGCGGAGCGGCTCGGCGTACCCCGGTCACGCATCGCGATTCGTCACGGCACGACGGGTCGTCGCAAGATCGTGGAAATCGCCGGCGGCCCTGAAACTCTCGGGCAACTGGAAAAACTGGCCAGGAGCTGAATGGCGGGGACCCGACCCGCGGACCCTTCGTCACCCCGTCACTGCGTCACCTCATCACTCACATGAGTATGATGTCGAACTGCTCCTGGTTGTACGCGGTTTCGACCTGGAGCGAGACCGGCTTGCCGATGAAATCGGAGAGCATGGCGAGCGACTGCGACTCCTCGTCGAGGAACAGGTCGATCACCGGCTGGGAGGCAAGGATGCGGAACTCGCGCGCGCTGAACTGGCGCGCCTAGCGCAGGAGTTCCCGCAGGATCGCATAGCAGACCGTCTGCGCCGTCTTCATCCGCCCCCGCCCTTCGCAGACCGGGCACGGCTGGCAGAGCACGTGTGCGAGCGACTCGCGCGTGCGCTTGCGTGTCATCTCCACCAGCCCGAGCTGGGTGAACCCGTTCACCGTCATGCGCGTGCGGTCGCGCGCGAGCGCCTTGCGGAACTCGTTGAGCACCGCGTTCTTGTGCTCCTCGGTGTCCATGTCGATGAAGTCGACGATGATGATGCCGCCGAGGTTGCGCAGCCTCAGCTGCCGCGCGATCACCTGCGCCGCTTCCAGGTTGGTCTTGAAGATGGTGTCGTCGAAGCTGCGGCCGCTGACAAAGCCGCCGGTGTTGACGTCCACCGTCGTGAGCGCCTCGGTCTGGTCGAGGATGAGATAGCCGCCGGACTTGAGATCGACGCGCCTGGCGAGCGCCTTTTCGATCTCGTCCTCCACGCCGTAAAGGTCGAACAGGGGCCGCTCGCCGGCATAGTGCCCGATGCGCTCGGCGACGCTGGGCGTGAAGTCCTGCCCGAACTCGAGCATCGTCTGGTAGGTCTCGCGCGAATCCACCAGAATGCGCATCGTTTCCTCGTGCACGAAGTCGCGCAGCACCCGCAGGCTCAGATCGAGGTCCTGGTAGAGCGGTGTCAGCGGGGCGGCGGCGGCGGCCTTGTCCTGGATGCCTCCCCACAGCCGCCGCAGGTATTCCACGTCGGACCGGAGCTCGCGGTCGGACGCGGCTTCCGCCATGGTGCGGATGATGAATCCGCCCTTCTCGTCGGAGTGGAGCAGCTGCTGCAGCTTCTCGCGCAGGTGCGCCCGCTCCTCTTCGTCCTCGATGCGCTGCGAGATGCCGATGTGCGAATCCTGCGGCAGGTAGACGAGAAAGCGCCCCGCGATCGAGATCTGCGTGGAAAGGCGCGCGCCCTTGGTGCCGATCGGGTCCTTCACCACCTGCACCATCAGGTTCTGCCCTTCGGAGAGCAGCCTCTCGATCGGGGCCACGGAATCACCGCCGTGGCGATGTCCCCAGATGTCCGCCACGTGCAGGAACGCCGCGCGCCCGCCGCCGATGTCGATGAACGCCGATTGCATTCCCGCCAGCACGCGGATCACGCGGCCCATGTAGATGTTGCCGACCAGCCCGCGCGCCGAGGCGCGCTCGATGTGCACCTCCTGCGTGACGCCGTGCTCGATCACGGCGACGCGCGTCTCCTGCGGAGTGACGTTGATCAGGATTTCCTCGGTCACGGCCGTGGGGAGCCTGGGGCTCCTAAAGCAGGGGAATGTCGAACCGCTTGAGGAGCTCCGCGGTTTCGGCGAGCGGCAGGCCCATGATGCCCGAGTAGCTCCCGGAGATCCGCGTGACGAACGCGCCCGCCCGACCCTGGATCGCGTAGGCACCGGCCTTGTCGAGCGGCTCCCCGCTCGCGAGGTAGCGGCGGATCTCGATGTCGGAGAGCTCGCGGAACCACACGCTGGAAACCGAGATCTGCGTCTCGACCTTTTCCCGCAGCGCCAGCGCCACCGCCGTGAGGACCTGGTGCTCGCGTCCCGACAGCGCGCGCAAGATGCGTGCCGCGTGCTCCGCGTCCTCGGGCTTCCCGATGATCTCGTCTTCGAACACGATGGCGGTGTCCGCGGCGAGCACCGGCTTCTGCGGCAGCACGCGCTGCGCGATCTGGCGCACCCCCGTCGCCGCTTTGTCGCGGGCCATGCGAAGCGCGTACACCCCGGCCGACTCGTCCGCAAGCGGCGTCTCGTCCACGTCAGCGCCGCGCCGCAGGTCCTGGCGCAGCAGCAGCAGCTCGAACGGTACGCCGATCTGCTTCAGCAGCTCGCGCCGGCGCGGGCTGCGCGAAGCGAGATAGATGCGCTTGTCGGCGACGCTCATCGTAATTCGGGGCTGGGGGCTAGGGGCTCGTTACCCATCCGCCCCGATAAACGCTTTCTCGAGTCCCGAGCCCCGGGTCCCTAGTCCCGCTTTTCGAGTTCTACTCCCGGTGGTAGGGGTGATTGTGCAGCATCGAGAGCGCCCGATAAAGCTGCTCCGCCAACACCACGCGCGCAAGCCCGTGCGGGAGCGTCAGGGGCGACAGCGACCACGAAAGATGTGCGGACTTTTTCACGCTTTCGGCCAGCCCGTCCGCCCCGCCGATTATGAAGGCCACGTCGCGCCCGCCCTGTCGCCAGCGCTCGATGCGCCGCGCCAGTTCCGCCGTGTTGAGGAGCGTTCCGCGCTCATCGAGGACGACGCGGACGCAGTCCGCGGGAAGCGCCGCGAGGATGCGCTCGCCCTCGGCAACCAGCGCGCGCTTCGCTCCACCCGCGCCCGGCGCGGGCTTGAGCGCGATCAACTCGATCCGCGCCTCGCGCGGCATGCGGCCCGCGTATTCCGCGAAACCGGTGGCCACCCACGACGGCATCCGATGGCCCACCGCCACCACGAGGAACCTCATGTGCACCGCCCGCCGTCAAGGAGCGGCAGCGCGGCTTGCGCGGCGCCGCGCGCGCGGCGGCGGCCCCCACAGCTCCTCCAGGTTGTAGTACTTGCGCACGGCGGGCTGCATGATGTGGACGACCACCGGGCCCAGGTCAACGAGGATCCACTCACCCGCCTGCTCTCCTTCCACGCCGTAGACGCGCGCGCCGAGCGCCTTGAGCTTTTCCCGGACGTTGTTGGAAAGCGCCTTGCTCTGGCGGGTGGAGTCGGCGCTGGCGATGATGATCCTGTCGAACAGCGCGGTCATGCGTTTCACGTCGAGCACCACGATGTCGCGCGCCTTGATGTCCTCCAGCGCCGCCACCGTGGCTTTGACCAGCCTGTCGAGCCTCACCAATCCCTACGAGTCCCTAACATAATGAAACACGCGTGCGTTGCGAGCCAAAATTGGTGATGACGCGAAGGACGGCGCAGGTCATATCGCGAATATGGCCAAGCCGGCCGACAAAGTCAGCGCCGATTTTGGCCGCAACCCCAGCACAGGCATTTGAATATCCAATGGTAATCCAGGGGCTGGCACGAGTTTTGGCCCATGGCTTTGTCGCTCGCCTTGCCAATATTCCCGATATTGGCGGCGGCTCGCTTCGCGCCCTGAGCCAAAATCGTGACAGCGCATCG
>JACPEF010000088.1 GCA_016183675.1 Betaproteobacteria bacterium
GGTTGTCGTCGAGTTTCGGCCGGGCGGTACCGGCGCCGTCGGCAGCGAGCTTATCGCGAAGTCATCGCCTGATGGTTACAGCCTCCTGCAGGGCCAGCTGGGGTGGCTAAGCGTCTATCCAGCGTTGCATACGAAGCCTGCGTACGACCCCCTCCGTGATTTCGCGCCCATCAGCAGGCTCGTTTTCGTCACTCAGATCCTTCTGGTGCATCCATCGCTGCCGGTTAAATCGCTGAAAGAGCTGGTCGCGCTGGCGAAGCGCAAGCCCGGGGACATTCATTACGGCGCGGTCGGCTATGGTTCCGGGGCCCATCTTGCGATCGAATGGATCAAAGCGGCGACGGGGATCAACATCGTGTACGCACCATCCGCAAGCACGACGGCGACTTTTTCGGCTCTAGTGGGTTGTAACACCTAAAACGGTAGTATAATCGCGGTCATGGATACCGCGATCAAGCTGACCAAAGGCGAGCGTTTGGAACTGAACAAGCGAGCCACGAGCCGATCCGGGCGCGCCGACGATGCGCGGCGGGCGCGGCTGGTTCTGTTTCTTCAGGAGGGTCTGAGCTGGGCCGAGATTGGCAAGCGATTGGCCTGTAACGACGCCTTTATCAGTCGTTGGAGCAAGCGTTTTTGCGCCGAAGGGCTCTCGGGTCTGTATAGCCGGCATGCGGGACAGCCTGCGAGCAAGCTGGATGCGCGCTTGGAGGCCAAGATCCTCACCTACACCACCAAACGCCAGCCCCTCGACGGCTCGACGCACTGGAGCACGCGCAAGCTCGCGATGGAAGTGGGCGGCGTCTCGCACATGATGGTGGCACGGGTGTGGGCCAAGCATGGGCTCAAGCCCCATCGGCTTGAGCGCTACCTGGCTTCCAATGACCCGGATTTCGAGACCAAGGCCGCCGACATCATCGGTCTGTACCTGAACCCGCCTGCGCATGCCGCCGTGTTCTGCGTCGATGAGAAGACGGCGATACAGGCTCTTGACCGGCTCGACCCGGTGCTGCCGCTCTCGCCGGGCCGTGCCGAGCGCCACGGCTTCGAGTACTACCGGCATGGGACGCTGTCCTTGTATGCCGCCTTCAACACCAAGACTGGAGAGGTGTTGGGCAAGACCGCGCAGCGCCATACCTCGGCGGAGTTCGTCGCGTTTCTCGCCGACATCGTGGCCCACCAGCCCAGGAACAAAGACATCCACGTCATTGCCGACAACCTCTCGGCGCACAAGACCCAGCGGGTGGAAGCGTTTCTCAGCGAGCATCCCAATGTGCAAGGTCGAACTGTGGTTCGGCAAGATCGAGCGTGACGTGATCGCACGGGGTGTCTTCACCTCGATCCATGATCTGAAGCGAAAACTCATGCGCTATATCCGCCAATACAACCAGGCGCCCAAGTCCGTAAAGTGGAAGTACTTCGACCCATCACGTCGCATTACTTCCAAAGCATCTGTTACAGTCCACTAGTCACGGGGAATACCCAGGTCTATTTCGCCGCCGCCCCCGGCGCGCTGCCGCGCGTGAAGTCCGGTAAGCTCAAAGGCATTGCCGTGGGCAGCGCCCAGCGATCGCCGGACCTGCCCGACCTTCCCACCGTCGCGGAATCCGGCATTCCGGGTTTCGAGTACGTGATCTGGTACGGCCTGCTGGCTCCGGCGAAGACGCCGAAGGAGATCATCGAGAAGCTCAATACCGAGGTGGTGAAAATTCTGAAGGACCCGGAAACAGTCCGGGACCTCGCATCTCGGGGCGCGGAGGCCTCCCCGACCACTCCCGAGGCCTTTGCCAAGTACCTGCGCGAAGACCAGGAGCGCTGGAAGAAGGTGGTCAAGACCGCCGGCATCAAGCTCAACTGAGCTGTGCACTTTACCTGCAGCATGAAACCGAACATGCGGCAGCGGGAGAAGGTCGTACCGCTCGCTCGGGGGCGCGTGCTCGAGGTCGGGATCGGCTCAGGCCTGAACCTGTCCTATTACGACCCGAGCAAGGTCACGAAGGTATGGGGCCTGGATCCCTCGCCGGAAATGACGATCATGGCCAAACGGGCGGCTCGATCCGTGCGGTTCGAGGTTGAGTTCATCGATTTGCCGGGCGATGAGATCCCGCTTGACGGCCATAGCGTCGATACGGTTCTTGTCACGTACACCCTGTGCACAATCCCTGAGACGGAGCCGGCTCTCCGAGAGATGGCACGGGTGCTGAAGCCGGGAGGCAAACTCCTCTTCTGCGAGCATGGGGCTGCGCCAGATCCCGCTGTTCGGCGATGGCAGGACGCGATCGATCCGATCTGGAAGCGACTGGGAGGTGGATGCCATCTCAACCGTGAGATTCCGAAGCTCATTGAGCGAGGCGGATTTGCGATCACGGGAATCGAAACGATGTACCTTCCCGGATGGCGGCCGGCTACCTTCAACTACTGGGGCACGGCCGTCCGCCAATGATAAATAATCGGGGTCGGAGTAACATTTTCTTTCTGAGAAAAGTTACACTGACCCGGTTTCCGCCACACTGAACCCATTTCCGTCGAGGCCGGGTATCACCTTGCAAAGTGAGGCTGACCACGTTTTCGACCCTCGTTCATCGGCGTACCGATGCCGCCGGCATCCCGCCTCGGTAAGCAAATCGCGGAAGTCGCCGCCGCATTGAACGCGGCCGGAGTGCACTTCGCGCTGATTGGCGGGCTCGCCCTTGCTTCGCACAAGGTAGTCCGCGCCACGCAGGATGTCGATCTGCTGGCCGACGCGGACAAGGCCGATGAGATCGAAGCGGAATTGTTGAAGCTGGGTTACCGTTGTCTGCATCGCAGCGCCGACGCGGCGAATTACGTTCGCGGCGACGAGTGCCTCGATTTCCTGTATGCGCACCGTCCGATCGCGCGCCGACTCCTCGCCGATGCCGTCGAACTGCAAACGCCGCTCGGCGACCTGCGCGTGGTGAGCGCGGAGGGGCTGATCGGATTCAAGCTCCAGGGGCTGGTGAACGATCCACGCCGCACGCAGGACTTGGAGGATATCCGGGCGCTCCTGCGGGCTAATCGCGCGACGCTGGACATCGAACAAGTACGCGGTTACTTTCGCCTCTTCGGACGCGAATCGCTGCTGGATGAGCTCCTTCCAGGAACCGACTGAAACACCCTTCGCTGCCGAGGCGGGCCTCGCTGCGCCCCCGCGCCGCGAGGAAGACCCCTATGGGGCGCTCGACGATCTGATGGCTGCGGTCGAGGCCCTGTGCCCTGTCTGGCCGCCAAGGGCGGGGTTTGTGGATGGTGGCCGTATGTTGCTGTAAAGGACGCACGCATTTTTTGGGAGAGCGAAATGAACGACCGCAAGCTGCAAATCGACATCGTTTCCGACGTGGTTTGACCCTGGTGCTTCATCGGGAAGCGCAAGCTGGAGAAGGCGCTGGGCCTCTACCGCGAGCGTCACCCCGATGGGCCCGAGCCGGCCGTGCGCTGGCTGCCATTCCAGCTCAACCCCGACATTCCCGAGGGCGGCATGCCGCGCGCGGAATACGTCGCGCGCAAGTTCGGCGCGCGCGGCCCGGGCGTCTATTCACGGGTGGCCGCCGTGGGCAGCCAGGTCGGCATCCCGTTCGCGTTCGACAACATCAAGGTGCAGCCCAACACGCTGAAGGCGCACCGGCTGCTGCGTTACGCGGAGCGCGCGGGTACACAGGACGCTCTGGCCGAGGAGCTGTTCCGCGCCTACTTCCTCGAGGGCGCGAATCTCACCGACCGGGATACGCTCGCAGGCATCGCCGCGCGCGCCGGGCTCGAGCGCAAGGCGGCGGCGGACTATCTCGCCGGCGACGGGGACCGCGACCAGATCGCCCGGGCGGATGTCGAGGCGCGGAGCGCCGGTATCGGCGGCGTGCCGTACTTCATCTTCAACCGCAAGGTCGGCGTCTCCGGCGCGCAGGACGCCGCGGTGCTCCTGGATGCGATGGAGCAAGCGCTTGAAGAACAGGGATGAGGGCGGAGGGATGAGGGATGAGGAAATAAGGCAGAAGGCAGAAGCATCAGCGATCTAGCAGGCTATTGAAATTCTCTTGTCGCTCCCGCGTAGGCGGGAGTCCAGAAAATCAGCTGCAGAACGGATCAACGACCTACTAGATTCCCGTCTTCGCGGGAATGACGAAACCCCACTTGATCAGAGTTTCCCTGGTTCGCCACTGAGTTCCTGCTTTTCCCTCATCCCTCATCCCTCATCCCTCATCCCTCATCCCTCATCCCTCGCATGTCCGAATCGACCACCTACCGCAACGCGCTGCCGCTCGATTCGATGCTGCTCGAGTACCGGCTGGAGTCGGTGCTCGGCGCCGGCGGCTTCGGCATGACCTACCTCGGCTGGGACACGCATCTCGAAAAGCACGTCGCGATCAAGGAGTATCTGCCGGTAGAGCTTGCGGTGCGCGCGCTCGACGGCAGCGTGGTGCCCGTCACCACCGAGCACGAGTACAACTACAAGTGGGGGCTGGAGCGCTTCATCCAGGAGGCGCGCACGCTCGCGAAGTTCAGCCATCCCCACATCGTGCGCGTCAACCGCTATTTCGAGGCCAACAGCACCGGCTACATGGTGATGGACTACGAGAGGGGGGAATCCCTTAACCAGATGCTGAAGCGCGCGCCGCGGCCGGAGGAGGCGAAGCTGAAGAGCATCCTCATGCCGCTGCTCGAGGGACTGCACGCCGTGCACGAGGCGGGCTTCCTGCACCGCGACATCAAGCCGAGCAACATCTTTCTCCGCGAGGCCGGCGGGCCGGTTCTGCTCGACTTCGGCGCGGCCCGGCACGCGATCGGCGGCGTCACGAAGAGCCTCACCTCGGTGCTGACGCCGGGTTACGCGCCGCTCGAGCAGTACGCGACCGACGGGCGCCAGGGACCCTGGTCGGACCTGTACGCGTTCGCCGGCGTGCTCTACCGCGCCATCGTTGATGAGAACCCGCCCGACGCGGTGAGCCGGCTGAAAGGCGACACCGTGCCGGAGAAGCTCGCCGCCGCGCGTGGGTGGGTGAGCGACGCGTTTCTGCGCGCCGTGGAGTGGGCGCTGGCGCTGGACGAGAAGCAGCGGCCGCAAAGCGTGTCCGAGTGGCGGCGCGCGCTGTCGGGAGAAGCCCCGGTTTCCGCGCGCGCACCGGCTGCCGCGCTGACGCAAGTGGCTCCCACGCAAGCGGCGCCCGTTTCACCGCCGGCGCAGCCGGCGCGGACCGCCGGGCGCGCGCAAGCCCCCGCCGAACCCCAACCCGCCAGGCCGCGGCGCTCGTTGTGGCGCTGGGTGGCGGTGGGCATAGCAGCTTTCGTCGCCGTGGCGGTGGTGAACGGCTGGAACAAGCAGCGGGAGGCCAAGGAGCGTGCGCAGCAGGAGGCGGCACGGCTCGCGGCCGAGCGCGACGCCGCAGCCGGCAAGGAAGCGGAACGCCTGGCGGCGGAGCACCGCGAGGCCGAGCGGCGGAAAACCGAACGCCGCGCCGAAGATCAGCGCGAGGCTATGGTGCGCGGCACCGAAAAACGCCTTGCCGAGTTGGAGGCGGCGATGCGCGCTGAGGAAGAGCGTCTTGGCGCGAAGGTGGAGTCACGCGCTGCGGAAGGGGCGTCCGTACCGCCCCGGCGCGACCGCCCGACGCGCGAGCGCGAGGGGCGGCCCGGCGACCTAGAGGAGCAGGAATTGCGGAAGCTGCGGCGCACGGCGGAGGCCGATTTCCGTTCGGCGGACGCGAACGGCGACGGCTACCTCACGCGCGAAGAGGTGCGCGGCCGCTTTCCGTTCGTCGAGCGGGAGTTCCAACGCGTGGATGCCGACGGCGACGGGCGCATTTCCGGGCCGGAGTTCTTCCGCATGCGCCGCTGGCAGGCGCAGCAGCGGCAGCAGAAGAGGAGTGACCGGTGACTGGCGTTGCCCCGTGAGTCGTAAGATCGGGAGATCGGGAGATCGGGAGATCGGGAGATGGAACGACCGTGAGGTCGAAAGTTCGCGAGATCGTGAAGAGGTGTATTTCCCTCTCCCGCGCTCACACCCTAACGCTCTCACGTGGTCGCTTCTCACTCCTCCGCTCTCATCCCCCCAGTGCGGCGGCTCCTCGCAAGAAAAGGGCACATTGGATAAACTAAGAGCCCCTAACATAATGAAACACGCGTGCGTTGCGAGCCAAAATTGGTGATGACGCGAAGGACGGCGCAGGTCATATCGCGAATATGGCCAAGCCGGCCGACAAAGTGTCCCGCGCAGGGCGGAGCAGGTTCCAAGCGTTGTGTGCTTGGATGCGACCCCGGAGCGGGACAGGAGAGCGCCGTCATGCGCGGGACTTATACGCGCCTACCCGGTCGCATCCCCGCAAGCGTGGCCCCTGCTCCACGCTCCGGCGCGTCGCCGATTTTGGCCGCAACCCCGGCACAGGCATTTGAATATCCAATGGTAATCCAGGGGCTGGCACGAGTTTTGGCCCATGGCTTTGTCGCTCGCCTTGCCAATATTCCCGATATTGGCGGCGGCTCGCTTCGCGCCCTGAGCCAAAATCGTGACAGCGCATCG
>JACPEF010000071.1:0-18115 GCA_016183675.1 Betaproteobacteria bacterium
AAACGGGTGGCGAGTCAGGGATTTGAACCCCGGACCAACGGATTATGATTCCGCTGCTCTAACCGCTGAGCTAACTCGCCGTGGGAAGCGGGCGAGTCTAAAGAGTGGTCTCGCCTTTGTCAAGTTAACTCACTGAATCTCTTCCTGAATTGGGTTATGAATCCGGCGCTTGTGATGCGGTGTGCGACCCGTGTATCCTGATCCCGAGAGACGAAGCAAAATTCCATAATGTGAAATTTTCAAAAATGCTCGCCATTCGGACTCACTGGTTTCACTCATTTTGCCGCTCGGCTACAAGATAAGGTTTTGCATGCATACCCCTTACAAAATCCTGATCCTGGGCGCCTCTTACGGTTCGCTGCTGGCAGCCAAACTGCTGCTCGCAGGGCATACGGTGAAGCTGGTATGCCTGCCCGCCGAGGCGGAGCTGATCAACAAGGAAGGCTTTCGCGTGCGCATGCCGGTTAAGGACAGGGGCGGACTCGTTGAGATCGACTCGCGGAAACTGACGGGCAAATTGTCCGCCGACGGTCCGGGAGCGATCAATCCGGCTGACTATGATCTTGTTGCATTGGCCATGATGGAGCCCCAGTATCGTTCGCCCGGAGTGCGCGAACTGATGGATGCGGTGGCCAAAGCCAAAGTGCCCTGCATGTCCATCATGAACATGCCGCCGTTGACTTACCTGAAACGCATTCCAGGCCTCAACGCGGATGCGTGCAGAAGCGCGTATACAGATCCCACGGTCTGGGACAGCTTCGACCCCAAGCTGATGACGCTCTGCAGTCCGGACCCGCAGGCTTTTCGCCCGCCGGAAGAAAAGGTCAATGTGCTGCAGGTCGGGCTGCCGACCAACTTCAAAGCGGCTCGATTCGATTCGGACGCTCGCACCGCCATCCTGCGCCAGCTGGAGTCGGATATCGAAGCGGTCCGGTTCGACACCGGTTCCGGCAAGATCGAGTTGCCCGTGAAGCTCAAGGTGCACAACTCCGTTTTTGTGCCGCTGGCGAAGTGGCCCATGTTGATCGCCGGCAACTATCGCTGCGTAACAAAACACGGAATGCGATCCATCAAGGACGCCGTGCATACCGACATCGAAGCATCGCGTTCGGTTTACAACTGGGTGGTCAAGCTGTGCACGTCTTTGGGTGCGTCCGAGAAAGACCTGGTGCCGTTTGAAAAATACGCCAAAGCGGCACTATCGCTTGGCAAGCCGTCCTCGGTAGCGCGGGTCTTGTTTGGCGGCGCGCCGAATATCGAACGGGTGGACCGCCTGGTGAAGGCCATTGCGGCGCAGAAGGGCATGCCCTCCGATGTGGTGGATGAGACGGTCGCTTTGGTCGACGCCCGGCTGGAGGCCAATCGGAAGCAGGCCGCCTGATCCTTGAGTTTCTAGCGGCGTTCATCCCGTTCCAATGACCTCCGCGGGCTCCTCATGATTAATGTCCGCGACACGCTTGGAAGACGGACATTGGAACGGGATTCATCGGCGGTTTGAATTGATCGCATGCGCAGCGAGTTCGATGTCTTCATCGTCGGCGGCGGGCTGGTCGGCCTAAGCCTCGTCGCCGCGCTGCGCGACACCGGGCTGAAGCTCGCCCTCATCGAGCCGCATACGCCGGACGCGGTGCCCGCGGAGGGTTCGTGGGACAGCCGCGTCTATGCCATAAGCCCCGGATCCGCGGCGTTCCTCGAGCGCTGCGGCGCGTGGCAGCGCCTGCCGCGGGAACGCGTGACGCGGGTCGAGGCGATGAAAATCTACGGCGACGACACGCATGCCTGCCTCGAGTTCGGCGCCTATGACGCGGGCCTGCGCGAGCTTGCGTTCATCGTCGAGAACGGCCGCCTGCAGCATGCGCTGTGGCAGACCGCGCGCGAACAGGCAAGGATTTACTGTCCCGCGAACTGGACGGCGGTTGAATTCGGCGCGAACTCCGCCTCGCTCACGCTGGAGGACGGCGCCGAGATCGCGGCGCGCCTGGTGGTCGGCGCCGACGGGGCGGACTCGCGGGTGCGCGCGCAGGCAGGCGTCGCGGTGACGCCGAGCGAGTACCGGCAGCTCGGCGTCGTCGCCAATTTTTCCTGCGAGAAGCCGCACCGGGGCGTCGCCTTCCAGTGGTTCCGGCGCGACGGCGTGCTGGCGTTATTGCCGCTCGCTGGAAGCCGTGTCTCGATGGTGTGGTCGATCGCGCAGGAGCGCGGCCGCCAGCTCGCTGCACTCGCGGCAAGTGAACTCGCCGCTGAAGTGGAGTCGGCAAGCCACGGCGCGCTCGGCGCGCTCGATGTCATCACGCCCGCCGCGGCGTTCCCGCTGAGGCTCCAGCGCGTGAAAAATTTCACAAGGCCCCGCCTTGCGCTGGTGGGAGACGCCGCGCATAATGTGCACCCCTTGGCGGGCCAGGGCGTCAATCTCGGGTTTCGCGACGCGCGCGAGCTCGCTGCCGTGCTCACGGGCCGTGGCTTGCAGCACGATTGCGGGGATCACGCGCTGCTGCGGCGTTACGAGCGCGCGCGCAAGGAAGATGTGCTCGCCATGCAATTCACGACGCACGCGTTGCAGAAACTTTTCAACAACGACGTTGTCTGGCTGGCAAGTGCGCGCAATCTGGGCCTGAGACTGGTCAACTGGCAGCCGCAACTGAAGAGTTTCCTGGTGCACCACGCCGTCGCTTGACGCGCGGGCCGGGCTCACAATTGAGGACGGACATGTTACGCAAGTTCACGATGGTTCTGGTGGTATGGGCCGGGTTCGCGGCCGGGTCCGCTTACGGCAGCGAAGCGGGCATCGGGAAGGCGTTCCAGGCCAAGTTTCCGCAGGCGAAGGTGGAGAGCGTCGCGCGCACGCCGTTTGCCGGCCTCTACGAGGTGGTGTTCGACGGCCAGATCGCCTACACCGACGACAAGCTCAATTTCGTCTTTTTCGGCAATCTCTACGACATGCGCGGCGGCGCGGAGCGCAACCTCACGCGCGAGCGCAACGCGCAACTCAACGCGGCGACGCTCTCCAAGTCCGTGGAGCAGGCATTCAAGCGGGTACGCGGCAACGGCAAGCGCGTGCTCTACACCTTCGAGGACCCGAACTGCCCGTGGTGCAAGAAGCTTCATGGCGAGCTCGCGAAGATGAACGACTTGACGGTCTACACCTTCCTGTGGCCGATCCTTGGTGAAGACTCGGTGGAGAAGGCGCGCGTGGTGTGGTGCTCGAAGGACAGAGCCAAGGCCTGGGACGAAGTCATGGTCAAGGGCACAACCTCCGGCGGCTCGAAGACATGTGATACGCCGATCGAGAAGAATCTTGAGCTGGCGCGCCGCTTCGGCATCCGCGGTACGCCCGCTATTTACCTTACCGACGGGCGTCAGGTCAGCGCGGGATTCGTGCCGGCCAACGAGCTCGAGCAGGCGCTGAACTCGGTCTCCATCAAGTAGCCCGCCGTGCGGTCAACACGGGATAGCGCCGGCCGTTATCCCGGGTATGACGGCCACGGCGTTACCGGCTTCGACCCCGCAGTGGCACGGAACACCGCGCCGCCTTGCGGTCGCGCTGGCGGCTTCGGTGGCAGTGCATCTGGTTTTCGTGGCGTTCCTTGCGCTCGAAACGCGCCAGCGGGCCGCATCTTCCTCTCTAGCCGCGGCCCCCCTTACCGTCCGGCTTGATTGGAGTCCCGAGCCGGGGCTGGCTCGCGAGGCTCCCCGGTCGGATGCCGTATCAACACCGGACCCGCCGCCAACGAGACGGCGCGCCACGGCCGCAGAAGACCGATCAACTGCATCGCGGGTCCGAACCGAGATGCAACCGGCGCAGGATACGGCTACGCCGCCTGCGCTGCCGCAGGTCCCGGATCCGACCTATTACTCCGCGCGCGAGCTGGACAGCTATCCCCGGCCCGTTGCGCCGCTCAGGCTCGACTATCCTTCGGGCGCGGGCCGTGACGGCGCGCCGGGCAGGGCGCAATTCTCGCTGTACATAGACGAGCACGGCGTGGTCAATCAAGTCAGCGTCGTCGAAACCGCGCTGCCGGGTAATGTCGAGGACGAGCTGCGCGCCGCGCTCGCTGCGACACGCTTCATCCCCGCGCGCAAGGACGGCCGCCCGGTGAAGAGCCGCATACTGCTGAGCATCAGCTTCGCCGCAGCGGGTGAGAGCAAGGAGCAGCCCTGAGGGCGGGTTCCAGGCCCGTCAGTCGTCAGAGATAAATCCGATGCGTCGCCTGGGTTTCGGTTCGGGCGGCGTGGCGAGTTCCCGGATAGCCTTGACGATACTGGTGATCGCCTCGTCGTGATGCGAGACGCGGCGCTCCAGTTCGTCGAGCTTTGGTCGCCGCCATGATTGCACCGTGCTCGGTAAACGCGTGCGGCAGGTAACGACGACCACCCCGGCCAGTTTGGCCCGTTTCACCTATTGAGATCGCAATTTGCGATCTCAAACTTGCAACCTCATGATTTGTCAACTGAAACATGAAGTCAGGTGGAAAGCGCCCGCGGTTACGTTGCACCTGCTCGTTAAACCGCCCGGTGCTGATGCCATACAGTTCCGCAAGATCGGCGTCGAGCATCACTTTCTGCCCTCGCACGATCAGGATCCGCGACACGATCCGTTCCACCGCTTCCATGGTGTACTGCTTTCATCATCAGGGCCTGGAGTAATGAACGCCGGGACGAGTCAGGCGTTGACCGTGCCTTGCAGGACGAGGCCCGTGCGGCACGCCGCGGTTTGTGGATGGATCCTTCCCCCGCCCTCCCTTGGGAGTGGTGCCGGTACTACCACTAGCAAGTAGAGACTCAGTACATCGCCCTTTCACGGCGGTAAACCTCTCTGCATTTGAAATCCTCAAGCTCGGCACGAAAGCGAACCTCCGCGGTTACCTCGCAGAGTACGACCCGAAGAAGCGGAATCGGGTTCACGACGCGATACGTAGCACGATCGAGGAAATCCCTCAGCGCTTCATCACACGCAACAGCGGCTTCGTGATCGGTGCAACTCAGATCGAAGTCGACGATAACAAGAAACTTCTGCGGCTCAAGGAGCCGAGCATCCTGAACGGTGCGCAATCTCAGGGTGAAATCAAACGTTGGGTTGTGGATACTTACGGTGATGAGCTGCCCGATGACGATGAGGAAGCGCCGTTCTTTGTGCGCGCTGAAATCATCGTAGATCCAGACGCTAACGAGGTCGTGGAAACCGCGATTGCCCGTAACACTGCCACCCCGGTCAAGTCGATCTCGCAAGCAGGTGCACGCGGCCATCTGGAAGAGCTTGAAGCAAGCATCAAGAAGCGGCGTCCAGATATCAACATTCGCAAGAAAGAAACCGATGAGGACGTGTACGACACCCGGAAGATTCTGCAGTACACGCGCCTCCTGATGCCGTTCAGCGTTTCGAAGAATGACTCGGCCGCGGAGAAGCTTCGCGCTTACAAGAACCCCGAGCAATGCCTTACAAATTTTTCGGAGTGGTATGAGACTAAGAAAAGTGATCTGGTCGCGCGTGCCAAGTACGAGTTCACAGTCCAGATTGCTCCCTACGCCATCGAGGAGTATGAATACTGGGAGCACCACGACGGGTGGAACGGCCACAATGTCTGGGCAGATACCAAGAAAGGTGGCCGGGCATGCCGTCGAGACAAGGCCCGTAAGATTGTCTGGGTCTCTCCAGGTCTCGTGTTTCCGATCCTCGGCGCAATGAGCGACTTCGTCGAAGAGAAGTCGCCCGGCCATTGGGGCATCTCCAAACCCCGCTTGTTCAAGCCTAGAGACATGATTGCTCAAGCGGTCGAGCAGTTTCGTAACAAGGACAGCGACCCTATGCAGATGGGCCGCGACGCTGGTGTGTATGATGCTCTGCGGATCTACCCCAGGACTCTGGTTGCGGTGATGCGGGACATGAAGGAATCGAAGAAGTAGGCTTACAGCTTCTCAATTACGCCCCCTCCAGAACTATTGGAGGGGGCTTTTTTTATGTCCCGGTCTTTATCCTAGTTTCCCGGCGTGCGGTAGGCGTTGGGCAGCAGCACCCACATCTTGAGCGGCTGCCTCATCCGCCCGGCTTCGCGGGCGGCTTCTTCGCCGAAGCCCCAGAAGAAGTCGGCGCGCACCGGGCCGCGGATCGCGCCGCCGGTGTCCTGCGCCAGCATCAGGCGGTTCAACGGCCGGCTGGAGAGCATAGACCGGCGCGCCGAGCAGCACGAAGCGCGCGTCCACCGCCACGCTGCGGCGCGCGGTGAGCGGCACGCCGAGCGCGCCGAGCGGCCCCGGCAGCTCGGCCGGCAGCTCGCGGAAGAACACGTAGCTCGCGTTGTAATTGAGCAGTTCCGGAAGCTTGTCGGGATTCTGCCTCGCCCACGCCTGGATGCCCTGCATCGAGGCCCGCTCCAGCGGCAGCTCGCCGCGCTCCACCAGGAACCTCCCGATCGATCGGTACGGATGGCCGTTCTGGTCCGCGTAACCGATGCGTATCGTTTCGCCCGTGTCGAGCGCGATGCGCCCCGATCCCTGGATCTGGAGGAAGAACAGCTCGATCGCATCCTCGACCCAGGCGATTTCCTTGCCCGCGAGCGCTGCGCGTCCCTGCTCGATCTGCGCCCGATCGTAATAGGGGACAACGCGCTGCCCGTCGAGGCGGCCGCGCAGCCGCATGCCCTTCAATTCGGGGTAGACCCCGGTGAGATCAATCACCAGCAGGTCGTCGGGCACGCCGTATACGGGAAGGCGGTAGCGGGCGGAGCGCTGGCGGCTGCCCTTGAGCAACGGCTCGTAGTAGCCCGTGATCAGCCCCTCGTCGTCGCCGTCAATATTGGTGAGCTGGAACGGGGTGAAATTGAGCTCGAAGAAGCGGCGCGCGGTATCGCGGTCGGGGTTCTTGAGGCTCGCCGCCACGGCGCACAGATCTATCCAGGCCTCCTGCACGGCGAGCGCGCCGCAACTCGCGAGGAACGGCTCCCACGCGAGCGCCGGGTCTTCCGCATGCCACTCCGGAAGATCGTTCCAGGTGACCTGGCGCAGCACGGCTGCCTCCCCGGCTGCGGGCGGTTTGGCCGGCGGCGCTTCCTTGGGGGGAGGCGACGTCGGCGTAACGGCGGGTGGGGCGGGCTCGCGCTTGAGCGTCTCGCAACCCGTCAGCGCCAGCAGCGCGAGCAGCGCGAGCAGGCGCACGCCGCGCATTTGGATTCCCGAGGACGATTCGCTAAAGTGCGACATGTAAAACCGGTGAACGGTGAACGGTGAACGGTGAACGATGAACGGGAAAACCCTGCCACTCGGCTGCGCTTCTTCCTTTTTACCATTCACTATTCACTGTTTACGGTTCACTCCCTTTGTCGGCGTTTATCGGCGTTCATCGGCGGCTAATCTCCTTGATCTCTTACGGGTTCTAAGTATAAGCGATGGACGGCCTGTTCTGGTTGCTGCTCGAAGCGGGTGTCGCCCTCGCGCTGCTGGTCTTCATCGTGTGGTGGACGTGGCCTGGCCGCAAGCCGCGCGACCGGAGCGATAGCGAGCCGCGAAACTAAAACCTCTCACCGCAGAGGACGCAGGATAAATCAATGTTGAGTGATGAATGTTGAATGTTGAATTGGAAAAAAACGATCCTTAATTCAAAATTCAAAACTCAAAATTTAACACTGTAGTCTTGGCGCCTTGGCGGCTAATTCTCTTATAGTCGCTCCAGGCGTATCAGCCGGAACCAGCTGCTGGCAACCGCCGGCTCGTCGCTCACGACGCGCACTCCTGGCACCTTCGGCAGAAGGTCCTCGAACACCACATCAAGCCGGGTAGCGACCCGCGCCGCGAGCGGGTTGAGCAAGCGGCGCAACGGTGCGCGTTGCCCCGGCCTGAGGAATTTGTCGAACACGAGTATGCTCCCGCCGGCCCGCACCACGCGCACGGTTTCCGCCAGCGCGCGCGCCGCGTCCGGCACCACCGCCAGGATCAGGTGCAGCACCGCGTGCTCGAAGCTCGCGTCGCGGAACGGGAGAGCGAGGCTGTCGCCCTGCACGGCGGCAAACTCGAGGTTCGTGGCGCGGCGGGCGCAGCGCGCCAGCATCGCCCGCGTCAGATCGAGGCCGACGCAGCGACAGCCGGGCGGAAGCCACGGCAGATCGAGTCCGGTCCCGATGCCGTTCAGCAGCACCGCCCCGCTGCCGCCGCGCGGCAACGCGGCGAGGCTGCGACGCCGCGCTGACCGGAATGCCGGGCCGACGACGAGGTCATAGAGCGGCGAGAGGAGGGTGTAGCTGAGCTTTAACGACACGTTCAAAGTTCCGAGTTCAAAGTTCCGAGTTCAAAGTTTGCAGTTTTGAACCTAGAACCCTGAACCTTGAACCTTGAACCCGGAACGCTGCACCGTCAGTGCAGGACACGCGGTATCGACAGCGTGAACTCGGGGATCGGCGCGTCGAATTGCTTGCCGTCCTCCGCGATCATCTGATAACTGCCGCGCATGGTGCCGACCGGCGTGGTGATCGCGGTGCCGCTGGTGTACTGGAAGCTCTCGCTGGGGCGCAGCATCGGCTGCTCGCCGACGACACCCAGGCCGCGCACCTCCTGCACCTGGTCGTTGGCGTCCGTGATGATCCAGTGGCGGCTGACGAGCTGCGCCGGGACCGTGCCGGTGTTGGTGATGGTGATGGTGTAGGCGAACACGTAGCGGCCGCTTTCGACGTCGGACTGCTCCGGGATGAACGCCGTGCGCGCCGCGACCGTGATGTCGTACTTCTTGTCGGCCATGGCGCCGATTCTTGACCATTTCGACGATGTGCGCAAGCAAGCTTGCGCTGTGCCGTTGCCGCGAGAACGGGTACAATGCCGCGGTCTCCGTCGAGGCGCGCTGTCGCCATGGCCTACCGCATTGCTCCGAGCGTACTGTCCGCCAACTTCGCCAGGCTGGGCGATGAGGTGCAGCAAGTGGTCGCCGGCGGCGCCGACCTGGTGCACTTCGACGTGATGGACAACCACTACGTGCCCAATCTCACCATGGGCCCGATCGTGTGCGAGGCGATCCGGCCGCTCACCACCGTGCCGATCGACGTGCACCTGATGGTGAAGCCGGTGGACCGCATCGTGCCTGATTTCGCCAGGGCCGGCGCCAACATCATCTCGTTTCACCCCGAAGCCTCGGAGCACGTGGACCGCACCATCGCGCTGATCAGGGACAGCGGCTGCAAGGCGGGCCTGGTGTTCAATCCGGGCACGCCGCTCGACTATCTCGACCACGTGATCGACAAGCTCGATCTCGTCCTCATCATGTCGGTGAATCCGGGCTTCGGCGGGCAGAAATTCATCCCGCAGGCCCTGAAGAAGCTCGCCACCGTGCGCAGCCGCATCCAGGCGACGGGACGCGACATCTGGGTGGAAGTGGACGGCGGCGTGAAGGTGGACAACATAGCGGAGATCGCGCGCGCCGGCGCCGACACTTTCGTCGCCGGCTCGGCGATCTTCGGCACCAGGGATTACAAGGCCACGATCGAGGCGATGCGCGCCGAGCTCGCCAAAGCGAAAAAAGCTTAACCACAGAGGCACAGAGACACAGAGAAAAGCGACAGCAGAGGAAGGAGTATCGGTACATATTGCAGGCTTACAGACCAGAAAGCAGTCATTTCCGTCAATCCTCTTCTCAGTGTTTCCTCTGTGCCTCTGTGTCTCTGTGGTGAATACGAACCAACGCTTTCCGCTGCGCGTCAAGGCGGTGATCATCGACCTCGACGGCACGCTCGCCGACACCATTCCCGACCTCGCCGTCGCAGCCAACATAATGCTAAGGGAGCTTGGTCGCCCGGAGCTTCCCGAGTCGCTGATCCGCACCTTCGTCGGCAAGGGCATAACCATGCTGGTCGAGCGCGCGCTCACCGGCAAGCTCGACGGCCCCGCGCCAGATCAGGCGTGGTTCCAGCGCGCCATGCCGATCTTCGAGCGCTGCTACGCGGAGGTCAACGGCCAGTACACGACCGTTTATCCGGGAGTGCCCGAGGGATTGCAGGCATTGCGCGCAGCAGAGCTGCCGCTCGCGTGTGTCACCAACAAGGCGGCGCGCTTCACCGCACCGCTCCTCGAACACCTGGGGATCGCACGATACTTCTCGCAGGTGATTGCCGGCGATGCCTTGCCGCAGCGCAAACCCCATCCGGCACCGCTCTTGTACGCTTGCCGCCGGTTTGGGATCGCGCCACGCGAGATGCTGATGATCGGCGACTCGGTGAACGACGCGCAGGCCGCGCGCGCCGCCGGCTGCCCGGTGTTCTGCGTCACCTACGGCTACAACGAGGGGCGCGATGTGCGCGAGCTCGATGTTGATGCTATAGTACCCACGCTTTTCGAAGCCACCCGGCTGATTCATAAGGCATAATCACCACTTTGGTCATGCACCACGCAGACTACGGAACGAAGCAACTCGCGACCGCCGCGCGCCGCTGGCGCCGCTCGCCTGTGGCCTGGCGTGCGCGTTAATCGCGTCGCCTTTCGTTTTCCCGTTTTCTGTTCTGGAGTGACTCATGACTGGAGTTGAATTCGATAAGCTCGCGCGCGCGGGCTACAACCGGGTTCCGATCGTGCTCGAGACGTTTGCCGATCTCGACACCCCGCTTTCCATCTACCTCAAGCTCGCGAACCAGCCCTACACCTATTTGCTTGAATCCGTGGTGGGCGGCGAGCGCTTCGGCCGCTACTCGTTCATCGGCTTGCCCGCGGAGACGCGGATCGAAGTGCGCGGGGAAACCTGCACCGAATTCCGCGAAGCCAAGCTGTTGGGGGAGACTCGGGTCGCCGATCCGCTCGCTTACGTGAACGACTACCTCGCCCGCTTCAAGGTGGTGCAGGACGCGAGCCTGCCGCGCTTCTGTGGCGGCCTCGTCGGCTACTTCGGCTACGATACCGTGCGCTACATCGAGCGGCGGCTTGCGGCGACGAAGAAGCGCGACCCGCTCGACACGCCGGACATCCTGCTGCTGGTTTCCGAAGAGATCGCGATCGTCGACAACCTGTCGGGCAAGCTCACGCTGGTGGTCTACGCCGAGCCGGGCAAGCCGGGCGCGTTCCGGGCGGCGCGCGCGCGGCTGCAGCAGCTGCTCGCAAAGCTGCGCGACCCGGTTGCCATACCGGCCGATGTCCGAGGGCCCTCCGAGCCCGCGGTCTCGGGCTTTGGCGAGGCCGCCTACCACGCCGCGGTCGAGCGCGCGAAAAAATACGTCTACGACGGCGACATCATGCAGGTCGTGCCCTCGCAGCGCATGGTGAAGCCGTTCCGCGCCGCACCGCTCGCGCTCTACCGCGCGCTGCGCACCATCAATCCCTCGCCCTACATGTATTACTTCGACCTGGGCGGCTACCACGTGGTCGGCGCCTCGCCCGAAATCCTGGCGCGTCTTGAAGGCGAAACGGTGACGGTGCGGCCGATCGCCGGCACGCGCCGCCGCGGCGCGACCCCCGCCGAGGACGCGGCGCTGGAACAGGAACTGCTCGCCGACGAGAAGGAGCGCGCCGAGCATATCATGCTGCTGGACCTCGGCCGCAACGACCTCGGGCGCGTGGCGCGGACCGGGACGGTCACGGTCACGGAGAGAATGGTGGTCGAGCGCTACTCGCACGTGATGCACATCGTTTCCAACGTCGAAGGGAAACTGAAGCCCGGCCTGAACGCCATCGACGTGCTGCGCGCGTCCTTTCCCGCGGGCACGGTGTCCGGCGCGCCGAAAGTGCGGGCGATGGAGATCATCGACGAACTCGAGCCGGTGAAGCGCGGCATCTACGCCGGCGCGGTCGGCTACCTCGGCTTTCACGGCAACATGGACGTCGCGATCGCGCTGCGCACGGCGGTCGTCAAGAACGGCACGCTCCACGTGCAGGCGGGCGGCGGCATCGTGGCCGACTCCCAGCCTGCCGCCGAGTGGATGGAGACGCAGAACAAGGCCAGAGCGCTGCTGCGCGCGGCGGAGATGGCCGAGTCCGGCCTCGACACGAAATTGGATTGAAATTGAACCACAGAGACACAGAGGCACAGAGGGATCCCCTCACCGAGAAGATCGTCGGTGCAGCGATCGAGGTTCATCGCGCGCTGGGTCCAGGCCTGCTGGAATCCGCATACGAAGAATGTCTTTGCTTCGAGCTCTCTCAACTCGGCTTGCGGTATCGGAGGCAGGTCGACCTGCCAATAACGTACAAATCTGTGAAGCTTGATTGTGGTTTCCGGATTGATATCGTTGTCGAAGAACAAGTAGTCCTTGAATTGAAAACGGTGGAAAAGCTTCTGCCAGTCCACGAGGCGCAGCTTCTGACTTACCTGCGGCTTAGCGGCATGAGAACCGGGCTACTTCTCAACTTCAATGTCTCTGTCTTGAAGCACGGGATCAGGCGAATGAAAATGTGACTCTAGGTTGCTCTGTGTCTCTGTGCCTCTGTGGTGAATGTTTATGGTTTTGATGATCGATAACTACGACTCCTTCACCTACAACCTGGTGCAGTACCTGGGCGAGCTCGGGCAGGAAGTGAAGGTCGCCCGGAACGACGAGATCACGCTCGAGGAGATCGCGCGGCTCAGGCCCGCGCACATCGTGATCTCGCCGGGCCCTTGCACGCCGAACGAGGCGGGGATCTCGGTGCCCCTCGTCAAGCAATTCGCCGGCAGGATCCCCATCCTGGGCGTGTGCCTGGGACACCAGGCGATCGGCCAGGCCTTCGGCGGCAAAATCGTCCACGCCAAACAGCTGATGCACGGCAAGACTTCCGCCATACGGCACGACCGGCGCGGCGTGTTTCGCGGGCTGCCGGATGCCTTCACGGCGACGCGCTATCATTCGCTGGTGATCGAGCGCGCGAGCCTGCCGGAGTGCCTCGAGGTGACCGCCTGGACTGACGACGGCGAGATCATGGGCGTGCGCCACAAGGAGCTTGCGGTCGAGGGTGTGCAATTCCATCCCGAGGCCATCCTCACCGAGCACGGCCACGCGCTGCTCAAGAACTTCCTTGAGAGCTCTAAGGGAGGAACGACATGACACCGCAAGAAGCGCTGACGCGCGTGATCGAGCATCGCGAGATCTTCCGCGAGGAGATGCTCTCGCTCATGCGCAGCATCATGAGCGGCGAAGTGTCGCCGGTGCTGGTCGCGGCCATCATCACCGGTTTGCGCGTCAAGAAGGAAACCATCGGAGAGATCGCGGCGGCGGCCGAGGTGATGCGCGAGTTCGCACTGAAGGTGCCGGTCCCGGACGAGCCGAATCTCATCGACACCTGCGGCACCGGGGGTGACGCCGCGCACAGCTTCAACATCTCCACCGCCGCGATGTTCGTCGCGGCGGCGGCGGGCGCGAAGATCGCCAAGCACGGCGGGCGCTCGGTCTCGAGCAAATCGGGCAGCGCCGACGTGCTGGAGGCGCTCGGCGCGAACATCAACCTCAAGCCCGAGCAGGTGGCGCGCTCGATCGCGGAGGTCGGCGTGGGCTTCATGTTCGCGCCGAATCACCACAGCGCGATGAAGCATGCCGCTCCGGTGCGCCGGGAGCTCGGTGTGAAAACCATCTTCAACATCCTGGGGCCGCTCACCAACCCGGCGGGGGCGAAGCAGCAGGTGATGGGCGTGTTTCACCCCGACCTCGTCGGCATCCAGGCGCGCGTGCTCGCCCGCCTGGGCAGCCGGCGCGTGATGATCGTGCACGGCGCGGAGGGGCTGGACGAGGTCTCGATATCCGGGCCGACCATGGTGGGCGAGCTGAAAGACGGCAAGATCAACGAGTACACCGTCGCGCCCCAGGATTTCGCTCTCAAGGCGCAGGGTGGTGCGGCGATCAGGGTCGATGGCGTCGAGCAGTCGAAGGCGATGGTGCTGGCGGCGCTCGGCAACGAAACGGGGGCTGCGCGCGACATCGTCGCGCTCAACGCCGGCGCGAGCATCTACATCGCGGGGCTGGCCCCGACCATGGCCGAGGGCGTCAAGAAGGCCCTGGCGGTGATCGCGAGCGAGGCGGCGCGCAGGAAGCTCGACGCGTTCGTCGAGTTCACGAAGCAATTCAAAGCGGAATGAACCACAGAGACACAGAGGACGCAGAGGGAATGGCGAGAGAGGAGTCGTAATTCCTGTCTATTTGCCTTTCTCTGTGTTTCTGTGGTGAGATTCTATGGCTGACATCCTCGAGCGCATCCTCGCGGCCAAGGCCGAGGAAGTCGCGCGCGCGAAGAGCGCGAAGCCGCTTTCGGCGCTGCGCACCGAGGCGCAGCGCGCGGCGCCGCCGCGCGATTTCATAGGGGCGCTGCGTTCCAGGCTCGCTGCGGGGAAGCCGGCGGTGAGCGCGGAGATCAAGAAGGCGAGCCCGAGCAGGGGCGTGCTGCGCGAGAACTTCGATGCCGCGGCGATCGCGGCGAGCTACGAGCGCCACGGCGCGGCCTGCCTTTCAGTGCTCACGGACGAGCAGTTTTTCCAGGGCGCGCTCGAGCACATGAAGCTGGCGCGCGCCGCCTGCCGCCTGCCGGTGCTGTGCAAGGACTTCACCCTCGATCCCTGCCAGCTCTACGAGGCGCGCGCGGCGGGAGCCGACTGCATCCTGCTGATCGTCGCGGCCCTCGAGGATTCGCGCATGGAGGCGCTGGAAGCGGCGGCGCACGAGCTCGGCATGGCGGTGCTGGTGGAGGCGCACGATGCCGACGAGCTCCAGCGCGCGCTCAGGCTCAAGACCTCGCTCATCGGCATCAATAACCGCAGTCTCCGCACCTTCGAGACGAAGCTGGAGACCACGCTCGGCCTGCTGGCCCGTGTTCCGAAGGACCGCATCGTCGTCACGGAAAGCGGGATACTGTCGCGCGAGGACGTGAAGACCCTGCGCGCGGGGGGAATCGGTTGTTTCCTGGTGGGGGAGGCGTTCATGCGCGCGGCGGACCCGGGGGCGGAGCTTGGCCGGCTGTTCGCGGAAGCGGCCTGAAGAAGAGAAAGCTTTCACCGCCAAGGCCGCCAAGAACACCACGACACTTGAATCAAGAAGCCGAACCGCGCAGGACGCCGAGGACGCAGAGGAAAAGCCAAAACAATAATGAAACCGCCGATGAACGCCGATACAATCCAATCAGCCACGGAACCACACGGAAAACACGGACAGGATCCAACCCGAATTGAGCCGCAGATAAACGCAGATAAACGCGGAACACTCTCAACGCAAAGACGCAGAGGACGCAAAGGAACATCAAACATCAATGGCAAACAATAGACACGGTGGACGCAACCATTCTTTCTCCGCGCCCTTTGCGCTCTCTGCGTTCAAGGCTTTTCTGGCACAACGACGCAAATGTTGCCTACGCTGGATGAGCTGATCATCGCCTTAGACAAGGGGCTGCGCACGGTTTTCGGGCCGGCGCAGTCGTTGCGCCAGACGCCCGGCGGGAAGGTGTCAGAGGCTGCGATGTCGGAGCGGGAACGCGCGCATGCCGCGGCGCTGATGCGGGTCAACCACAGCGGCGAGATCTGCGCCCAGGCGCTCTACCAGGGACAGGCGCTTGCCGCGCGCAATCCGCGCGCCCGCGAGGCGCTCGAGCGGGCGGCGCAGGAGGAAACGGAGCACCTGGCGTGGACCGAGAGCCGGATCGAGGAGCTGGGCGGCCGCAAGAGCCTGTTGAATCCCGTCTGGTACGCCGGCTCGTTCGCGATCGGCGCGGTTGCCGGTTTGCTCGGTGAGCGCTGGAATCTCGGGTTTCTCGCCGAGACCGAGCGGCAGGTAGTGGCGCATCTCGAAGGCCACCTCGGACGGCTGCCTCAGGCGGATACGAAAAGCCGCGCGATCCTGGAGCAGATGAGGGACGACGAGGCCCGCCATGCCACGAGCGCGATCACGCACGGCGGCGCGGAGCTCCCCGCTCCCGCGAAGCTCGCGATGCGGTTATCGTCGAAGGTGATGACCGAGACCGCGTTCTGGATCTAGAAGAGCGCCGCCAAGGCGCCAAGACCGCCAAGAAAAACAAGCACAATAATTGAACCGCCAAGACGCCAAGAAATTCTTACATTAAGCGGGTTAACGCAGAGCTAACCGGCACGAGCCTTCCCACGCTTTCGTGCTTCCTTGGCGTCCTCCGCATCCTCATTCGCGGGAGTTTTTGGTTTTCGAATTCAATTCTGGTCTAGGTTTTCTTGGCGTGCTTGGCGTCTTGGCGGCTAATTTCCGGTTTCTCGAATTTCGAAATCGTGCGTCACCTCGGCGGTCTTGCCGAGCATGATCGAGGCCGAGCAGTACTTTTCCGCCGACAAGTGAATGGCTCGCTCGACCTGCTCGCGCTTGAGCCCCTTGCCCGTCACGATGAAGTGGAAGCGGATCTTCGTAAAGACCTTCGGGTCCTGCGCCGCGCGCTCGGCGGCTATCTCCACGACGCAGTCGGTAACGGGCGCTCGGCTTTTCTTAAGGATGTGCACGACGTCATAGGCGGTGCAGCCGCCGGTTCCGATCAGCACCGTTTCCATTGGGCGTGGCCCGAGATTGCGCCCGCCGCCCTCGGGGGCGCCGTCCATGACGAGCGCGTGGCCGCTCTCGGACTCGCCGACGAAGGCGACGTTCTCGATCCACTTGATGCGAGCTTTCATCACAACCCCAAATGCGAACCACAGAGACACAGAGACACAGAGAACACAAGATCTTTGACTGCAAAGGACGCCAGGAGCGCAAAACAAAAACAGTTCATTCACAAACCTTCGTGTACTTTGTGTCCGTCGTGGCTCTGCTTCAAGTACTTCTCTCTGTGTCTCTGTGCCTCTGTGGTGAAAGACTAGCCTAGCGGCCAAGGGCGACGCGAAGATGATACCAGCCGATGCCGGCCGCTTCGTGGAAGAAGCGGCTGCTGCCGCGCAAAGCGCGCGCGACCGGCAGGAAATCGAGCGCCGTCAGCTCGAAGCCCGTGGTGTAGCCCGTGGGGGCGGGGATGACAGCGAAGCCCGCGTGCTCGAAGGCGAGCCTGGCGCGCCGCATGTGCCAGGCATGGGTGACGAGATAGATGCGCTGGACGCCGGCGGCGTTGAGCACGAGGCGGCTCAGCCGCGCGTTTTCGAGGGTGTTGCGCGAGTGCTCCTCGAGCCATTGCACCGGCACGTGGAGATCGCGCTGCAGAGCCTGCTTCATCAGCTGTGCCTCCGGCGCGTGGTTGCCTTGGGGGGCGCCGCCCGCGACCAGCACCGGTTTCTTGAGCGCGCGGTGCAGATGGGCAGCATAGCGCAGGCGCACCAACGTTGGGGCCGTCACCGTGTCGCCGCCGTACTCGGGCGCGTCGAAATAGGTGCCGCCGCCCAGCACCACGATCGCCTGTCCGCTCCTGTCCTCGAGGGGATCGCGCGGCGCGGGTTCCAGGGCCTGCAGCAATGAATCCGCCACGAACGGCGTGGACAGCGCATAGAGCCCGAGGAATGCGGCGAAGACGAGGCCACGCGCGAGCCGTGGCCGGCGCCACGTCAGCCACAGCGCGATCAGCAGGACGACGAGGACGATGCCCGGCGGGAGGAGCAGCGCCGCGATCGCGTTGGTGATCAGCCACTCCATGGTAAGCCGTTAAACCATAACGTGGATTTGAACCGCAGAGACGCGGAGGCGCGGAGGATTATTTATGCACCAACAAGTTGGCAAGAGCGAAGCCTTGTTGCGTAAGGGACGGCTCAAGCGCGGTTACATCTTGTCCTGCTGATGTTTTTCTCTGCGCCTCTGCGCCTCTGCGGTGAAAAGACTCGGCTGTCGAAGAGCGCGACGCGGCGCCCGCCGGTTTGACACAGAGGCCTGATTTGCAATAGAATTCGGCCTTTTCTGAAACGCGTACGGCGAGCAGGGCGAGACCCATGAAAACGTTTTCCGCGAAACCCCACGAGGTCCAGCAGGGATGGTACGTCGTGGACGCCTCCGGCAAGGTGCTGGGAAGGCTTGCGGCCGAGATCGCGCGGCGGCTGCGCGGCAAGCACAAGCCCGAATTCACGCCGCATGTCGACACCGGCGATTATATCGTGGTGGTCAACGCCGACAAATTGCGCGTGACCGGAAGGAAGGCGCAGCAGAAGATCTACTACCGGCACAGCGGCTACCCGGGCGGCGTCTACGGCACCAGCTTCGCGAGGCTGCACGCGCGCCATCCGGACCGCGTGCTCAAGCTCGCCGTCAAGGGCATGCTGCCCAAGGGTCCGCTC
>JACPEF010000071.1:18166-24944 GCA_016183675.1 Betaproteobacteria bacterium
CTACGCCATGCTCAAGAAAATGGAGGTCTACGCTGGCGCGAGCCATCCGCACGCGGCGCAGCAGCCGAAACAACTGGAGATCTAGAGCCCCGTGGCAACGCAACGGCAACATAACTACGGCACCGGCCGGCGCAAGACCGCGGTGGCGCGGGTGTTCCTGAGGGCGGGCAAGGGTGAGATCACGGTCAACGGCAAGCCGGTCGACGAGTTCTTCTCGCGTGAAACGGGGCGCATGATCGTGCGCCAGCCGCTCGAGGTCACGAACACCGTCTCGAGTTTTGACATCATGGTCAACGTGGACGGCGGCGGCGAATCCGGCCAGGCCGGAGCGGTGCGCCACGGCATCACGCGCGCGCTCATCCAGCACGACGCCGCGCTCAAGCCCGCGCTCAAGAAGGCGGGGCTGGTGACGCGCGACGCGCGCGAGGTGGAGCGCAAGAAGGTGGGGCTCCACAAGGCGCGCCGACGCCATCAGTTCTCGAAGCGCTAGGAGAAGAGCCTATAACACCATGAAACGCGCGATGCGCTGGCACGATTTTGGCTCAGGGCGCGAAGCAAGGCCCGCCGCTTAGGGCCAAAACTCGCGCCAGCCCGCAAGGGGTTGCAGCCAGAATCGGCGCTGGCTTTGTCGCTCGGCTTGCCAATATCGACATATTGGCTGCACCTCGCTTCGCGCCATCACCAATTCTGGCTAGCAACGCACGTGTGTTTCATGGTGTTATAGGCTCTTAACACCCGCGACGAGGCCGCCTGCGGGCGGCTTTGTTGTCTCGGGACCCGGAATGTGATCAATGGCGAAGAACGGCATCAAGGTCGGCATCGTCGGCGGCACCGGCTACACCGGTGTCGAGCTGCTGCGGCTGCTCGCGCAGCACCCGCATTGCGAGCTTGCCGCAATCACCTCGCGCAAGGAAGCCGGGTTGGGTGTTGCCGAGATGTTCCCCAACCTGCGGGGCCGGGTCGCGCTCAAGTTTTCCGATCCCGCCAAAGCCGGCCTCGCCGCCTGCGACGTGGTGTTCTTCGCCACGCCGAACGGCGTCGCGATGGAGCAGGCGCCCGCGCTGGTGGATGCCGGCGTGCGCATCATCGACATCGCGGCGGACTTCCGGATCAAGGACGTCGCGCTGTGGGAACGGTGGTACGGCGTCAAGCACGCCTGCCCGGAGCTGCTGGCCGAGGCGGTCTACGGGTTGCCCGAGCTCGATCGCGAGAGAATTCGCGAGGCGCGGCTCGTCGCCAACCCCGGCTGCTACCCGACATCGGTGCAGCTCGGCTTTCTGCCGCTACTCGAGGCCGGCGTCGTCGATCTCGATCACCTGATCGCGGACGCCAAGTCGGGCGTTTCCGGCGCGGGGCGCACGGCGGAGGTTCCTACGCTGCTCGCGGAGGCATCCGACAACTTCAAGGCCTACGGAGTCCCGGGGCACCGCCACCATCCCGAGATGGCGCAGGGGCTGGAGAGAATCGCAGGCCGCCCGGTCAATCTCGTCTTCGTGCCGCATTTGACGCCGATGATCCGCGGCATCCACGCCACGCTTTACGCGCGCCTCACGGCGAAGACCGACCTTCAGGCGCTGTACGAGAAGCGCTACGCGAAGGAAGCGTTCGTGGACGTCATGCCGGCGGGAAGCCATCCCGATACGCGCTCGGTGCGCGGCGCCAATTTCTGCCGCGTCGCGGTGCATCAGCCGCGCGGCGGCGACATCGCGGTGGTGCTGTCGGTCATCGACAATCTGGTTAAAGGCGCATCCGGACAGGCGGTGCAAAACATGAACATCATGTTCGGCTTTCCCGAATCCACGGGCCTCGAGCAGCTCGCACTGCTGCCTTGATGCAAGGAAGGAACCGCAGATAAACGCAGATAAACGCGAATGAAAATCAGAAATTCAAGCCACCGAGGGCACAGAGTCCACAGAGAAAATCAATTTCAGGTCGAGCCCATCTTGATTTCTCAACCCTCTGTGTTCTCTGTGATCTCTGTGGCTAAAGCCTTCGGGTTTGATCGCATCGGCGTTAGCCGGCGTTCGACCCTCACCCCCGCCCCTCTCCCTGGAGCAGGGAGAGGGGAGGCTCGAGCTTGCCCTTCTCCTCTCGGGAGAAGGGGAAGGGATGAGGGACGGGCGGTTTCAATCTGTTTTTGAGATGGTTTCCCGGTTCATCAGAGCGCTGCAGCGCAAGTTCGGCATTTCCGCGCCGCGCGTGGCGGTGCGCACGCACGTGCCGTGGTACTGGCGCTGGCTCGGCCTCATCGCCCTCGGCGCGCTGGTGTTCGGCGTCGGCTGGGCCACCTACGATTTCGGGATGGAATTCGCCGGCTTCCGCCAGAGCGAGGCCAGGCGCGCGCTCGCCAGGCTCGCCGACGAGATCCAGAAGCGGGACGCGGAACTCGCCGAGATGCGCTCGAAAGTGGCGGGGGCCGAACGCCAGATGCAGATCGAGCGTGCGACGTACGGCGACCTCGCCAGGCAGGTGAAAACGCTCACCGAGGAAAACGCCACGCTCAAGGAAGACCTCGCGTTCTTCCAGTCGCTGATGGCGGGTGGCGGAAGAGAGGGCGTCAGCATCAACCGCTTCCGCGTGCAGCCCGAAACGATGCCGGGCGAGTACCGCTACCGGCTGCTGCTGGTGCAGACCGGGCAGCGCGTCAAGGAATTCCACGGCAAGCTGCAGTTCGTTCTGAATCTCGAGCAGGACGACCGCAAGTTCGCGCTGACGCTGCCGCCCGACGGCGACAAACAGGCCCGGGAATACCAGTTGAACTTCAAGTTTTTCCAGCGCATCGAGGGCACCTTCAAGATCGCCCCTGAGGCGGTGGTGAGGAGCATGCAGGTGCGGGTCTTTGAAAACGACGCCAATACGCCTAAACTAACGCAAACGGTGAACGTTTCCTGAGGAGCCGCAACATGTTCGGAAGCAAGGGAAACAGCAAGCTCCAGAACCGCATCGACTGCCTCATCGGCGCGGGCACCTCGATCGAGGGCAACATCACCTTCACGGGGGGGCTTCGCGTGGACGGTCGCGTGCGAGGCAACGTGGCGGCGGCCGACGGCAATCCGGGCACGCTGGTGCTGTCCGAGGAGGCGCAGATCGAAGGCGAGATCCGCGTCTCGCACGTGGTCATCAACGGCACGGTGGTCGGCCCGGTGCACGCCGCGGAATACGTTGAACTGCAGCCCAAGGCCAATGTCACAGGGGATGTTCACTACAAGACGCTGGAGATGCAGCTCGGCGCCGTGGTGCAGGGCCGGCTGGTCTACCAGTCCGACGGCAAGTCGGAGAAAGTGGTACAATTGAAACCCGCTTCCGCCGACTGAGCGAGACGGCCTTGCGCAACCCGGCGGTTGCAGGAGTCTGAGATGAATGCAGTGACCGAGAAAATGCCCGACCCGCTGGTGTTCACCGACGCGGCGGCGTCGAAAGTGAAACAGCTGTATCTGGCGGGCGCGGAAATCGACTACCAGGAGAACGTCGAGGGCGCGCAGTTCGTGATCAAGAATCCGAACGCGACTTCGACCTGCGGGTGCGGCTCCTCGTTCTCGGCCTAGACCATTCTACGAGCAACAAAAAAGGCGGCTAGGCCGCCTTTTTTGTTTTCCGAGTTCGGACGACATCTCATTGCAACGCACCGACAGGTAACCTGAGCGTTTGAGATACCAATTTGGCCCCTCAAGCTAGAAGGGATTGACCTCAGGCGGTGACGATTTCGATGCGAGCGGAGAAGCCGAGTTGACCGAGCAGCTGCTCGCAGTCCGCCCAGGTCAGACCAAAAGCGCGCACGTCAGCCACGCCGAGGCGCGACACCGCGGCGGAAATGACGGCGACGTCCTCTTCCGCGAATTCGCCTTCCATCAAGGCGTTCTCGGCCCAATCCACCAGCTGCGCCAGCGTGATGCGATGGTGCAGGTAGGCCGCGATCTTGTCGGCGACGGTCTGTTTGGTGATGATCATGGCGTTATCCTACGCTTTCTGGTGGCCCTTATCCACCGGATACTTGTCATGAATTTCGGCGAGGTTGCCTTGCTCGTCGTAAATTTCCTGCCAGAAACGGAGCGTCGTTTCATCGGCGTCCACTTCCTTCAGGTAGCGGGCGCGCCAGCCCTGGCGGCCCGATACGTCGAGCCAATAACGGCGCCCGCCGCCGGGCAACTCATCCCAGTGGCCGAACTTCTTCTCATTTTGTTTCCGGGTCGGCATCTGCTTGTCCATCCTTAGCGCATGGACTGCCGGTCCGGTTGACCGACCCTTGGCTGCGACTGCTCGGCGGCTCTCCGGGGCCTCAACGGAGCAGGATTCAGGATTCGGGTTTCAGGATTCAGAGTTCCTTACCCTGGTTTATCGGCGTTTATCTGCGGCGTGATTGAGTTTCTGTTTTCCTTTGTGTCCTTCGTGGTTCAGCTTTTCTTTGTCGTTTTTCCTCTGCGTTCTCTGCGTCCTCGGCCGTGAGAGGTGTGGTTTTCTACGCGGGATAGATCGCGCCTAGTACACGCGGGCCCCTCGCGCCGGTCACGGCGGGGAGGTTGCCGGGCTTTCCCTTGAGCGCTTGGCGCGCGAGCCAGGCGAAGGCAAGCGCTTCGACGTGCTCCGGCGCGAGCCCGAGAGCGGCGGTGGTGGCGATGCGCCTTCCCGGCAGCAGCGCGGCGAGCCGCTCGAGCAGCGCCCGGTTGCGCGCACCACCGCCGCAAATATAGATCTCGCGCGCGCCTGTGCAGCGGGTTCGCACGGCGCGGGCGATGCTGGTTGCCGTCAACTCGAGCAGCGTCGCCTGCACGTCCGCGGCGCGTTGGTTCCCCGTGAGCGTGCGCTTCACCCACGCCAGATTGAACGTTTCGCGTCCCGTGCTCTTCGGGGGCTGGCGGCGGAAGAACGGGTGCGACAGCAGCTTGCCGAGCAGCCGCGGCAGCACGTTGCCGCGCGCCGCCCACGCGCCGTTGCGGTCGAACGGCTTGCGCCGCCGCTCCATGGTCCAGGCGTCGAGCAGACAGTTCCCCGGCCCGCAATCGAAGCCGGTGACCTTGCCGCGCGCGGGCAGGCAGGTCATGTTCGCGATGCCGCCCACGTTGACGACGGCCCGGCCGCGGCGCGCGCTGGCAAACAGGGCGTGGTGGAATGCGGGCACCAGCGGCGCGCCCTCGCCGCCCGCGGCGATGTCGCGGCTGCGGAAGTCGCACGCCACCGTGATGCCGGTCAGCTCCGCGAGGAGCGCGCCGTTGGCGAGCTGCAGCGTGTAGCCGGCATCGGGCCGGTGGCGGATGGTCTGTCCGTGACAGCCGATGGCGGCAACGGCACGCGCCCTGGTCGCGGCGCGCGCAATTACAGCGCGCACCGCGGCCGCGTACGCCGCGGTCAGTTCGTTGGCGATGATCGCGGCCCGATGAAGCTCATCCCTTCCCGGCTCATGCAACACGAGCAGCCGCCTGCGCAGCGCCGCAGGGTAGGGACGGTGGAGGCTGGTAAGGATCCGGAAGCGGTTACCGCGCGGCGCGGCGAGAACGGCGTCAATGCCGTCGAGGCTGGTGCCCGACATCAACCCGATGTAGAGCTCGGGCATCGGGGCAAGCGGTGATCAGATGAGGTCAAAAAACGGGAATTGAAACCGCCGATGACCGCCGATGACCGCCGATAAGGCGAACCCGCAATGCGGATTGGAACGGGTTTCATCCGCGTTTATCTGCGTTTATCTGCGGCTAGATATTGTTCTTGATTTGAAAAGCGGGTTTCTAGTCCAGGCGCGCGAGGTTGGTGCTGCGCAGGAGGGTCAGCTGCTGCGCCAACGGCGCGGCGGCCGCTTCGAATGCGGGTTTCTGTTCCGGCGTGATCGGCGGCGCGGAGGGCAGCACCACACGCAGCGGATTTTGGTGCACGCCGTTGATGCGAAATTCATAGTGCAGGTGCGGGCCGGTAGCGAGCCCCGTCGCGCCGACGTAGCCAATCACCTCGCCCTGCGCAACGCGCGCGCCCTTGCGAAGGCCCTTGGCGAAGCCGGAGAGGTGCCCGTACCAAGTGGTGTACTTTGACGGATGGCGCAGCACCACGACGTTGCCGTATCCGCCGGGGTGACGTCCCGCGAACTCGACCACGCCGTCGCCGGTCGCCCTGATGCGCGTGCCGGCGGGCGCCCCGTAGTCTACGCCCTTGTGCGCGCGCCAGCGCTGCAGGATCGGGTGATAGCGCGAGTTGCTGAAGCCTGAAGTCACGCGCGAGAACTCGATGGGCGAGCGCAGGAACGCCTTGCGGATGTTCTTGCCGTGCGGCGTGTAATAGCCGCCCTGTCCTTCGGCATACTGGAACCATACCGCCCGGTAGAACCTGCCCTGATTGATGAACTCGGCGGCGAGCACCCGGCCCGGGCGCACCGGCTCGCCCTGGTCGTAGTAAGCCTCGTAGACCACCGAGAAGCGGTCACCGCGGCGGAGATCCCGGTGAAAGTCGATATCGGTGGAGAAGATGTCGGTGATCTGGATCGCGATAGTGTCCGAAAGATTGGCGGCATCGGTGGCGGCGAAGAGCGAGCTGCGGATCTCGCCAGAGGCCATCAGCACGCGCCGCTCGAGCTGGGCCGGCTGCTCGCTCACCTTGAAGCCATCGCCGTCACGCTCCACGCTCAGCACGTTGCCGGCGTTCTGATAACGCAGGGCGAGCAGCCTGCCGTCGGCGGTGGTGCGTGCGCGCACCGCACGGCCGGGGACCAGCTGGTAGAAAGCCCTGGCCGTGCGCGCGGTGCGCAGGAAATCGACCGCATCGGGGTCGTCCGCGCCCAGCCGCGCCAGCAGCGCCGCCA
>JACPEF010000069.1 GCA_016183675.1 Betaproteobacteria bacterium
AGCTGGCCGAGCTCTTCGGAGGCATTCCCCAGGATCACGCCACCGCCCGTGTAGATCATCGGGCGCTTCGCCTTCATCAGCGCCTGAATCGCCTTCTTGATCTGCCCGGCGTGCCCCTTGGTGACCGGGTTGTAGGGGCGCATCGCGATGGTCTCGGGATAGTGAAACTCGGCCCTGGCCGTGGTCACGTCCTTGGGGATGTCCACCACGACCGGCCCGGGGCGGCCGGTGGCCGCGATGTAAAACGCCTTCTTCATGGTGACCGCGATGTCCTTCACGTCCTTCACCAGGAAGTTGTGCTTCACGCATGGGCGCGTGATGCCCACGGTGTCGCATTCCTGGAACGCGTCCAGGCCGATGGCGTGCGTAGGCACCTGCCCCGTGATGACGACGTGCGGGATCGAATCCATGTAGGCGGTGGCGATGCCGGTTACCGCATTGGTCACCCCGGGGCCGGAGGTGACCAGCGACACCCCCACCTTGTCGGTGGAGCGGGCATAGCCGTCGGCCGCGTGCACCGCGCCCTGCTCGTGCCGCACGAGGATGTGCTTGACCTTGTTCTGCTTGAACAGCTCGTCGTAAATGAACAGCACGGCCCCGCCGGGATAGCCAAAGACGTACTCGACCCCCTCCTCCTGCAGGCAGCGCACCACGATTTCGGCGCCGGTCAATTCCATGGTCAATCTCAGCCCGACTCGGAAACCTGTAACGTTACCGTTTGCGGCCGCTCAGGTCAAGCAAAAAATCCCTGTAAACAGCAAGATAGAGCAGAGGCGTGCGGTGGTGTAGGGCTGGGGTTGCGCGGGTCGATTTTTTGCTAAGATGCCCCGACTTCGCCGGCCGAGACTGAAGGAGCGCCCCGCGCCACACTAACGATCAACCAAGGCGAGACCACTGGCCACCTACAAAGAACTGTCGGATTTCCTCGCCGAAGTCGAGCGCCGCGCCTACAAGCAGGCACGGTTCGCGGTGCGGGACGATCACCTCGCGCTCGACATCGTTCAGGATGCGATGCTAAAGCTCACCGAGAAATACTCCGCGCGTCCGCCCGCAGAGCTGCCGCTGCTGTTCCAGCGCATCCTGCAGAACACGATTCGCGATTTTTACCGGCGTCAGAAGGTGCGCTCGCTGTGGACGCTGCCGATCTCCAACCTGTTCGGCCCGGAAGCGGAGGAGGATGCCGATCCGCTGGAAACTTTGGAAGTGGAGGACGACTCCAAATTCTCGGAACCTCCCGCCGAACAGGTCGGGCGCTTGCAAGTACTTGCTTTGATTGAAAAAGCGCTCGAGAAATTGCCGGCCCGTCAACGCCAGGCTTTCCTGCTGCGTTATTGGGAGGAGTTAAACGTCGCGGCAGCGGCGATGATAATGGGTTGCTCGGAGGGGAGTGTGAAGACGCACTGCTCACGGGCGACCCATGCCCTTGCCGCGATGCTGAAAAAACAGGGGATCAAGCTATGAACCAGCCGGAACACGAGCTGGCGGGGAAGATCGTCCAGCACCTCGATGACGGCGTGGATCAGCTCGGCGCGCGCGCGCGCGAGCGGCTGCTCGCTGCGCGCAAGGTCGCGCTTTCGCGCTACCGCGAGCAGCCGGAGCCGGTGTTCGGCCTCGCGTGGGCGGGACAGGCGGCGGCCAGAATCGCCGAGCACCGTTTCTACAGCGCTCGCTATCTGTTCGCCGTCACCGCGCTGCTCCTCGGGCTGGTCGGCTTCGCCTACTGGCAGAGCACGGGCCCGGTCAACGAGCTGGCCGAGATCGACGCAGGTCTCCTTACCGACGAGTTGCCGATCAACGCCTATCTCGACAAGGGCTTCGATTCATGGCTAAAACGTGCGTCGCGCTGATCGTTTCGCTATGTCTCGCGTTCCCGGTAGTCGCTGCGCAAAGCAAGACAGAAACTAAGAAGCCCGTCCGGCCGACCTGGTCGGAACTCACGCCCGCACAGCAGAAGATCCTCGCCCCGCTCGGCACCGAGTGGAACAGGATGGACGCCACGCGGCGCAAGAAATGGATCGCCATCGCCGAGCGCTATCCCAAGATGAAGCCGCAGGAGCAGCAGCGCCTGCAAAAAAACATGACCGAGTGGGCCAAGCTCACGCCCGAGCAACGCAAGGCGGCGCGCGAGAAGTACCAGAAGCTTAAGAACCTGCCCCCCGACAAACGCCGGGAGGTGAGCACCCAGTGGCAGCGCTACCAGCGATCGCTCGCCGCGCAACCCGAAATATCGCCTTCGGACGCGCCCGCCCCGCCCGAGTCGCAGCCCGCCGAGTCGCAGCCCGCCGAGTCGCCCCCCGCGCCTCCCACCGCGGCTGAAGCGCCGGCCTCCACCCCACAACCATAAGCCCGCGACCCGCCCCGACCGATGCCTCCGGCCGCTGAAAACGGCGCGCCGCGGGTTGCACCGCCCGCCAGCCTTGCGCGCCGCCTGCTGAGCCTCCTCTACGAAACGCTGCTCCTCCTCGCGGTGCTGATGGTCGGCGCCCTGCCGTTCGTCGCCTTGGCGCCAAGCGACGAGCGCATCGCCGCCCGGCCGCTGTTCCAGCTTTTCCTCTTCGCCCTTGCGGGCGCGTACTTCATCTGGCAGTGGCTGCGCGGCGGCCAGACGTTGCCGATGAAGACCTGGCGCCTGAGGCTGGTGACGCGCGAGGGCGGCGCGCTCACGCTGCGCCACGGCGTGCAGCGCTACCTGTTTGCGCTCGCGGGATCGCTGTTGTTCGGAGCGGGATTCCTCTGGGCGCTGCTGGACCGCGAACGCCAGTTCCTGCACGACCGCCTCGCGGGCACGCGGATCGTGAACGGCTGATCACGATGCGCATTCCCGCGGTTTCGAGTTCCAGGTTCAAGGTTCAAAGCTCTGGGTCGTGCGCTCGGCTCGGAACTTTGAACATGGAACTTTGAACTATCTTCGCTCCTGCCACCACGTCATCCCCACCGCGATGACGAGGAAGATCACGGTCGGCATGATCGCGCTCGCGAACGCCGGCCAGGCGTTGAGCAGCCCCAAGTGCGAGAACAGGCGGTTCAGGAAATGGAACGCGATCCCGAGCATGATGCCGGCGAAGATCTTCGCGCCCACGCCGGCCTGCCGGCCGTGGAAATGCGCGAAGGGCAACGCGAGCACCATCATCACCAATACGGCAAGCGGATAGGTGAGCTTCACCCACAACGCGATCTCGTAACGCAGCGCCCGCTGGCGGTTCTCCTTGAGATGCTGGGCGTAGGAATAAAGGCTCCAGGCCGACATCTGCTCGGGCTTCACGAGAAGGACGTTGAGCAGGTAGGGATCGAGCACCGACTGCCAGCTCGCCTCCGTGATGTCCTGCACCGAGGTCTTCATGCCCTCGAAACGGGTCTGCGTCACCCCCCGCAGCAGCCAGCGGCGGTCGCTCTGGTAGGCTCCGCGCCTGGCGTAGCTGATCGAGCGCAGCCGGTGCTCGTCGTCGAACTCGTAGATGCGCACGCCCTGCAGCGTCGCGTCGGGGAGCACCTCGAGCACATTGATGAAGCTCCTGTCGTCCTTGATCCACAGCCCGGAGCGGAACTCCTGCGCCACCAGCCCGGTGATGGCCTGGGAGCGCACCCGCTGCGCCAGCTGCTCCGCGGGCGGCGCGATGAATTCGCCGAACACGAACGTGAGCGCCGCGAAGATGAGGCCGATCGCGGCGAGCGTGAGGGCGAAGCGCGCGGTGGACACCCCGGAGGTCCGCATCACGGTGTACTCCGACCCCGCCACGAGCTGGGCAAGCGCAAAGAGCGTGCCGATCAGGGCCGCGATCGGGAACAGCTCGTAGATGTGGTCCGGCACCGACAGCAGCACGTAGAGGATGATCCGGCGCATGGTATAGGCGCCGCGCCCGAGGTCCTTGATCTGCTCCACCAGGTCGAAGAACGCGAACAGCATCACCAGCGCGGCGAACACCAGCGCCGTGGCTGCGACGATCTCGACCGCGAGATAACGCCGGAGCGTCTTCATCGGGCCAGACGGAACAGCGAGAACACCATCAGCCGCCGGTAAAACAGGAGCAGGAGCAGCAGGAGCATGACTGCGTGAACCCCGAGCAGGCCGGCGGCGAGCGAGATGCGCGACTGCGCGATAGAGGCCTGGGTGATCGACAGCAGGTTGCTGTAGGTCATGTAGACGAGGAGCGCGAGCACCAGGTTCATCGAGCGTCCCGCGCGCGGGTTCACGAAGGAGAGCGGGATCGCCAGCACCGACAGTATCAGCGCGCTGGCCGGCAGCCCGATGCGCCACGACAGCTCGGCGAGATTCTGCGAGCTCGGCTCGCGCAGCAGGTCCAGGGTGGGGGTGGTCCTGGCGGTCGGCGCGCGGTCGGCCTTCGACTCCGTCGATTCGATCCGCATCGCATAACGGTCGAACTCGTAGATCTTGTATTCCGGCGTCCCGGGCTCGCCTTCGTAGCGACGGCCGTTGAGCAGCACCAGGAAGCGGTCGCCGTTCTCCGCGGTCTCCTGGACACCGCGCGCCGCGACCATGACGCCCTGCCTCTGGTGCTGGGTCGAGCTCACGAAGACGTTGGCGACAACGTTCTCCGCCCCCGAGACCTCCTCGACGAAATAGACGCGCTCGGCCAAGCGGGACTCGCGGAACACCCCGGGCGACACCGCCGACACGTCGTCGCGGCTGTCCATGTGACGGCGCAGGTCCTCGCTCTTCGACACCGCCCACGGCGACAGCGCCAGGGCGAGCAGCGCGATCACCAACACCATCGGCGCGGCGAACGCCAGCACCGGGCGCACCCATTGCGTGAGGCTCATGCCGCTCGAGAACCACACCACCATTTCGGAGTCGCGGTAGCTGCGCGTCAGCGTCATCAGCACCGCGATGAAAACCGTCAGCGAGAGCAGCACCGGCAGGTGGTTCATCAGCGAGAAACCGAGCAGCGCCGCCACGCCGAGCGAGGTGATCGCCCCGCTCGCGGCCTGCCCGAGCAGGCGCACCAGCTGCGTGGTGAGCGCGATGCCGACCAGCACGAGGAACGTCGCCAGCGCGGCGGTCACGAGTTCGCGCAGCAGGGCGTTGCGGAAAATCATCGGCGGGCCGGGATCAACTTTGACTTTTGATGCGGTTTTACGTTTAGCAGCCTGTCAAGACGCCAAGTCCGACAGGCTGCTAGAATGCGCAAATAATCAGCCATCTAACTCAACATGTAGCGCACGATGGAATTTAGCATAAAAAGCGGTGCACCGCAGTCGGGCCGCAACGGCTGCGTGGTGGCGGGCGTATTCGAACCGCGCCGGTTGTCCGCCGCCGCCGCGCACCTCGACCGGGCCGCCAAAGGCTACTTGAGCGCGGTGCTGCGCCGTGGCGACATGCAGGGCAAGCCCGGGACGACGCTGCTGCTGCATAGCGTCCCTAACGCCGCGGCCGATCGCGTGCTGCTGGTAGGCCTCGGTCGCGAGGCCGGGTTCGGCGACAAGCAGTACCGCGAAGCGGTGGCGGCCGCGATCCGCGCTCTCAACGCGAGCGGCGCGGAGGAAGCTTCGTTTCACCTGACGGAGCTTGGCGTGGACAGGCGCGACGCGGCGTGGAAAGTCGCCCACGCCGTGATGGTGGCGCGGGAGTGCGCTTACCGCTTCACCCGCATGAAGAGCAAGAGCGAGGAACCGGAGGCCGCGCTGCGCCGGTTGATCCTGAGCGTCGCCGATCGCGCCGCCGAGCGGCGCGCCGCCGCGGGTCTCGAGCAGGGTCTCGCGGTCGCGCACGGCGTCGCGCTCGCCAGGGACCTCGGCAACCTGCCCCCCAACGTATGCACGCCGTCCCACCTCGCCGACCAGGCCCGCGAGCTGGCAAAGCGCTACCGCATGAAGGTCGAGGTGCTCGAGCGCGCCGATATGGAACGGCTCGGCATGGGGGCGCTGCTCTCGGTGGCGCGCGGAAGCGTGCAGCCTCCCAAGTTCATCACGCTCGAATACCGCGGCGGGCCGAAGAAGCTGAAGGCGGTGGCGCTGGTCGGCAAGGGCATCACTTTCGACACCGGCGGAATCTCGCTCAAGCCCGCAGCCGAGATGGACGAGATGAAGTTCGACATGTGCGGGGCGGCAGCCGTGCGCGGCACGCTGAAGGCGGTGGGCGAGCTGCGGCTGCCGGTGAACGTGGTGGGCGCGATTCCCACCACCGAGAACATGCCGGGCGGCCGCGCCACGAGGCCGGGGGACATCGTGACGAGCCTCTCGGGACAGACCGTCGAGATCCTGAATACCGACGCGGAAGGCCGCCTCATCCTGTGCGACGCGCTCACCTACGTCGAGCGCTACAGGCCCGCGGCGGTGATCGACATCGCCACCCTCACCGGGGCCTGCGTGGTCGCGCTCGGTCACGTCGCAACGGGGCTGTTCGCGACCCATGACGTGCTGGCGCGGGAAATCATCGGCGCGGGCGAGACCGCCTATGATCGCGTCTGGCACATGCCGCTCTGGGACGACTACCAGGAAGCGCTGAAGAGCAACTTCGCCGACTTTGCCAACATCGGAGGACGCCCCGCCGGCGCGGTCACGGCAGCGTGCTTCCTGGCGCGCTTCACGAAGAAATACAAGTGGGCGCACCTCGACATCGCGGGAACCGCCTGGAAGAGCGGCAAGGAGAAGGGCGCGACGGGGCGCCCCGTGCCGCTGCTCACCCAGTTCCTGATCAACCGCGCCGGGAAAAGATAGTGTTGAATGTTGAGTGCTTAGTGTTGAGTTGTTTCTCGTCTGCTGCAGCGGAACTGGCGATAACTCAACACTCAAAATTAAACACTTAACACTCGCGTAGCGCTCATGACGCAAATTGATTTCTACACCCACGTCGAGGACAAGCTGCGCGCCGCGTGCGCGCTCTCGGCCAAGGCGTTTTCACTCGGGCGCAAGGTCACCGTGTTCTGCGCCAATCCCGAGACGGCGCAGCGCTTCGACCGCCTGCTCTGGACCACGCCCGCCATCGGCTTCGTGCCGCATTGCGCGCCGGATGACCCCCTCGCAGCGGTGACCCCGGTGATCGTGGACTGCCACGGCGAGAAGCTCCTGCACGACGAGGTGCTCCTCAACCTGCGCCCGGAATGGCCGCCGTTCTTCAGCCGGTTCCAGCGGCTGATCGAGATCGTCAGCCTCGATGACGAGGATCGGGCCAGAGCGCGCGAGCGCTTCCGCTTCTACCGCGACCGCGGCTACGAGATCCGCACCCACGACCTCAGTAACACCAATGCTTAATGTTGAGTGTTGAATGCTAAGTTATCAAGCGAAGCGAACAAGAATCAATTCAACATTTAACATTCAACACTAAGCACTTCGAGGACTGATGGCAGAGCCACCGATCCGGCACGATGATGGCGACGAGGTGCTCGCGCGCGCCGACGCGCTGCTCGCGCGCCACCGCGGCGCGGCACCGGCCCAGCCCGCGCCCGAGCTGCACGACGTCCCGACGCTGACCGAGGTGGTGCAGGCGCGGCCTGCGGCCGCCGACATCCCCACGCTCACCGAGATCGCGATCGAGCAGGGCCGGCCCCCGTTGTTCCCGTCCACAGCGGGGGCGGGCGCGTCCGAAACCCCGGCCGCGGCACCCGAGGTGATCCCGCGCGTGCAGGTGCAGAACCTCGAGCAGAGCGTCTACCAGAAGCTCAAGCGCGACCTCGACGAGCGCATCGCGGAAGCGATGCAGGACCGCTTCATGCCGGACATCGGGAGCGCGCTTGATGCGGTCCTGCAGAAGATCACCCGGGACATCAAGACCGACATCAACCTGATGGTGCGTGCTTCCATCGAGGACACGCTGCGCACCCAGCTGAGGAACCTGCGGCACGCGTTCGAGGCCAGGGCCCGGGAGCAGAAGGCCACGTCGCCCGCCTCGAGTATAATTTCGGCTTTTTCCGCACCGTCCGCCTCCCCTTCCAGGATGGAGCTCGCCAAGAGTTTCGAACCGGCGGCGATCGAGGCGCGCTGGTATCCGGTCTGGGAGAAGAACGGCTACTTCAAGGCCGGCCTCGAGGCGACCAAGCCCGAGAGCTACTGCATCCAGCTGCCGCCGCCCAACGTCACCGGCGTGCTGCACATGGGCCACGCGTTCAACCAGACCATCATGGACGCGCTGACGCGCTATCACCGCATGCGCGGCTACAACACGCTGTGGCTCCCCGGCACCGACCATGCCGGCATCGCCACGCAGATCGTCGTCGAGCGCCAGCTGGAGCAGGAGGGCAGCTCGCGGGATAAGCTCGGGCGCGAGCAGTTCATCGAGAAGGTCTGGGAGTGGAAGGAACAGTCCGGCTCCACGATCACCCAGCAGATGCGGCGCCTGGGCGCCTCCTGCGACTGGACGCGCGAGTACTTCACGATGGACGCGAAACTCTCGCAGGTGGTCACCGAGACCTTCGTGCGGCTTTACGAGCAGGGCCTCATCTACCGCGGCAAGCGGCTGGTCAACTGGGACCCGGTCCTGCTGACCGCCGTCTCCGATCTCGAGGTGGAGAGCGAGGAGGAGGACGGCCAGTTGTGGGAGATTCTCTACCCGTTCAAGGACGCGCCGCCGAGGGGACTGAAGGGGCTCACGGTCGCGACCACGCGGCCGGAAACGATGCTCGGCGACGTTGCCGTGGCGGTGAACCCCGGCGACGACCGCTACCGGCGCCTCGTCGGCCGGAGGCTCGTGTTGCCGCTCGCGGAGCGCGAGATCCCGATCATTGCAGACGAATACGTGGACAAGGAATTCGGCACCGGGTGCGTGAAGATCACCCCGGCGCACGATTTCAACGACTATCAGGTCTGGTCGCGCCACCAGGACGCCGCGTTGAAGGACGCGCCGTTCGGGGGCCTCATCAGCATCTTCAAGCCGGACGCGCGGCTCAAGGACGGTCCCTTCGATGATTTCACGTGGGGACCCAACGGGCGCAGCGGCCACGCTCGGCCCGCAGATTCCGAGTTCGCCGGCCCGAGCACCTACGAGCTTCTCCCGCCGCAGTATCGGGGGCTTGACCGCCTGGAAGCGCGGAAACGGATCGTCGAGGACCTGAAGCAGGAGGGGCTGCTCGTCTCGGTGAAGAAACACCGCATGGTGGTGCCACGCTGCGGGCGTACCGGCGCGGTGGCCGAGCCGATGCTCACCGACCAGTGGTTCGTCGCGGTCACCAAGCCTGCGCCCACCGGCACGCCGCATCCCGGCAAGTCGATCGCCCAGGTCGCGCTCGAGGCGGTCGAGAAGGGCAAGGTGCGCTTCCACCCCGAGAACTGGGTCAACACGTATTACCAGTGGATGAAGAACATCCAGGACTGGTGCATCTCGCGCCAGCTCTGGTGGGGCCACCAGATTCCCGCCTGGTACGACGAGCGCGGCAAACTTTACGTCGCTCGGACCGAGGAAGAGGCGTACGAGCAGCACGCCCGCCAGGACCTGGCTTCCGTTCTGCCCAGCGATCCGTCGCAGGCGGACCAGGTCGCGAAGGGCGCCGCGGCGATCAACCAGTCGAACCATGTGCTGCGACGCGACCCGGACGTGCTCGACACCTGGTTCTCCTCGGCGCTGGTGTGCCACTCGACACTGGGGTGGCCCGAGCCGCGGGACGAGGACAAGGTTGCGTACGACCGGTACCTGCCCTCGAGCGTGCTGGTCACCGGCTACGAGATCATCTTCTTCTGGGTCGCGCGCATGATCATGATGACGACCCACTTCACCGGGCGCGTGCCGTTCCGCGACGTCTACATCCACGGCATCGTGCGCGACGCCGAGGGCACGAAGATGTCGAAATCGGAAGGCAACACGATCGACCCGGTCGACCTGATCGACGGCGTCGCGCTCCCGCCGCTGCTCGAGAAGCGCATCACGGGGCTGCGCAAGCCCGAGGACGCGCCGATCATCGCCGAGCGCACGAAGAAGGAGTTTCCGGAGGGCATCCCCGCTTACGGCGCCGACGCGCTGCGCTTCACGATGGCCGCCTACGCGACGCTCGGACGGAACGTCAACTTCGACTTCAAGCGCTGCGAGGGCTACCGCAACTTCTGCAACAAGCTGTGGAATGCGTCGCGCTTCGTGCTGATGAACTGCGAGGGCAAGGACGTCGGGCTGGACGAGACCCTGCCGGTCGAGCTGTCGATCGCGGACCGCTGGATCGTGAGCCTGCTGCAGCGCACCGAGGCCGAAGTGGCGAAGGGCTTCGAGGAATACCGCCTGGACAACGTCGCGAACGCGATCTACCGCTTCGTGTGGAACGAGTACTGCGATTGGTACCTCGAGCTCGCCAAGGTGCAGCTCGCCGGCAACGCTCACCAGCAGCGCGGCACGCGCCGCACGCTCGCGCGCGTGCTGGAAGCGATCCTGCGGCTGGCGCACCCGGTGATTCCGTTCATCACGGAGGAGCTGTGGCAGATGGTTGCGCCCCTCGCCGGCCAACCCCTCCTATCCCCCCCTTCCACCAGGAGGGGAACGGAAGGCGGGGTCTCCGTCATGCTCCAGCCCTATCCGCAGTCGCAACCGGAGAAGCTCGACGAAGCCGCGGAGCGCGAGGTGGCGATACTGAAGGATCTCGTCAACGCCTGCCGCACGCTGCGCTCCGACATGAACATCGCGCCCGGCCAGCGTCTGCCCCTGTTGATACAGGGCAAGCGTCAGCAGGTCGCCGCGCTCGCGCCCTATCTCACGGCGCTCGCCTGGTTCTCCGAGGTCATCGTGACGGAACGCGAGCTGCCGCAGGTCGATTCGCCCGTGTCCATCGTCGGCGAGTACCGGCTCATGCTCAAGGTGGACGTTGACGTCGCCACCGAGCGCGAGCGCCTGGACAAGGAGCGGCTGCGGCTCGAGGCCGAGATCGCCAAGGCGCGGGGCAAGCTCGGCAACCCGAGCTTCGTCGAGCGCGCCCCGCCGCTAATCGTGGCGCAGGAGAAGGAGCGGCTCTCCCGCTTCACGGCCACGCTCGAGAAGATCAACGAGCAGCTGCAGAAGCTCGAATGATGAACGATGAACGAAACCCTCGCCCATGAAGAACGGCTTGCCGCCGAGGAAATCCGCCAGCGCCGTGAGGTCGCGGCAGCCGATATGCAGAACGGACTCGCGTTCGGCAGACCGAACGCGGGCGGGAATTGGTAAAGCTTGATCGTCACGGGTAGCGCGACGGGTCGAACGGCACCTTGCGCCCGACCAGGCTCTCGAGCAGGACGAGCTCCGCGTCGGTGTGGTTGATGAAGGGGGCCCTTTCGATCATGCGCGGCATGCCCTGCGGGTAGATGTAGCGCGGCTGCTCGTGGTGCGTGGTGCGCACCGTTTCCGCCTCCTTCGGGTCGTCCACGGGCACGAGCTCCGCCTCGCCGTAGCAGGTGCAGACGTAGGTGCGGTTTTTCTGAACCTCGACGTAAATGCCCGTACCCCGGATGCCGATCGATGCGGCCGGGGTCCGGATGCGCTTGCCCTCGCCCGGCGCGAACACCGAAAGCAGCGCGCCGGTCACGACGCGCAAGGCACCGACGACGGCCTGCTCGGCGCCGCCCGAGAGCTCGACCCGCGAATTGGCTCGCACGAGAAACGCGTCACGGCCCACGACGGCGACGAGCTCCGCCCCGCGCCCGGTGGTGATCACGTCTCCCGGCTTCACGTCCGTTCCGCGCGTCGCGGGCTTGCCGTTGATGCGCGCGTCGCCCCGCGCGCGGGCAACGCCCTTTTGCACGGTCTCCGCCGCCAGCGCGTCGCGCAGGCGCGCCATGCCGAGCGCGAGCGTTGCGCCGCCCGCCACCGCGCGCGCGAGCCACACCCTGCGCGAGATCCCCGTCATTGCCCCGTCCTCTCAGTCACCCAATCACTTGGCGTCCTGCTCGGGGCGTTGATCGATGGACTGCTGCAGGATCTGCTCGACGCCTTTCGCCTTTTCCATCGCCTGCCGCTGGCTCTTGATGATGTCCGGGGGCGGCTCCTTCGGCCTGCTGTCGCACGCGGCGACCAGCAGCAACACCAGCAGTATCGGGCAGCATCGCGCCATACGGGACCTCCAGAACTATCCCAGCATCGGTTGCGTTACGGTTCGCGCGCTGAACGGCACCTCATGTCCGTTCCAACGCGCGGGGTTATTGCGGCGGCTCCGCCGTCGGCAACAACGCTACTTCTTCTTCAGGAAAAAGATGAATTGGGCGTTCGCCGTCTCGGATGAGAGCAGCGAATTGCCGGTCTGCTTCGAGAACGCCTGGAAGTCCTTCACCGAGCCGGGGTCGGTGGCCATGATCTTGAGCACCTGGCCCGAAACCATGTCGGTGAGCGCCTTCTTGGTGCGCAATATCGGCAGCGGACAGTTCAGTCCGCGCGCGTCCAGTTCCTTGTCGAAATTCATCGCCTCTCGCCCGGGACCGGTTTACGGTGGATTGGTTGCCAAGGAACACGAATATAGGGTCATTCCCCCGCTGCCGCAAGCAGGCAGGCCAAGCCCGGCGGACGACGGGCCGACCCGGCATCAAAAAATGCTGATATTGCGGTCGGCGAGCAGCTGCGACAGCCGCACGTTGGCCATCGCCAGACGGTCGACGAGCAGCTCGAGAAAGGCGCCGTGGAAGTGGTGCCGGCACAAGTCCGAGGCCTTGCCCAGGTCTTCGGCCCGGATCTCGATCACGGTGATGCCGGAGAGCGTAACCACGCTCGCCGATCGCTGGAACTTCTGCTTGCCGAGATACGCCATCTCGCCGAAACACTCCCCTTCCTTCAGCACGTTGAGCAGGCGCTCCTGCTTGACGACCTTCACCTCGCCCGCAACGAGGATGAAGAACGAGGATCCGATGTCGCCCTCCTGTATCAGCACCGTGTCGCGCGGATGCTTGCGCCAGGCGGAGAGCCGCAGCACCTCCCACAGCTCGACGTCGGTGAATTGGCGGAAAAACTCGAGCTTGCGCAGCATCTCGAACTTCTCGCTCTCGGCGAAGTCCTTGTCCGCCTTTTCCTGGGCGCCGTGCGCCGCCACCAGATCGTCGGCGAATTCGTCCCAGGTCTTGTAGCGTTTCGCAGTGTTCTTCTGCAGCGCGCGCATCACCATCCCGTCGATGCGCGGCGGGATTCCGGGCCGCTGCTGGCTCGGCGGCGGCGGATCGACGTTGATGATCTGGTAGATCATGCTGTAGTTGTTGGCGCCCTGGAACGGAAGCCTTCCGGTGAGCAGCTGGTACATGACCACGCCGAGCGAGAAAATGTCGGTCTGGTGCGTGAGCGGCTGCTCCTTCACCTGCTCGGGCGACATGTAGGCCGGAGATCCGACTCCGGTGACCTGCGTGGTCTCCGCGGCCAGCGTCAGCGCCGCCCCGAAGTCCGAGATCTTGATGTCCGCCTCTCCCGCCAGCAGGATGTTCGCGGGTTTGATGTCGCGGTGGATCACCCCCTGCCTCGCCGCGTAGTCGAGGGCGCGCGCGCATTTGTAGGAGATCTCGAGGATCTTCTGCATCGGCAGCAGGCTGTCGTGCTGCGTGTACTGCTCGAGCGTGGTGCCGTCCACGTACTCCATCACGATGTAATTCGCCTTGTCCTCCGCCACCGCGTCATAGATGGCGACGATGTGGGGGTGCGAAAGCTTGCCGGCGAGCGAAGCCTCCGTGACGAAGAGCTTCCGGTAGCGCTTGCCGTGCTCCTTGTCCCCGAGCGCCTCGGGAAACACCACCTTGATCGCGACCTGGCGGTTCTGGAACGGGTCGTACGCCCGGTACACGGCGCTGGTGGCTCCTTTGCCGATCTCCTTGATGACTTCGTATTTCCCGATTTTCTGCATCACGGGCGTCCCGCCGGGGGCAGCGGTTGCGCGGGGAATATCCACGCAAACACAATACCATATTGGGGTTATCTTGAGCCGAGACTTAAGTCGCTTCGGCGTGATCGAAGTCACAACGGCTTACGCCTACGGCCCGGATCACGACGCGCGTCGCTTGTTCCCGCTGACGTGCTCTAGTGCCCCAAATACCGTCTGCGGCACGTGTTGTAATATTCACTACATGCATGTAACATGTATTACATGCCCACAGACCGGACCCATTGGCTCGCGCTCATCATCAGCCTGCCGACGCGCAACGCCACCGCGCGCATGCGAGTGTGGCGCGGATTGAAGGCGCTTGGCTGTGGCGTGCTGCGCGACGGCGTGTACCTGCTGCCCGGGAACGACGGCGCGCGCAACGCCCTGGCGCGGCAGGCCGGGGAAGTGGCGGCGGCGGGAGGGAGCGCGAATCTGGTCGAACTCCGCCCGGCCGATCCCGACGAGGAACAGGTTTGGCGCCGGCTGTTCGACCGCGGCACCGAATACGCGCGCCTGACGCGGGAACTGCGCGGATTGCGAATCGAGAGAAGCGCGGCGCCCGCGGCGCTGGCCCGCAAGGCGGCGAGCCTGCGCAGGGCTTTCGCTGATCTCTCCGCGATCGACTACTACCCGGGCGCGGCGCGCGAGCACGCGAAGGGCTTGCTGGAGGAGACCGAAAGCGCGATCAATGCCCGACTTTCGCCGGGAGAGCCGCGCGCGGTCGCACGCCTCATCCGCCGGCTCAGCCGCAAGGATTTCCAGCGCCGCGTGTGGGCGACGCGCAAGCGCCCCTGGGTGGACCGGCTCGCGAGCGCGTGGCTGGTCAAGCGCTTCGTCGACCGCGCGGCGACTTTCCTCTGGCTCGAAAAGCCGCGGGACTGCCCCGCGCGCGCCGTCGGTTTCGACTTCGACGGTGCGCCGTTCACCCATGTGGCCAATCGCGTCACCTTCGAGGTGCTGCTCGCCTCCTTCGGACTCGATGCCGACCCGGCGCTCGCGCGGCTCGCGCTGCTCGTTCACTACCTCGATACCGGCGGCATCCCCGTGAACGATGCCGAGGGTCTGAAGACGATCTTGGTCGGTGTGCGCGCTCGCTCGCGAAGCGATGACCAGCTGCTTGCCGAGTCGCTCCGGATCTTCGACCTTATCTACAAGGCCTACCAGGAAACACGCGATGAGCAATAACCCTCCGACCCCGGTCAGTCTGCGGGAAGCGTTCTGGTACTGGCTCAAGCTCGGCTTCGTGAGCTTCGGCGGACCGACCGGCCAGATCGCGATCATGCATCAGGACCTGGTGGAACGCCGGCGCTGGATCTCGGAGCGCCGTTTCCTGCACGCGCTCAACTACTGCATGGTGCTGCCGGGACCCGAAGCAACGCAGCTCGCGGCCTACATCGGATGGATGATGCACAAAACCCGCGGCGGCATTATCGCCGGCACGCTGTTTTTCCTGCCCTCGCTGTTCATCCTGATCGCGCTGTCGTGGATCTACATGGCATACGGAAACGTTCCGCTCGTCGCCGGCATACTGTACGGCATAAAACCGGCGGTGACCGCGATCGTCGTGTTTGCCGCGTATCGCATCGGCTCGCGCGCGCTAAAGAACGGCGTGCTGTGGACGATCGCGGCAGCTGCGTTCGTGGCGATTTTTATCTTCAAAGTCCCGTTTCCCTATATCGTGCTGAGCGCCGGCATCATCGGCTACATTGGCGGACGCGTCTCTCCGGACAAATTCGTCGTCGGCGGCGGCCACGGCGCCGCCGACAAGAGCTACGGCGCG
>JACPEF010000070.1 GCA_016183675.1 Betaproteobacteria bacterium
AAAGCTCGAATACCCGATTTCACGATCTCCCGATTTCACGACCCCAGGATCTCGAATCGTGGATCCCGGGCGCTCGTTCTCTGTGTTCTCCGTGGCTAATTCTTCTCTTTGTATCGGCGTCCATCGGCGTTCGACCCTCACCCCCGCCCCTCTCCCAAATTGGGAGATGGGAGGCTCGAGCTTCCCCTTCTCCTTAGGGAGAAGGGGAAGGGATGAGGGATGGGCGGCTAATTTGTTCTTGATCTTGTCCCGTCCCGCGATGGCACCGTGCAGGTCGAGCGCGACGGGCGCCGGCACGCCGCCGCCGCGGCGCTTGAGGATGCGCACCACCGTCCTCCCACCGGACTTGCCGACGTGCAGCCGCAACGCCGCGGGCGAGGCGGGGATCACGCGCGCGGAGCGGAACAGCAGCGCCAGCGCGCCGCTCGCTTCCGCGGCGAGCTGCAGGCGCTTCACCGCGCGCTCGTGAATATGACTGAGCCACGCCAGGACCGCGCCGCAGCCCCCCGCGCGCAACGCCTGTTCGCATGCCCACAGGCTTTCATCCACGGTCGGCACCTGCACCAGCAGCAGCCGCTCGAGCTTCACGCCGTGAGCGGCGAGCGCGGGAGCGTAAGGCAGGCAGGGTGGCGCAACCAGCGTGATCCAGCGCTCCGATTGCGTGAGGCGCGCGGCGGCCGGCATCACGAGCCGCAGCTCGCCGATCCCTAAGCGCTCGGCGTAGATCTCGGTCAAAGCCCCCGCCGGCCAGCCGCCGCCCGGAAGCCACGCGTCGAGCTCGGCAAAGCCGGTCGGCACGCTCGGCACCGCCACCCGCGCGCAGTCGTTGCCGCGCCAGACGGCGGGATGCTGGAGGACGAGATCTAGAGCGGAGGTCATGGAAGCCGCCGATGAAGATCAAAAACAAGCCACAGAGAACACAGAGGAAAAACGAGGCCAATAATTGAACCGCAGAGACGCCGAGAGAAACGAAATGAGGTTTGAACCGCCAAGACGCCAAGGCCGCCAAGAAAAACGAGAAAAGAGATTTTTCCAATTTGTTTTCATTCTGAACGCTTTGCGTTGATGTTTTCTTGTTTTCCTCTGTGAACTCTGTGTCCTCTGTGGCTAAGAAATCTGATTTTTTGCAGGGGTTTCATCCTGCTATAAGGGTTTTCCGTTCCTGACGATCCCCACGCCGATGCCTTCGATCGCAAAGCGGTCGCGCTTGAGGTCCACGTGGATGGGCTTGAATTCAGGGTTCTCGGGCAGCAGCCGGACAAAGCTTCCCTGGCGCCGGAAGCGCTTGACCGTAACCTCGTCGTTGATGCGCGCCACCACGATCTGCCCCGAGCGCACTTGGTGCGTGCGGTGCACGGCGAGAAGGTCTCCGTCCAGGATGCCGGCGTCGCGCATGCTCGAACCGCGCACGCGCAGCAGGTAGTCAGCGCGCGGCCTAAAGAGGGCCGAATCGAGCTGGTAGCGGCCCTCGATGTGCTGCTCGGCGAGGATCGGGTGTCCTGCAGCCACTCGCCCCACCACCGGGATGCCCAAGGGTTGCTTCAGCCGGATGCCGCGGGATGCGCCGGGGGTCATTTCGATCGCGCCCTTGCGTTCCAGCGCCCGAAGATGCTCTTCCGCGGCGTTGGGGGAGCTGAAACCCATGGCGCGGCAGATCTCGGCGCGCGTGGGCGGGAAGCCCGAGCCGGCGAGGTGCTCGCGGATCAGGCGCAGGATCTGCGCCTGGCGGGGGGTAAGTTCGTCCATTCTTCCTCCTAGGCGCGCGTTAAGCGGCGGTCAGTCCGTTCCAACGCACGGAGCTGAATGAGCCCGCCAGGGTCCCGTTTTAACGCGTGTTGAGCGGCAACCTGGTTGTCCGTTCCAACACGCGTAGTTAAACCGGCGCCCAGCGTCCGGCTTTAACTGTAATTATATACAGTATCCGGCGTCAGGCAAGCCCATGGCGGCCGGCCCCGTCATCGGACGCCAGCCAGCGCGCGGCGGAGGCTGGGTTCGCTGGCGAACGCGATGAATAGAAACAGCTTTTGGCCGGTTTCCCGCCGCGGTTGGCGTCCCTAAGCTATTGGATTCCAGTGTGATTTTTGTTACACTCTGCCCCGCTGATTCAGGGAAGAAGCAGAAGATGGGCGGTTCGCCCATTTTTTGTTTGTAGCGCAGATTCATTATGGAATTGAACGGGTTATTGGAGAGCACGGTGGCCGGCATGGGCTATGAATTGGTGGGCCTTGAGCGCCCTGCCAGGGGCCGGCTGTTGCGCATCTACATCGACCGGCCGGGCGGGGTGAGCGTGGACGACTGCGCCGCCGTGAGCCACCAGGTGAGCCGGGTGCTGGCGGTGGAGAACGTGAATTACGAGCGGCTGGAGGTGTCTTCGCCGGGGCTCGACCGGTTGCTCAGGAAGGAAGGCGATTTTGCGCGTTTCGCGGGACAGAGAGCGCGAGTGAGGATGCGCGTGCCGGTGGACGGGCAGCGCAACTTTGTCGGGGTGGTGCGCGAGGCCAATGCGGGCAGGGTGCAGCTCGAAGTCGACGGCAGGATGGTCTCGCTTGAGCTCGGCGACGTGGAAACAGCGCGACTGGTGCCCAACATCTAAAGGTTTGCGGGAGAAAGCGATGAGCCGTGAGATTCTGTTGCTGGTCGACGCCCTGGCGCGGGAGAAGAACGTCGAAAAGGAAATCGTGTTCGGCGCGCTGGAGCTTGCTTTGGCCTCCGCCACCAAGAAGCGTTTCCACGAGGACATAGACGTGCGCGCCTCGGTGGACCGCGCGACGGGCGAGTTCTCGTTTTTTCGCCGCTGGCAGGTGGTGGGTGACGAGGAAATCGAAGCGCCGTCACGCCAGTACATGCTGCGCGAAGCGAAAGAGAAGAACCCCGATATCCGGCTCGGCGAGTACATCGAGGAACCTCTGGGGGCCCTGGAGGTGGGCCGCATCGGCGCGCAGACCGCAAAGCAGGTGATCCTGCAAAAGATCCGCGACGCCGAGCGCGAGCAGATTCTCAACGACTTCCTCTCGCGCAAGGAACACCTGGTCACCGGGGTGATCAAGCGCATGGAGCGTGGCAACGGCATTATCGAGTCGGGCCGGCTGGAAGCCATGCTGCCGCGCGACCAGATGATTCCGAAGGAAAACCTGCGGGTGGGCGATCGCGTGCGCGCCTACGTCTGGAAGGTCGACCGCGCGAGCCGCGGTCCGCAACTGATACTGTCGCGCACCGCGCCCGAGTTCCTGGTGAAAATGTTCGAGCTCGAGGTGCCGGAGCTCGAGGATGGGTTGCTCGAAATCAAGGCGGCGGCGCGCGATCCGGGCTCGCGCGCCAAGATCGCGGTGCATTCCAAGGACCGGCGCATCGATCCGATCGGCACTTGCGTCGGCATGCGCGGCTCGCGCGTGCAGGCGGTGACTTCGGAGCTTGCCGGCGAGCGCGTGGACATCATCCTGTGGGCCGAGGACCCGGCGCAGTTCGTGGTCAATGCGCTGGCCCCGGCGGAGGCGAGCAAGATCAAGGTGGACGAGGAAGCGCACAGCATGGACATCGTCGTGGACGAGGAGAATCTCGCCCAGGCGATCGGCCGCAGCGGCCAGAACGTGCGGCTGGCAAGCGAGCTCACCGGCTGGGAGCTCAATATCATGACGCGCGAAGAGTCGCAGAAGAAGGGCGAGGAAGAAGCAGTGCACGTGCGCACGCTGTTCATGGAAAAGCTCGACGTTGACGAGGAAGTCGCCGACATCCTGGTGCAGGAGGGCTTCAACACGCTGGAGGAAGTCGCCTACGTGCCGCTCACCGAGATGCTGGAGATCGAGTCCTTTGACGAAGCCACCGTCAACGAATTGCGCAGCCGGGCGCGCAACGCGCTGCTCACCCAGGCGATCGCCAGCGAAGAGCGGGTCGAGCACGACATCGAGGACCTGATGAACGTCGGGGGCATGGACAACGACACGGCGCGCCTGCTCGCCGCGAAGGGCGTGGGGACCCAGGAAGCGCTCGCCGACTTCGCCACCGACGACCTGGTCGAGCTCACCGGCCTGGACGCGGAGCGCGCCAAGGTGCTCATCATGGCGGCGCGCGCGCCGTGGTTTGCGGAAACCCATACCTGAGCGAAGAACGAGATGGCGCAGATCAACGTCACGCAGTTCGCCCAGCAGCTCGGGCTGCCGCCCGCGATGCTCATCGAGCAGTTGCAGGCGGCCGGCGTGAAGAAGGCGCTCGACGAGGACACGCCGCTCACCGAGAAGGACAAGAGCCAGCTGCTCGATTACCTGCGGCACGCCCACGGCGCCAAGGAAGCCAAGCAGAAGATCACGCTCACGCGCCGGCAGACCACCGAGATCAAGAAATCCGACGCCATGGGCAAGTCGCGCACCATCCAGATCGAGGTGCGCAAGAAGCGGGTGCTGGTCAAGCGCGACGCGGTCGATACGGAAGCCGCGGCCGAAGCACCCAGGCCCGTGCTCGACGCGGAGCAGATCGCGCTGCGCGAAGCGGAGGCGAGGAAGCAGGCCGAGCTGGCCGCGCGCCAGGCCGAGGATGCGGAGAAGAAGCGCCGCAAGAAGACGACCGAAGCCGCGGCGGAGCCGAAGGCCGTGGAGGAAGTGAAGCCGGCGGCGCCCGCCCACGTCGAGGGCACGCTGCACAAACCGACGGTCAAGCCCGAGGAAAAGGCGGAGAAGGCCGAGAAAAAGGCGAAGAAACAGGTCAAGGCCGTCGTCTGGAAGGACGACACGGTCAAGCGGCGCACGATCAAGACGCGCGGCGATGCCACGGGCGGGCTGGGGTGGCGCGAGCGCAAGGCGCGTCATGCCGCTCACAAGGACGAGGGCGAGCAGCAGCACACATTCTCGGCGCCCACGGAGCCTATCGTTCGGGAGGTGACGGTGCCCGAGACCATCACCGTCGGCGAACTTGCGCACAAGATGTCGGTCAAGGCGGCGGAGGTGATCAAGACGCTGATGAAAATGGGCACCATGGTGACGATCAACCAGGTGCTGGACCAGGACACGGCGATGATCGTGGCCGAGGACATGGGGCACGTTGCCAAGCGCGCCAAGCTCGACGAGCCTGACGCCTTCCTGGCCGAAGAGCAGCAGGGGCCCGGCGAGATCAAGCTCGAAGCGCGCCCGCCGGTGGTGACCGTGATGGGCCACGTGGACCACGGCAAGACCTCGCTGCTCGATTACATCCGGCGCACACGGGTGGCGAGCGGGGAAGCGGGCGGCATCACCCAGCACATCGGCGCCTACCACGTGGACACGCCCAAAGGCATGGTCACGTTCCTCGATACGCCGGGGCACGAGGCTTTCACTGCCATGCGTGCGCGCGGCGCCAAGGTGACCGATATCGTGGTCTTGGTAGTCGCCGCGGACGATGGCGTGATGCCGCAGACGATCGAGGCGATCCACCACGCGAAGGCGGCCAAGGTGCCGATCGTGGTGGCGCTCAACAAGATCGACAAGCCGGAAGCCAATCCCGACCGCATCAAGCAGGACTTCGCCGGCCACCAGGTGGTGCCGGAAGAATGGGGCGGCGACACCATGTTCGTGGAAGTGTCCGCCAAGACCGGCAAGAACATCGACGCGTTGCTCGAGCGCGTGCTGCTGCAGGCGGAAGTGCTCGAGCTCAAGGCTTCGCGCGACGCCCCCGCGAAGGGCATCGTGATCGAATCCAGGCTCGACAAGGGTCGCGGGCCGGTCGCAACGGTGCTGGTGCAGTCGGGCACGCTCAAGCGCGGCGACGTGGTGCTCGCCGGCGCGGTGTTCGGGCGTGTGCGGGCGATGCTGGACGAGAATGGCCGGGCAATAGAGGAAGCCGGGCCTTCAATACCGGTGGAGGTCCTGGGGCTTTCGGACGTGCCGGTCGCGGGCTCGGAAGTGCTCACCCTGGGCGACGAGCGCAAGGCGCGCGAGATCGCACTGTTCCGCCAGGGCAAGTACCGCGACGTGAAGCTCGCGAAACAGCAGTCCGCCAAGCTCGAAAACATCTTCGAACAGATGGGCGAAGGGCAGGCCAAGACCCTTACGCTGATCATCAAGGCCGACGTCCAGGGCTCGTACGAGGGCTTGTCGCACGCCCTGAGCAAGCTCTCCACCGATGAGGTCAAGGTCAACATCGTGCACGCCGGCGTGGGCGGCATCACCGAATCGGACGTCAACCTTGCGCTGGCCGCCAAAGCGGTCATCATCGGGTTCAACACGCGGGCGGACGCCGCGGCGCGCAAGCTGGCCGAGGGCGGCGGTGTGGATATCCGCTACTACAACGTGATCTACGGTGCCGTGGACGACGTCAAGGCCGCGCTCTCCGGCATGCTCGCGCCGGAGAGGAAGGAAAACGTGCTCGGGGTGGTCGAGGTGCGCCAGATCTTCAAGATCTCCCGCATCGGCACCGTCGCCGGCTGCTACGTCTCGGCAGGACTGGTGCGGCGCAGCGCCGCCAGGGTGCGCGTGCTGCGCGACAACGTGGTGATCCACGATGGGGAGCTCGATTCGCTCAAACGGTTCAAGGACGACGTGCGGGAGGTCAAGGCCGGATTCGAGTGCGGCCTTTCCCTCAGGAACTTCGACGACGTCAAGGTCGGCGACCAGCTCGAGGTGTACGAAGTCGTCGAGGTCGCCAGGACGCTCTAGCGTCCGTTCCGAGTTCCATGTTCTGAGTTCCAACTTTCAGGTTGAATTCTAACCTTGAACTCGGAACCTTGAACCTTGAACCTTGAACCTTGAACCTTGAACATTGAACCTTGAACTCGGGACAGCGCCATGCCGAGAGACTATCCGCGCAGCCGCCGCATCGCGGAACAGGTGCAGCGCGAGCTGTCCGATGTCATCCAGCTCGAGTTGAACGATCCCCGCGTCGGCATGATCACCATCACGGACGTCGAAGTGACCCCGGACAACGCCTGCGCCCGCGTCTACTTCACGCTCCTCGGGGACGCCTCAAAGGTGGAGGAGACCACGGCCGGCCTGCGGCACGCTGCGGGGTTCCTGCGCAGCCGGCTCGCGCATCGCTTGAAGCTCCGCACGGTGCCGCAGCTGCAGTTCAAGTTCGATTCCTCGGTCGAGCGCGGCATGCGCCTGTCACAGTTGATCGACGCTGCGGTCGCGGAGGACTCCGGGCGAGGCGGGCGGCGCAAATGACGGGGCTCGCGCGGCGCGAAATGAGCGGTGCAGAAGAGCAACGCAACGTCGACGGTGTGCTCCTGCTCGACAAGCCTTCCGGCATCACCTCGCATACCGCGGTCCGGAAGGTGCGTAGCCTGTTCTCCGCGCGGAAGGCCGGCCACACCGGCACGCTCGACCCCTTGGCGACGGGGCTGCTGCCGGTGTGCCTGGGCGAGGCGACCAAGTTTTCCCACGCGCTGCTGGAAGCCGACAAGACTTATCTCGCCACGATGCGGCTGGGCGTTACCACCGCGACGGGCGATCTCGAGGGCGACGTGACGGGACGCGCCCCCGTGACGGTCGAGCGGCGGGAAGTCGAAGCCGTATTCAAGCGCTTCGTAGGTGAAATCCTTCAGACGCCGCCGATGTATAGCGCGGTCAAGCGCGGCGGGCGGCCGCTGTACAAGCTGGCGCGCGCGGGGCAGGAGCTGCCGCGCACGCCGCGCAAGGTCTTCGTCCGCGAATTGAGGTTGGTCGGGTTCGGTGGAACCGAGATCGGGATCTCGGTGACCTGCAGCAAGGGCACCTACGTACGCGTGCTGGCGGAGGACATCGGGCGTGAACTCGGGTGCGGCGCCTGTCTTTCCGGGTTGCGGCGCACGGCGGTCGGCGCATTTTGCCTCTCTTCAGGCGCGGTCACGCTCGAGCGGCTTGAGCGGCTCACGCCCGAAGAGCGCGGGGCGCTGTTGCTGCCGGCCGATGCGCTGGTTGCAACGCTGCCGCGATTCGATCTCGACGCCGGCGAAGCGGGCCGCATGAGGCGGGGACAGCTGGTCGAACGGGCCGAGGCGCGGGCGGCAGGACTGGCGCGCGTTTACGGGCCGGACCGCGAGTTCCTGGGGGTGGCCGAGGTCACAGCGTCCGGTCGTATCGGTCCGCGCCGGCTGAAGTCCCAGGTCGTCGCCTAAGAGCCCGTAACATAATGAAACACGCGCTGCGCTGTCACGGTTTTGGCTCAGGTTGCAAAGACAAGTCGTGCGCGCAGTCATTCATTGAAACAGCATGTGACACACCTTATTGATTGAGAAACCGTGGGTTAGAGAGTAAAATAGCGCGCATTCGAGTCGGAGAGCATGATGGCTGTCACGAACAACCAGAAAGCCGAGTTGGTGAAGGAATACCAGCGGCAAAAAGGCGACACCGGATCACCGGAGGTTCAGATTGCACTGCTCACGGCGCGCATCACCGACCTCACCGAGCATTTCAAGACGCACGTCAAGGACCATCATTCGCGGCGCGGCCTGCTGCGGATGGTGAGCCGCCGGCGGAAGCTCCTCGATTACCTCAAGCGAGCGAACGCCGAGAAGTACCGGCAAGTGATCGATCGCCTCGGCCTGCGCAAGTAAGACGCTCCATGGGTGGCCGCGTAGCGAGCAACGGGTTGGGTGGCATGCAGCGCCCAAGCGGGCGCTGGGCGCTACGTCAAGCAACATTCCGTTGACCGAAGACCGCACAAAGCGGTCTTTTTTATTGGATCTAGAGGACAACACCTTGAATCACATCAAGAAAACTTTGACATGGGGACGGCACCAGCTGACCTTGGAAACCGGGGAGATCGCGCGCCAGGCAACGGGCGCGGTACTCGTGACGATGGAAGACACGGTGGTGCTGGTCACCGTTGTCGGTGACCAGCAGGTCGCGCCGGGAAAGGATTTCCTGCCGCTCACCGTGGACTATCAGGAGCGCACTTACGCCGCGGGCAAGATTCCCGGCGGCTTTTTCAGGCGCGAAGGCCGTCCGTCCGAAAAGGAGATCCTGACGTGCCGGCTTATCGACCGCCCGATCCGTCCGCTGTTTCCCGACGGCTTCTACCACGAGATCCAGGTGGTTGCCACGGTCGTGTCTTCCAATAACGAGATCGATTCCGACGTCCCCGCCATGATCGGCACTTCCGCGGCGCTCGCGATCTCGGGCATCCCGTTCAACGGTCCGATCGGCGCGGCCCGCGTGGGCTATCTCAACGGGCAGTACGCGCTCAACCCGACCGCCACGGAACTGAAATCCTCGCACCTCGATCTGGTGGTGGCCGGCACTGAGCAGGCGGTGCTGATGGTGGAGTCCGAGGCGAAGGAGCTGCCGGAGGACGTGATGCTCGGCGCCGTGGTGTTCGGGCACCAGCAGATGCAGCCGGTGATCCAGATGATCAACGAGCTGGTGGAGCAGGCGGGCACCCCGCTGTGGGACTGGGCGCCGCCCGCGAAGAACCAGGAGCTCGTTGACCGGCTCACACAGCTCGCGGAGACCGACCTGCGCCAGGCTTACGAGATCCGGCAGAAGCAGGCGCGCAGCAAGCGGGTGGAAGAAATCCGCGCGAGCGTTCTCGCCGAGCTCGCCCCGTCGGGTTCCACCACTGAGCACGAGAACATGGTGAAGAGCGAGTTCAGCAGCCTCGAAGCGAAGATCGTCCGCAACCAGATCCTCAACGGCGGCCCGCGCATCGACGGGCGCAATACGCGCACCGTGCGTCCGATCTCGATCCGCACCGGTCTGCTGCCCCGTGCGCACGGCTCGGCGCTTTTCACCCGCGGGGAAACCCAGGCGCTGGTGACCGCGACGCTCGGCACTTCGCGCGACTCGCAGATCATCGACGCCCTGCAGGGCGAGTACCGCGAGCGCTTCATGCTCCATTACAACATGCCGCCGTACGCGACGGGCGAAACCGGACGCGTCGGCGCGCCCAAGCGTCGCGAGATCGGACACGGGCGCCTCGCGAAGCGCGCCCTGCTGGCGATGCTGCCGGGCCCTGAGGAATTCGCCTATTCGCTGCGGGTTGTCTCCGAGATCACGGAATCCAACGGCTCGAGCTCTATGGCTTCGGTATGCGGCGGGTGTCTCGCGCTGATGGACGCGGGCGTACCGCTAAAGGCGCACGTCGCCGGCATCGCGATGGGGCTGATCAAGGAAGGCAACCGCTTTGCCGTGCTCTCCGACATCCTGGGTGATGAGGACCATCTGGGCGACATGGATTTCAAGGTCGCGGGAACCGAGCGGGGCGTCACCGCGCTGCAGATGGACATCAAGAACAACGGGATCACCAAGGAGATCATGCATGCGGCGCTTACCCAGGCACGCGATGGGCGGATGCTCATCCTCGGCAAGATGAAGCAGGCGCTCGAAGCGCCGCGCGCCGAGCTTTCCATGTGGGCGCCGCGGATGATCACGATCAAGATCAAGCCCGAGAAGATCCGCGACGTGATCGGCAAGGGCGGCGCGGTGATCCGCTCGATCACCGAAGAGACCGGCACCACCATCGACATTCAGGACGACGGCACCGTCATTATCGCCTGTGTGTCGCCGGAAGCGGGGGAGGCCGCGCGCAAGCGCATCGAGGACATCACCGCCGACGTGGAAGTCGGGCGTATCTACGAAGGCACCGTGCTGAAGCTGCTCGATTTCGGCGCGATCGTGAGCGTGCTGCCGGGCAAGGACGGGCTGCTGCACATCTCGCAGATCGCGAACGAGCGCGTCAACAACGTGGCGGACCACCTGAAGGAAGGGCAGTCGGTGCGCGTGAAGGTGCTGGAGGCAGACGACAAGGGGAGGCTGCGGCTGTCCATGAAGGCGGTCGCCGCAGACGAGCGGGCGGCGACGACCGCCCCATAGCGCTCAGCTTTCAGCGGTCAGCAGTCAGCCAAACAAAAAGGGGCGGTCATTCCGCCCCTTTTTAGCTTTCAGCTATCCGCTTTCAGCACTCAGCTGAATCGATGTGGAGTTCGCCTTCGGTGTTGTCGATAGCTGAATGCTGACGGCAGATCGCTGACAGCTACTTTGCCACCTGCCGCTCGCGCAGCTCGTCGAGCGTCTTGCAGTCGATGCACAACGTCGCCGTGGGACGCGCTTCCAGGCGCTTCATGCCGATCTCCACGCCGCAGCTCTCGCAGTAGCCGTATTCGGCCGCGTCGATGCGCGCGATGGTCTCGTCGATCTTCTTGATGAGCTTGCGCTCGCGGTCGCGGTTTCTCAGCTCGAGCGACATGTCCGATTCCTGGCTCGCGCGGTCGTTGGGATCGGCGAAGATCGTCGCCTCGTCCTGCATCGTGTGCACGGTGCGGTCGATGTCCTGAGACAGCTCGCGCTTCATTTCGTCCAGGATCTTGCGGAAGTGGGCGAGCTGCCGCGGGTTCATGTACTCCTCTTTCCCCTTCGGTTTGTAAGGGGGAAAAGGCTTGTGTAACTCGGTGGGCATGAGCCTCAAAGCACTCGAAAAAAGACGCTTTATATCCGAAATCGAACGCCTCCGCAAGTTGACATTTTCACGCCGAAGAGTTCCGGTTTTCCATTGACCGTCAGAGGGTTCGAAGGGTATATTACGCCGCTTCCAAGGTGCGGCCCAGCCTGGTTTGCGCGCCGGGTTTTGCGGCGCCCGTAGCTCAACGGACAGAGCACCGGCCTTCTAAGCCGGGGGTTGTGGGTTCGATTCCCGCCGGGCGCGCCACATTCGCCCTTCCGGGCGAGTGTTGAGTGTTTAGTGTTGAATGTTGAGTAGGGCCTCATTTGGTGCTCGGGGTCACTTAACACTCAAAACTCAACACTTAACATTGCCTTCTCCGATGGTGGCAGTAGCTCAAAGGTAGAGTACCGGATTGTGATTCCGGGTGTTGTGGGTTCGAGTCCCATCTGCCACCCCAATTGACCGCCATGCAGGACGCGCTATGCGGCATCCCCGGCAAGGCCAAGTCGCCTTGAGGTCTATTTCGTCAGCTTGAGCAGCCGCTGCTTCTCGCGCTGCCACTGGCGCGCCTTCTCGGTTTCGCGCTTATCGTGCTGCTTCTTGCCCTTGGCGAGCCCGATCTCGAGCTTGATGCGACCGCCCTTGTAATGCAGGTCGAGCGGCACCAGCGTGTAGCCGGCGCGCTCGACGCTGCCGGCGAGGCGGTTGATCTCCCCCGCATGGAGCAGGAGCTTCCGGGTGCGCGTGGGGTCGGGAACGAAGTGGGTTGAAGCGGCCGGCAGCGGGCTCACGTGACAGCCGATGAGGTAGAGCTCGCCGTTGCGCACCATCACGTACGCTTCCTTGAGCTGTGCGCGTCCCGCGCGCATCGCCTTGACCTCCCAGCCTTCGAGCGCGATGCCGGCTTCGAAGCGCTCCTCGATAAAATAGTCGTGGAAGGCCTTCTTGTTCTGGACGATGCTCATGGCGGGGACCGTGGACGGGCACCCATTCTACCAGCGCAGTTGCATCGCTCGGTCCTTTCCCATGCGCTGCGTAGCGGAGCGCGAGCGTGCCTGAAGTGACCCGCTCGGTGCTGGTGGGATACTCCCCCGGGCAGATGTTCGCGCTGGTGGACGACGTGGAAAAGTATCCCGAGTTCATGCCGTGGTGCGGCGGCACCACGGTCCTCCACCGCGACGAGCGCATCACGCGCGCCACGATTCTCATCGACTACCATCACATCAAGCACAGTTTCACCACCGAGAACACCAAGCAGCGCCCCTCGCTCATGGAGATCCGGCTGGTGCACGGGCCCTTCAGGAAACTCGACGGCACCTGGAAGTTCATCGACCTGGACGGGCGCGGCTGCAAGATCGAGTTCCGCCTGCACTACGAGTTTGCGAGCCACCTGCTCGAGAAGCTGGCGGGGCCGGTGTTCCACTACATCGCCAGCACGTTCGTCGACGCGTTCGTCAAGCGCGCGGGGCGGCTTTATAGCTGAAACTACGGTGAACCGTGAGGGGTGAACGGTGAACGGAAAGACCCGATTCCGCATCGAGGTCGTTTACGCCCTTCGCGAAGAGCAGGTTCTGCTCACGCTGGAAGTGGAAGAGGGGACGACGGTGGGGGAGGCGATCGAGCGCTCCGGCATCACCACGCGCTTTCCCGGGATCGACGTCGAGCGCGCCCGCGTCGGCATCTTCGGCAGGCCGACGCGCCTTGATGCGCGGCTCAGGGAAGGGGATCGAATCGAGATCTACCGGCCGTTGATCGCCGATCCGAAGCAGGCGCGGCGCGCGCGCGCCAAACGCGGCGGTGCCACAGGGCGCCGCGGTTGACTTCCAGAAGAAACCCCTGCCTGGACTCCGGCCTGCGCCGGAGTGACGGCCGTCCCGCAGCCGGCCGTCACTTGCAGTTCTGGTCGACCGCGCGCTGGGCTTTGGCGATTTCAGCAGGGCGGTCGGCGTCTTCGAGGAAGACGCGCTCGCCGGTCCGGGGATCGATGCGCGAAATGCGGTTTTCCGCCTGCAGGCTCTTCAGATAGGTCTGGGCGCTTTCGCACGCTTCGCGCCTCTGATCGGCTTCGGCCGATTTCTTTTCCGCTTTCTGCTGCGTTTCCTGCTGCTCGAGCAGGCGTTTCCTGAACTCGGCGTCGCGTTCCGCGAGCGACTTCTGCTGCGGCGCGGCGCTCGGGGAGGAGCCGCCGGCCGAGCTCCTGACCCCGATCTTCTGCTCGGTCGTGCCGGGCGGGCAGCGGTCGGCGTATTCCACCTTGGCGTCCTTGTCGATGCATTTCAGCAGCTCGCCGCCGTGAGCGGCTGCCGAGGCCACCACCATGGCGACTGCGATGATCGCTTTCACAGGGTCTCCGTTGGTTCGTCAGGGCGAGCCGAACCGGGCCCGCGCTTGGAACGCACCATAGCGAGTTTATGCCGTCGAGTCAATCAATTAACGCACCTTTTTGTTTACGGTTTACCGCTGTTTCCGTATAATCCGCTCTTTGCGAAGGATGAAAAACATGCGTGTGGTGCAAAAGGCCCTCACCTTCGACGATGTCTCGCTGATCCCCGCCCACTCGAACGTCCTCCCGCGCGAAGTCAGTCTCCGGACCCAGCTCACCCGCGGCATCACCCTCAACATCCCCGTGGTCTCGGCGGCAATGGACACCGTCACCGAGGCGCGGCTCGCCATCGCCATCGCCCAGGAGGGCGGCGTCGGCATCGTCCACAAGAACATGTCGCCCAAGGCGCAGGCAACCGAGGTGACGAAGGTCAAGCGCTTCGAAAGCGGCATCGTCAAGGACCCGCTCACCATCATGCCCAGCATGAAGGTGAGGGACGTCCTCAACCTCACCCAGCAGCACAAGATCTCCGGCCTGCCGGTGATCAACCCGGGGGGCCGCGTAGTGGGTATCGTCACCAACCGCGACCTGCGCTTCGAGACCAAGCTCGAGCAGCCGGTCAAGAACATCATGACGCCGCGCGAGCGGCTGGTGACGGTGCGCGAGGGGGCGGGTCGCGAAGAAGCGTTGGCGCTCATGCACAAGCACCGCCTCGAGCGCGTGCTGGTGGTGAACAAGAAATTCGAGCTGCGGGGTCTCGTCACGGTCAAGGACATACTCAAGTCCACCGAGCATCCCCACGCGTGCAAGGACCAGCTCGGGCGGCTGCGCGTGGGTGCCGCGATCGGGGTGGGCGAGGGCACCGAGGAGCGCGCCGAAACGCTGGTCGAGGCCGGCGTGGACGTGATCGTGGTGGATACCGCGCACGGTCACTCCAAGAACGTGCTGGACCGGGTGAGATGGGTCAAGCGCAAGTTTCCCCGGACGCAGGTGATCGCCGGCAACATCGCCACCGCTGCCGCGGCGAAGGCGTTGATCGACAACGGGGCGGATGGCGTCAAGGTCGGCATCGGCCCCGGCTCCATCTGCACCACGCGCATCGTCGCCGGCGTGGGCATACCGCAGCTCTCGGCGATCGCCAATGTCGCCAAGGCGCTCGTGAAAAGCGATGTGCCGCTGATCGCCGACGGCGGCATCCGCTACTCGGGGGACATCGCCAAGGCGATCGCCGCCGGCGCGCACGCGGTGATGATCGGGGGCCTTTTCGCCGGCACCGAGGAATCGCCCGGAGAGACCGAGCTGTTCCAAGGGCGCTCCTACAAGACTTATCGGGGCATGGGCTCGCTCAGCGCCATGCAGCAGGGCGCTGCCGACCGCTACTTCCAGGACGAGGAGCCCGATACCGACAAGCTCGTGCCCGAGGGCGTGGAGGGCAGGGTGCCGTACAAGGGGCAGCTCGGACCGCTGGTGCAGCAGCTGATGGGCGGTTTGCGCTCGAGCATGGGTTACCTTGGCTGCAACACCGTCGAAGAGGTGCGCACCAGGGCGGAGTTCGTCGAAATCACGCTCGCCGGCATCCGGGAGTCGCACGTGCATGACGTGCAGATCACGAAGGAAGCGCCCAATTACAGAGTCGAGTAAGCAGTGAGCGGTAAACAGTGAGCGGAAATATGATGGCATCGGGGTTCCACCGCTTACCGCTTACTGTTCACCGCTTGCCGGTCTGATGCACGAAAAGATCCTCATTCTCGACTTCGGCGCGCAGTACACGCAGCTGATCGCGCGCCGCGTGCGCGAGGCCCACGTCTACTGCGAGATCCACCCCTACGACGTGGATGAGCGCTTCATTCGCTCCTTCAATCCGCGCGGCATCATTCTTTCCGGCGGTCCGGCCTCGGTCTGGGAGGGCGGCACGCCGCGCGCGCCGCAGCGGGTGTTCGAGCTGGGCGTGCCGGTGCTCGGCATCTGCTACGGCATGCAGACCATGGCGGCGCAGCTCGGGGGGAAGGTCGAGATGGGCCGCGTCCGCGAATTTGGTTACGCCGAGGTGCGGGCGCGCGGCCATTCCGCGCTGCTCGAGGACATCCAGGACCGCATCAGCCAGGAAGGGCACGGGCTGCTCGACGTGTGGATGAGCCACGGCGACAAGGTCAACGAGCTGCCCCCGGGCTTCAACGTGATCGCCAGCAACGCGGCATGCCCGATCGCGGGCATGGCGGACGAGAAGCGCAAGCTCTACGGGGTGCAGTTCCATCCCGAAGTCACGCACACGCTGCAGGTCGAGGCCATCATTGAGTGCTTCGTGCTCGGCATCTGCGGGTTGTCCGGGGACTGGAACATGCCGGACTACCTCGAGGAAACGGTCGGGCGCATCCGCTCGGAGGTGGGGTCCGAAGAGGTGGTGCTCGGGCTGTCGGGCGGGGTGGATTCCTCGGTAGCGGGGGCCTTGATCCACCGCGCACTCGGCAACCAGCTCACCTGCGTGTTCGTGGATAACGGGCTGCTCCGGCTCGACGAGGCGGAGCAGGTGATGCGCACCTTCGCCGGCGCTCTCGGAGCCAAGGTCATCCACGTGGATGCGCGCGATCAATTCCTGCGCCACCTCAAGGGCGTCATCGATCCCGAGGAGAAGCGCAGGATCATCGGCCGCGAGTTCATCGAGGTGTTTCAGCGTGAGGCGGCGAAGCTGCCCCAGGTCAAATGGCTGGCGCAGGGCACCATCTACCCGGACGTCATCGAATCGGCCGGCGCCAAGACCCAGAAAGCGCGCACCATCAAGTCGCATCACAACGTCGGCGGGCTGCCCGACACCTTGCATCTGAAATTGCTCGAGCCGCTGAGGGAGCTCTTCAAGGACGAAGTGCGCGAGCTGGGCATCGCTCTGGGGCTGCCGCGGGAAATCGTGTTCCGGCATCCCTTCCCGGGGCCGGGGCTGGGCGTGCGCATCCTCGGCGAAGTGAAGGCCGAATACGCGGACCTGTTGCGGCGCGCGGACGCGATTTTCATAGACGAGCTGCGCGCCGCGGGGTGGTACGACAAGACCGCCCAGGCCTTCGCCGTGTTTTTACCGGTGAAATCGGTCGGCGTGATGGGTGACGGGCGCACCTACGAGTACGTGATTGCGCTGCGCGCGGTCCAGACACAGGATTTCATGACCGCGCACTGGGCGGAGCTGCCGCACGGGCTGCTCTCGAAGGTGGCGAACCGCATCATCAACGAAGTGCGCGGCGTCAACCGCGTGGTCTACGACGTTTCCAGCAAGCCGCCCGCGACCATAGAATGGGAATGAATCAGGGACTATGGAATAGGGACTAAGGGCTAGGGACTAGGGACTCGTTCACCCGGAAGGGACAGCACGCTTTTGACCTCAAGCCCCGCGCCCCGAGACGCTAGCCCCGAATTTTCATGAGCGACGAAGATTTCATGCGCGAAGCGCTCGGGCTCGCGCGGCAGGCCGCCGCGGCGGGCGAGGTGCCCGTGGGAGCGGTGGTCGTGCAGGAGGGAGCCGTGGTCGGCCGCGGCTACAACCGCCCGATATCGAGCCGCGACCCGAGCGCCCACGCCGAGATCGTCGCGCTGCGTGACGCCGCCGCGCGGCTCGGGAACTACCGGCTCGCGGGCTGCGACCTGTTTGTGACGCTGGAGCCGTGCGTCATGTGCGCGGGGGCCATCATGCACGCCCGCATAGCACGGCTCCTATTCGGGGCGGCCGATCCCAAGACCGGGGCCTGCGGGAGCATCGTGGACTTGTTCGCCGAGCCCGGGCTCGGTCGTCACACCCAGGTAGTGGGAGGAGTGCTGTCGGACGCCGCCGTCATCCTGTTGCAGGAGTTCTTCGGCGCACGCCGCCGCAGCCGGGCCGATGCCTAGAATTAACATTAATATATCATCTCAAGAACTTGATCTTATTGATGATAAAGGAACGCTCATCAAGCGGTACCGCGTTTCGACCTCAAGGAACGGAGCGGGGGAGCTGAACGGCAGTTACTGCACGCCGCGAGGCAAGCACATCGTCCGCGCCAAGATCGGCGCCGGGCATCCGCTGAACACAGTCTTCGTGGACAGGCGCCCGACCGGCGAGATCTACAGCCCCAAGTTAGCCCGACGCTTTCCCGACCGCGACTGGATCCTCACGCGCATTCTGTGGCTCTCGGGCTGCGAGCCGGGATTCAACCGCCTGGGCAAGGTGGACACTATGCGCCGCTGCATCTACATCCACGGCAGCCCGGAAAGCGTCGAGATGGGCAAGCCCGGCTCCATTGGCTGTATCCGCATGCGCAGCCGGGACATCGTCGAGCTGTTCGATCTGGCGCCGCTGCGCACGCCGGTCGAAATCATCGCTTAGCGACTTCGCCAACACCTTCGCCTTCCTCGCTTCCGACGAGGCGAGCTACATCAACGGCGCGGTGATCGAGGTGAGCGGCGGCCTTACGCTGTGACGCGTGAGGGCGGCAGGGCGTGAGAGCGTGAGGGCGACACGATCCGTGAGGGCGTGAGGACGTCAGAGCGTCAGAGCGAAGTGAGTTTCTGTCACGGTTTCTCGATCTTACGATCAGCCAACTTCTCGATCTCCCGCCCTCGCGATCTCACGACTTCCCGGCGTCTCGATCTTTCGATTTTACGACCTCCCGATTTCACAATCTCACGGTTTTTCGATCTCAGGACCTCACGATTTCACGACTCACGGCATTTGGCGCTCGACCGCGAGCACGCGGATTTTCGTCTTTCCCACCCACTCGAGCAGCGGCAGCAGGTCGGCGAGCGCTTCGCCCTCGATGAGCTTCACGTGCGTCGCATCGGCGGCGACCTGCCCGAAGGTCGGGTCCACCGGCCGCCAGCGCGCGCCGTCCCAGCTCTCGGCCCAGCTGTGGTAGAGAAAGCCGTCGAACTGCTCCGAGTACACGAACCCGTTCCACACGCGCGTCGGGATGCCCACCGCGCGGGCGAATGCGGTGTAGAGATAGGCGTGGCCCTGGCACTCGGCCTTGCGCTTCTCCCACACGTCGAGCGCGGAAAACACGTCGAGCGGCGCGCGCTCGACATTCTTCTGCAACCAGTCGACGATCCGCGCGATCTTCTCCGCCGGCGTTACGGCGTTGGAGACGATTTCTTTCGCCGTGAGGCGAATCGAGGGGTCGTTGCTCTGCACGGTGATTGAAGGCTCCAGATACTTAGCAAGCACCGCGATGGCGCCGCCAGCCGCCGCATCCGGCGCCGCAGCAGGTACGAGCGCGCGAATTTCGCACTCGATCGCCTGCGCCGTCTTCTCGCAGCGCTGCCAGTCGTCCGACGGCGGCATGCGATCAACGCCCTGCAACGCGAGCTTGACCGCCGCGGCGCGGCGCGGCTCCGTGATCGGCGCATCCGCCCTTATCAGGCTGTACTCGATCAGCCCCTCTTTCTTGTTGAGGCTCGCCAGCGCGAGATAGCGCTTGGCGCGCGCTTCGTCCTCGAGCGCGGAGATCATCACCCCGCGCGCCCCAAGCTCGAACGCGGGCCGGCCCTGCTCGTCGATCCAGGTGGTGGCGCGCTGCCCGTGCATGCTGGTCTCGACCTTGAATGCGGCGCCGCTGAAGAATTCGCTCTTCTCGTAGGCCTGCACCCGCTGCGTGACTTCCGCGAGCGCCTGGAGCTGGCCGTTGTAGACCTGGAAGGTGTAGTCGCGGCCGAGCGCGATGCCGTGCAGCACCGGGTAGAGCATGATCGCGCTCGAGGGATAGAGCTTCTCGGAAACCTTGAGCCGCTGCGGGTTGGGCTTGCCGCCCGCAACGATCTGGGCGTGGAGCTCGTTCGCCTCGTGCCTCCCGGAAATCTTGAGCGCGCTGCCGTCGATGTTGTAGTCGTAGGAGAACTCGACCAGCGTGAGATCATCTGCGACGACATCGCGCCCCGTGAGCTTGATCTGCTTCTGGATCCCGAGAAAACGCAGCAGGAAGGAGGCCTCGGAGGCGATCTCGTAGCGCCCGCGCTCGGGCATCGGCCGGATCGAGAAGTGCGTGAAGCCGATCTTCTCGCCGTTGAAGACGATCCCGGTCCAGTACTCGGAGAAGGGGAGATCGCGCAGCGTGTACTGGAGCGGCGCGGCCGGCGGCGGGCCGGCATCCTTGAAATACAGGCCCGCGCAGCCCCCCAGCGCGAGCGAGATCGCGCTGATCCCGCATGCCGCAAATCGCCTCGCTGCCGCGAACGTCATTGGAATAACGCCATTATCTTATTGCGGTCGGGTGCATTGATCACGCCTTTCTCGGTCACCAGGGCGGTGACCAGGGCGGCAGGCGTGACGTCAAAAACCGGGTTGCGGGCGGTCACTTCCGCCGGTGCCCAACGCACGTCGCGGTAACCGGTGACCTCTTCCGCGCCGCGCTCCTCGATTGGAATGTCCGCACCCGATGCGACCCCAAGGTCTATGGTCGAAAGGGGGCACGCCACGTAGAACGGGACGCTGTGGCGCTGGGCGAGAACTGCGACGGTGTAAGTGCCGATCTTGTTGGCGACATCGCCGTTCGCGGCAACGCGGTCCGCTCCCACGATGACGGCGTCGATCTCGCCTCGGCGCATGAAATGGCCCGCCGCGCTGTCGGCGATCAGGGTGACGGGGATGCCGTCCTGGGCGAGCTCCCATGCCGTGAGCCGGGCGCCCTGCAGGAAAGGCCGCGTCTCGTCCACCACCACGCTGATGCTCTTGCCGGCAGCGACCGCCGAGCGGATCACGCCCAGCGCCGTGCCGTGACCGGCGGTGGCGAGCGCCCCGGCATTGCAGTGGGTCAGCACCTGCATGCCGTCGTCGAGCAGGGCGGCCCCGTGCTCGCCCATGCGGCGGTTAAGGCGCACGTCCTCCTGGAGGATCGCGTGCGCTTCTTTGAGCAACCCCGCCGCGATCGCCTTCGGATCGCCATCCCGCCGCCCATCCCGGTTGCGGCGCATGCGATCGAGCGCCCAGAACAGATTCGCCGCCGTGGGACGGCTCCCGGCGAGGAGCTGGAATGCGCGCTCGAGCCCGGATTCGAACTTCTCGGGGCCGGCGGATCGCAGGCGGTGCGCCTCGAGCGCGACGCCGTAGGCCGCGGCGCAGCCGATCGCGGGCGCGCCGCGCACCGCCATGCCGCGGATCGCCTCGGCCACCGCCTTTGCGCTGTCGCACGCGAGGTAACGGCACTCGCCGGGAAGCAGGCGCTGGTCGATCAGCTCAAGGTGGCCGTCGCGCCAGCGCAGGGTGTCGAAACCCGCCACCGTCAGATACCTCTCAACGCAAAGGACGCCACGGACGCAAAGGAAAGACAGGAACAGGAATTGAACCGCCAAGACGCCAAGACGCCAGCGAAAGGCGAGTGAATACTGAATGTTTTGTGCTCATTCCTGCTCTTCATCGGCGTCCATCGGCGGCTAATCGGCTCTCAGATAACGCGGTCGCTGCCGCCGTCCACCGGCACCTGGGCCCCGGTGGTCTTGGCAAAGGCCGGGCCGCACATCTCGGCTGCGAGCTCCGCGACATCGCGGCTGGTCACCTCAGTCTTGAGCACGTTCCTGCGCTTGTACTCCTCCACGCTCATCCCGTAATGCGCCGCGCGGGCCTTCAGGACCTCGTCAGTCCAGATCGCGGTGTCGAAGACCGCGTTGGGATGCAGCACATTGACCCGGATGCCGTCTTCGCCCCATTCCAGCGCGGCGACACGCGCCAGCTGGTTGACGCCGGCCTTCGATGCCGAATAGGCCGCGGCCCCGGGGCCGGGGGCGGGGACGTTTTTCGAGCCGACGAGCACCACGCGGCCGGCGCGCGGCGCGAGCCTGAGCAGGCCGTGGCAGCTGCGCATCAGGATCAGGTTGGCGTCGAGGTTGATTTGCATCACCTTGCGCCATTCCTCCGTCGTGAGTTCGGCGATCCGTGTCCCGCCGGGGAAGATTCCGGCGTTGAGTATCAGCATATCGAGCCCGCCGAACGCCCGGACCCCCGCCTCAAGTGCGTTCGTGACTTCGGATTCCATGGTGACGTCGCACGGGATGCCGGTGAAGTCTTCCCGCTGGTGGAGGCCCTTGATCGCCGGATTGAGATCGAGGCCGATGACGGCCGCGCCGCGCGCGAGCAGGGCCTCGACACACGCCTTGCCGATGCCCGAGGCGGCTCCCGTCACCAGCGCGACTTCGCCCGCGAACACGGGGGGCTTGGCGCCCTTGCGCAGCTTCGCCTGCTCGAGGTCCCAGTACTCAACGTCGAAGATGTCCTTCGCCGGCAGGGCGCGGTAGCCGCCGAGCAGCGTCGCGCGCTCGATCACGTCCATGGTGTGCGCATAGACGTCACCCGCCATGGCCGCGTCCCTGGCGGTGCGGCCGAGCGCGCACATACCCAATTCCGGATCAAGCACCACGCGAGGTGCGGGATCAAGCATCGTCTTCGGTTCCCTCGCGCGCGGCGCATGTTCGTTGAAGTAGGCGCGGTAGTCCCTGGCGTATGCGCTGACATCCCGCCCGATCATCGGCACGCGCTTGGTGCGGATCACGTGGTCGGGCGTCGCGGGCCCCTGCGCAATTTCACGGAGATCGGGGCGGCGCGCAAAGGACAGGCTGCGCTCGTTGTGGTGGCACCGCATCACCAACGGGAAGCCGGCAGCGCCGGAAATGCCATGTCGTAATGTGGCGAGATCGCGACGGAGCGGTTTGCCGGTAGTCCCGTCGCGTGCGGGAGGCAGCGACCAGGCGCGGCGGTGCGCCAGATAGTCCTCGGCAAGCTGCACCAGCGCGATCATGCGCTCGTAGGACTCCCTGGCGGAATTGCCGAAGGAGAATACGCCATGGTTCATCAGCACCATGCCGATGGTCTTGGGACCTGCGCCCGCCGGAAACCTCACGGCGCACGATCGCGCGAGATCGAATCCCGGCATGATGTAGGGGACCACCACCGCCTTGTCGCCGTAGATTTCCCGGATCCGCGCCTCGCCGTCGGTGGTGTTCGTGACGGCGAGCACCGCGTCAGCGTGGGTGTGATCCACGTACCGGTAGGGGAGGATCGCGTGCAGAATCGTCTCCACCGAGGGCGCGGGTGCCGACGCACGGGTCATCTGGGTGACGAGCTCGTTGACCATTTCCGGATCGCTCAACGCTTCGAGCCGCGCGAGCTTGAGCAGATGGGCTAGACGAACCGGCGAGAACCCGGCTTCCTCGATGATTTCGAGATCCCAGCCGCTCCCCTTGACGTAAAGAACGTCCTCTTCCTCGCCGAGCAGGCTGCGCTCGCGGATTTTCACCGAGGTGTTGCCGCCGCCGTGCAAGACGAGCGACTTGTCGCGGCCGAGCAGGCGCGAGGTGTACACCCGCAATCCCAGGTCACCTTTGAAGTTCCTCGCCTCAGCGTCGTTCCAGAGGTTTTTCATTGCACTTAATTCTATAATGAGGCCGTCTCAAGAACCTAGTTGCAGCGGCCGATGGACGCCGATTTTTCGAATTCGCTAGGCCCGTTAGCAGGAGGTCTCATCCGCGTTTATCGGCGTTTATCTGCGGCTAAGTCTTGCTGTTGATTTTTGGGCCCCGTGAGCGAGCAGCCCCAATTCACGGTCAGGACGGTCAACTGGTACGCCAATCGCGAGGCGCTGCGCGCGATCCGCACCCGGGTGTTCGTCGAGGAGCCACGCCCGTCGGCACCGGCCGCTTGCTGCGCGACGGGCGCATCGGGCGCATGGCCGTGCTCAAGGAGTGGCGCGGCAAAGGCGCGGGAAGCGCACTGATGGATCACCTGATAGGGCTCGCCCGCAAGATGGGCTTCGATGAGGTGAGGCTGCACGCCCAGACCCACGCCGCCGGCTTCTACGCGAAGCACGGTTTCACGGCGGAGGGGGAGGAGTTCATGGAGGCGGGGATACCCCACGTGGCGATGTCGCGCACGACGGCCGACACGAATGGAACCGCCGATGAACGCCGATAAAACCCAAGAACATTTGAAGCCGCAGATAAACGCGGATAAAAAATGGAAATTCAAAGCCAAAAAGCTCTACCCCAACCCTAGCCCCCCCTTGTAAAGGGGGAGGGAGATTCTTTCCCTCTACCCCTGCGGGGGAGAGGGCGAGGGTGAGGGCGCATGCGATCTGCTTTCGTCTGCGTACATCGGCGGATTCCGTCTGGTTTTTGAGACCACTCCGAGTCACGAGTCGCGGGTTACAGCATAAGGCGGCGGCTCGAGCGCGAATCGCTTTTCGACGCTCCCGAGCGGCGCTCCGCGTGCACCGAAGGCGCGTTCGCTGAATACCACTTCGTTTCTTCTGTTGATCAGCAGCACGGTGGAAGCCCGCGTGCCGTAGCGCTCGCCGGCGACGAAGGAGGGCGAGAGCTCGCGCTCGCGCTGCAGCCCGACGCCAGTGTCGGGCAGTTCCGCATCCGGTGCGGCGGTCCGGTCGGTGAGGATCTCGAATAACCCGCGCATAAGCTCTGATTCGCCCGCCTTGAGGAGCGCGCCGACCCGCTCTTTGCCATGCCGCACCTTGGGCCACGGCGTATCGAGCAGGTGGTTGCTCAGGCCGTGCACGCCGGGCGCGACCTCCTCGATGCCGGCGGCGCGGTTGGAGCAGAACAGCAGGCGTTCGAGGTCCCCAACGATCAGGCTGAATGCTCCATACTCGCCGGCGGAGGACATCACCCGTTGCAGGTAGGCGCGCGGCTCATCGGTTCCGCGCAGAAAGCGCGCGACCAGCTCGCCGCGCGAGCGCGGCGCGTTCTTGGCGCCGCCGCCGTCTCGGTAATTGGTCACCGCGGCGATCCGGCCGGAGAGCGTCAGGCCCAGCCAGCTGCCGCCCTTCTCGAGGTCGCGCCCGCCGAAGATGCGCGGCTCGTCCCGCCAGAACTCGGCCGCGGCGCTGGGGCGCTCGTACGCTTCGTCGCGGTTGGCGGCGAAGACCAGCGGATATTCCGGATGCGCGCGCCAGGCGAGGAGGATCAGGCACATGGCTGCAAAGGCGTGACGAGTGATGGGTGATGAGTGATGGGTGACGATAGTAGATTGACGTGAGGGCGTCAGGGCGCGAGAGCGACAAGTTCCGTGAGGGCGTTAGAGCGTGAGGGCGTGAGGGCGGAGCAGGACCCTCTCACGATCTCCCGACCTGACGGCTTTTCGATCTCCCGATCTCCCGATCTCACGAATTCACGGCTCCTGGAAGCATTCGATGTATCGCGGCGTGCCGGGCAGCAGGAACTCCTGGACCTTGAGCCGGCCTGCGGCTTCCGCGAGCTCCCACTCGAACTTCGCACCGTCCGAAACGTTCTCGTAGACCTCCATCCACAGGTTGGGCTCGCCACGCTTTCTCATCAGCCGGCCCTCGATGCCCGTCGCCTTGCGCACGGCGGCAAGCAACTCTCTGATCTGCGGTTCGCACGCCGCGGCCTTGGCGGGGTCCACGCGATAGTAGATGTAATAAGAGCAAGGCATACCATGAATCGCCAGTCGCGTTTTACCCGTCACGAGTCACCCGTCACGCCTCACCCGTCGCGCCTCATCCGTCACGCTCCGTCTGATAGGGCAGCGGAAGCAGCTTGAGCGGGGGCCCGTCGAGCGACTTCCAACGCACGTCGCCACGCGCGGCGCTCGCGATCTGGATCACGGCGAGCGCGTCGTAGCCGTCCCCCGGCGAACGCGCGGCATTGACGATCATGCCGCAGGATTGCTCGCCCGTGGCGGTCGAGTAGAGCTTGTCTCCCGCCTGCGGGCGCTCCTCGACCATGAGGTTCGCGAGATACATGCGCTGCTTCAGCGTGCCGCGGTGGTACGTGCGCGATACGATCTCCTGGCCGGGATAGCAGCCCTTGGTGAAGCTCACGCCCCCGATCAAGTCGAGATTCGCCATCTGCGGCACGAATTGCTCCTGCGTCGCGGGCGTGATGACCGGGACGCCGGCGCGAATGTCGAGCCAGTCCCAGTATTCCGGTTCGGCCATGTCGGCCTCGCCCGCAAGGGATTCCATGATGATCGGTGCCTTGTGCTTTGGGGCGACGATCTCGAAGCGGTCCACCGGCAGGCGGATGATGGTGCTCCCGTCCAGGTGCGCGACGCCGTGCGCCGCCTGCGGCACCCGTCCGAAGGAGCGCCCGATCAGTGCAGCCGCCCCCTTGCCGGCGAGCCCGAGCTTGATCCATTCATTCGAGGCGTCGGTGGCCTTCACCTTCGAGCGCAGGATGAACGTGGAAAGCCGCTTCTGGATCGGCTCGCGCAGGGCGGAGGGAAGCTGCATGAGGAAATCGTCGCCCGGGCGCCACAACAGGAACGTCGCCAGCATCCGGCCCTTGGGCGTGCAATAGCTCCCGTAAGTGCTCGTTTCGGGCGTGATGGCGGCGACGTCGCAGGTCAGTTGATTGTGCAGGAACGACTGCGCGTCGCTGCCTGAAAAGCGGATCACCGCCAGCGTAGAGAGGTCGCAAACGAGCGGGGCGGTGTTCCGGTGCGGCATGATGAAGTGGCTCTCGCGCTTCAATCCGATTCAGGCGCGCCGATTGTTATCCAAAATCCCCTCCCGCGCAAAGCGGAGGTTGTCGCGACGCGCAGCGGGGCCGCTATCTCTACGCGTTGATGTCGAGAGACGGTCATCCGATGTCGCAAACTTCGACAGTCCGGCCTTGCGTGGCGTCGGAGGATATCGAGCGGCTTGGAGGGCATCGAACGACCGGGAAAACAGCCGATTAAGGTGTTAGACGCTGAAAACCTATCATTTTGTTAGATTTTTTGTCTCGCAACCTCATGATTATATGTCGTTAATAGACGCTGTGGATAACTCCTGTTGGTGCACAATCTAGCACCAGACGTGCGAAGAACGACGTTGGAGAAGACGCGCGATGGGCGAAAACCGTCTTTTCCTGGGACAGGGGAGCGTTTCTGGCGAGCGAGCCGCCGGTTTCCGCGGGAACATTTGCGTGGGGATTGCAGAGAATCTGCGAGCTTCAGCGGATTCCTTTCGCCCCAGCTCTGGCGCTGCAGCAGTTTCCGCCTCCCTACAGCCTGCTTTCGTTGCAGCACGCGGCGCAGGCGTTGGGCCTGAAATGCGGTCTCCGGAGCGTGCGCCTTGAAGAGTTGGGGAAGCTGCCCGCGCCGTTCATCGCCGTCGTTTCACCGTCAGGCCAGCCGGCAAAAGAAGAAGCGGACCCGCCTCTGGGGGAGCGCGGGATTGATTGCCGGCTGGCCATCGTGGCCGGCTGTGATGGGCGGAGCATTTCGTTCTTCGAAGAGGGTGTACAGGACTCCGTTACAACCGTGCTCTCGGAGTTCGGCGAACGCTTCTCCGGCACGGTACTCCTGTTTGTCCCGGCGTCGCCCGAACTAAACGACGAAGACGCCGCGCCCGGCGGCGAACCCGGGTTCGGATTCCGGTGGTTTTTGCCCGAGCTGCTGCGCCACCGCGCGATCTGGCGCGATGTGCTGCTGGCTTCGCTGGCCATCCAGTTGATGGCGCTCGCGACGCCGGTCTTCACCCAGATCGTCATAGACAAGGTCATCGTCCATCACACCCTGAGCACCCTCGCGGTCATCGGCATCGCGCTGGGCGTGTTCATTCTCTTCACCGCGGTGATGAGCTGGGTGCGGCAGTACCTGGTGCTCCACACCGGCAACCGCATCGACGCGGTGCTGGGGTCGCAGGTCTTCGAGCATCTGTTCAAGCTGCCCGTGCGTTACTTTCAGCACCGTCCCACCGGCGTGCTCGTCGCCCGGGTGCAGGGGGTGGAAACGATCCGCGAGTTCCTGAGCAGCGCGGCGGTGATCCTCGTCCTGGATGTGCCTTTCCTGTTCATCTTTCTTGCCGTCATGTTCTATTACAGCGTGACGCTCACGATGATCACGGTGGCGGTGCTGCTGTTGATCGTCGGCTTGAGCCTCGCTGTGACGCCATTGCTTCGCCAGCGGCTGAACCAACAGTTCCTCCTCGGCGCGCGCAACCAGGCGTTCCTCACCGAGTTCGTCTCGGGCATGGAGACGGTGAAGTCGCTGCAGATGGAGCCGCAGCTCCGCAAACGCTTCGGCGAGTACCTGGCTGCTTATTTGCACGCCGGATTCAGCACGCGGCAACTGGCCAGCAGCTATAACGTCGCCGCCACCATGCTCGAGCAGCTCCTGATGCTCATCATTCTCTGCGTCGGCGCCTGGCTGGTGATGACGAGCCAGGCATTCACCATCGGGATGCTGGTCGCGTTCCAGATGTTCGCGGGGCGCCTGTCGCAGCCCATGCTGCACATGGTCGGCCTGTGGCAGCAGTTCCAGCAGGCCGACATCGCGGTGCGGCGGCTGGGAGACGTGATGAACGCGCCGGCGGAACCTTACACGCTGTTGCCCGCGCGCGAAGCCGCAGGGCAGGGGACGATCGAGGTTCGGGATCTCAGCTTCCGCTATGCCGAAAACCTCCCGTATCTCTACCGGAACTTCAGCCTCGCCATCGAGCCCGGCCAGTGCGTGGCGCTGATGGGGCCCTCGGGTTGCGGCAAGAGCACGCTCGCCAAGCTGCTGCAGGGCTTCTACCAGCCGGACGACGGCAGCATCACCCTTGACGGCCGTGACATCCGTCATCTAAGTGCCAACGAACTGCGCCAGCACTATGGCGTCGTGCCGCAGGACACGGTGCTGTTCAGCGGCACCCTCTACGACAACCTGGTACTCGCCAACCCC
>JACPEF010000076.1 GCA_016183675.1 Betaproteobacteria bacterium
AGGCGCGCGAGCTGGCGGTTCTGCTCAAGAAAGACCGCGTCGATGCGGTGCTCCTCAGCCCAGTCTGACCAAACTGCACGTGCGCCGTCGGCGCACTCGGCCATTACTTCGAAGACGCGGGGATCGCCACCACGCAGATCAGCCTGGTGCGCGAGCACACGGAGATCATGGAGCCGCCGCGTGCCCTCTGGGTGCCCTTTATGCTCGGCCGGCCGTTCGGTGCGCCGAACGCGCCCGCGTTCCAGCGCAAGGTCTTGATCGCAGCCTTACGGCTGCTGGAGGCCGAGCGAGGGCCGGTGCTTGAGGACTTCCCGGAGGACGCGCCGGCCGGGGTTGATGTGAACGACACGGAGGGTTTCGCGTGTCCGGTGAACTTGAGTCGCCCGAAGCCTGACCTGAACGGCGAGCCCGACGTGACGCAGCTATTGCTCGACGAGGTCGGGCAACTGCTTCCGTGGCACGATCTCGCGGTCAAACGCTTCGGGCGCAGCACGGTCGGCATCAGCGGGCTTGCGATTGAGGATGCCGTCCGCTACGCCACCGCCCACCTTGGCGAAACGCCTCCTTCGAGTTACGACACCCAGATTTCCGTTGCGGAGGCGCTCAAGCGCGCCTGCGATGATCTCAAGGCTTTCTACTACGAGGCGGCGGCAGCTCAGCCGGGGAACCCTGTTGGTGACGAAATCCAGAAGTGGTTCTGGCGGCAGACCACGGCGGGCAAGTTGCTCCTGGATCTGCAAGAGGTTTGTCGCAAGAGCGCGGATCAGGGCATGCAAATGCTTGGCAGGAGCCTGTTGGTGCCCAGAGCAGTCGTACATACTATCAAGCTTCACTCGAAGTGACCGTCGAAAATCTGGAGGGTGCAATGGCGAAAAAATACGACGCGATCGTCATCGGAACGGGACAATCCGGACCGTCCCTCGCCGCGAGACTCACCAAAGAAGGCATGAAGACCGCCATCATCGAGCGCAAGCTGTTCGGCGGCACCTGCGTCAACGTGGGCTGCATTCCGACGAAGACCCTGGTGGCGAGTGCCAGGGCTGCTTATATCGCGCGCCGCGCCGCGGATTTCGGCGTCGTGATCGGCGGGCCAGTCCAGGTTGACATGCGGCGCGTCAAGACGCGCAAGGACGCGGTGGTGCGGCAGTCCAACGAAGGAGTAACGCGGTGGCTCAAGAACATGCCGGGTCTGACGGTGTATGAAGGCCATGGCCGGTTTGAGGGCCCACACGCGGTCCGCGTCAACGAAGAGCTGCTGCAGGCCGACAAGATCTTCATCAACGTCGGAACGAGGGCCAACGTTCCCGGGATGCCGGGAATCCGGGAGGTGCCGTACCTAACCAACTCCAGCATGATGGACGTGGATTTTCTTCCGGAACACCTCGTTATCGTCGGCGGCAGTTACGTGGGGCTCGAATTTGCGCAGATGTACCGCCGCTTTGGCAGCCGGGTGACCGTGGTGGAGATGGGGCCGCGGCTCATCGGCCGGGAAGACGAGGAGGTTTCAGCAGCAATCAAGGAAATGCTGGAAACCGAAGGCGTCGAGGTGCGTTTGAACGCGCGGTGCATGAGCGTGGAAAAGCGCGGCCATCGGGTGGCGGTGAAAGTGAGTTGTGACACCGCTCCCGACGAGGTCATTGGCTCGCACCTGCTGATCGCCGTAGGGCGCGTGCCCAACACGGATGACCTCGGGCTCGACCGGGCGGGCGTCAAGACGGATGCGCGGGGATTCATCGTGGTGGATGATGAGCTTCGCACTAACGTCCCCGGGATCTGGGCCCTGGGCGATGCCAACGGGCGGGGGGCGTTCACCCACACTTCCTACAACGATTACGAGATCATTGCCGCGAACCTCTTCGACGGCGACCGCCGCAGGGTGGCGGACCGCATCACGGCGTACGCCCTGTATATCGACCCACCTCTTGGCCGCGCGGGGATGACCGAGGCGGAAGTCCGCGCATCGGGCAGGAAAGCCCTCGTCGGCAGGATGCTGATGACCCGCGTTGGCCGTGCGAGGGAGCGCGGCGAGACCCAGGGGTTCATGAAGATACTGGTGGACGCGGAAACCAAAAGGATCCTCGGGGCCGGCATTCTCGGGATCGAGGGAGATGAGGCCGTTCACTCGATACTCGATGTGATGTACGCGGGGGCGCCCTACACCGTGATCCAGCGGGCCGTGCACATCCATCCGACGGTTGCCGAATTGATCCCGACGATGCTCGGCGATCTGAAGCCATTAATGTAGCGCCCTTCGCTCGTCTGGCTGTATCAACCTGACGCCGCAGAAACCTTACGCTGGTTTTGTCGTCCCACGAGCCGCCTTTGACAATGGCTCGCCCGGCGCCGCCGGCCGTTGTCGTCCATTCGAACACTTGTCCGGCGGCGCCAAGCAAGCCGAACGGGCTGCCGCCCGGGGGATAGCGGCCCACGGGCGTAGTGTCGAAGGGACCCGCGTCGTGACTGTTGAGGCGACGGCGATCGAACTCGTTCCCCCAGGGAAAGTAGCGTCCGTCGGTCCCGCTCGCTGAAGGGTTGTTACAGTGTCGCTACAGCAACTGGGCCCGCGTCACCAGCGCGTGCCCGTCGCGCTCGTCGATCTGCCGGAGCGAGGTGGACTGCGGGCCGGACTGCCCGGACCCAATGACGGTGTGCTCCAGGAAGTAAACCCGCCCGGCCGCGGTTGTCAGGGTGACAGATTCATTCGCCGATGCATATCCGGCGATTCGATGCACGCCCGGCGTCACTTCCCAGCGGTAATAGGTTCCGGGCAGAGTCGTGATCTGCGCACGGTCGCCGAGCCAAAGTCCGCTCGCTTGCAGGGAATCCAGCGGGGTGCGCACGATGTAGATCACGGCCTTGTCCGGCACGGGCGCGAACCTCTTGGCCTGGATATCCTGCGGGCTCGGCGGCAGTTGCGCACAGCCGGCAAGCAGTAACGCGGTAAGCAGTATTCGCCACATAGACTCCTCCTTCAGGTTAGTCAGTTTTGGGCGTAGCTCGGGGAGGACGCGAGGGCGCCGCGGCGTTGGCGCCGCGAGGCCCTCGTCTTTCACTCAGTTCCAATAACCCGGCTGCGGGTCGGTTCAATCCTTCGAGTTATCTTCCGGGAACGGGCTGTCGCTGGTGCGCTCCCGCTCCGCAACCCGGTTCTTGCGGCCACTCGCTTCCTTCGCAGACCCGCTCGCGGCCGCGATGGCATCCCTTTGGGCCTCATCGGCCAGCACGCTCGAGCAGTCCGAACCGACACAGACAGGGAATGTCGGGTTGACAACCATCGCGGACGCCCCCAGGGGAGCGAGAAACAGACCGCTTGTGATGACCGCATAAGCAAACTTCTTCAACATGACTATCTCCTTTAAAAAGACAACCATCAACGAAAATCGGCATACACTCAGAGGGCACATTGCTCACCTCGCGCCGTCTGGTTCTTGCCGGTATTCCAATAGACCGGCGCAACAACCAAGACCTTGCAGTCCCACATGGGCTTCCCTCTGATCTCGCACGCCCAGATGAGTCGGTGCTGCAACGTTTTAATTACAGCTCGGTCTATGGTCCGCAGCGTAAGGGCGCATGACGTAAGGTTTGGACTGCGTTCCCGGTCTTACTCGCTGGAGGAGAGGTCTTCTGTTGTTCGCCACTGTGGACAGTTCAAGCCATGCAAGGAGCGGCTTCATGATGAGGCGTTTCAGCCCGCTTCCCGCTTCTGCGCTCGCGGCCAGCGCCTGCTTTCGTCGCCCCGCTCCAACCTCGCCGGCACGCGTCGCGCCCGACAGCCCCGCAGCGGACACCATGACCGATTTCAACAGGGTTGCCGCCGTCACGATCGAGCCCGGGGCGTCAATAGACGACGCGAATCGGAAAATGATCGAACACGGCATCCGCCTGCTGCTGGTCGTGGAGAGCTCTGACATCGTGCTGGGGATCATCACGGCAAGCGACATTCTCGGCGAAAAACCGATGCAGATCGTGCAGGAAAGAGGCCTCAGGCACAGCGAGATCACCGTGCGCGACATCATGACGCCGCGCGAGATGCTGGAGGTCATCCAGATGCGTGATGTGCTCAACGCCCGGGTCGGGCATGTCGTTACCACCCTCCAGCGCGCGCGGAGACAACACGCCATGGTGGTCGAACCCAACGAGGGGGATGCCTGTCAGGCGGTCCGTGGTCTGTTCTCCGCCTCCCAGATTGCGCGGCAACTCGGAGTGCCGGTCCACGTCGGCGACGTCGTCCGAACTTTCACCGAAATCGAGGCACTACTGAATCATTAGCGCGCCGCAGCGCGTTAACGATCGGCCGCAGCCCGTAGTGGATGGCGTTGCAAGTACAGCGTAAACGCCGAAGCCGTGGAGTCTTTCAGTGCCTGCCTGATCAGTTGCTCCCCGCTGCCGGCCTGCTTGCCTGCCAACAGCGCGCGATAAAAACCGGTATAAAAAGCATCCGGCTCTACACGGACCCGGTATACCAGCGAAGCTGCGTCCCGATGCTGGGGAACCCGATAGTCGAGCTGCGCCTGTTGATCCGGCGCAATTCGGGTGTCGGCGATTTCCTCGCTCAAATCGGGCGATACCTGTCTCGCGACGATGTATTCGCGCAGCGTCCCTTTCAGCACTTGTCCAGCCGCGCTCTCCTGGTAGGCCTCCGCGACGACTCTCGGAGTGACATACGTGGGAAAGTGGTGTCCGGATCCGGTGTTCTGGATGGTAAGCGTCGCCGACACAACGCCTGACTGGACGCGAGCAGCCGTCACGTCAATGGTCACGCCTGCTTTCACCATTTCGGGGTCATGGATCCCCCGCCACAAGTGCCGGCGGTCCGGCATGTGGCACGACTGGCAGGTCTTGCCTTCTCGCGCATAGCGGCTCGCTTTCCATTCCTCGTAGGTGTTCTCGAGCAGCTTGCCGTTCAGCGCATACCCGTCCTTGGGGAACTGGTGGCAGGCGGCGCAGAAGCGCGAATCCCCGAATGCGGCACTGCTGATCCAGCCGCCGTGCGGCAGCTTCGCGGGATCGCCAGCTTGTGAGCCGTCGCGCCGCGGCGGGCCGTATCGTTGATGGCTGCGTACGTGGCAGGCAGCGCACATTAAGCCGTGCTGATGCAGCGGCTGCGGGGTGCCTTGGGACGCATCGGCCAAGCCCCGGCCGGAGGCGAGGGCTGCAGAGAGGCTATCCGCCTGCTCGGCGAGCGGCGCGTGGCAGCGCATGCAGTCCTGGTGCTCATCCCGGGCGCGGGGCTTCATGTCTGCCAGTTGGCCCAGGATGCCCGGGCCCATGGCGCGGGCGTGGAGGCTGCCGCGCCAGTCGTCGAGCTGCGCGACGTGACAGGTGCCGCAGGACTTCGGGTCGAGCGCGGCTTCAATGGATGTAAAACCGGCCGGTGGCTTGCCCTGGGGCGTGATCGGACGCGCCCAGTGCGCATCCAGAAATTTCTCGATCTCCGGGCCGGGAAGCTGTTTGGCGGATTGCGCCGAGGATTTCACCGGCGCGGGGGGCGTCACCGTTTCGCCGCAAGCGGTGAGCACCACGGAAAGTGTGCAGACAAGCAAGCAACCGCTTCTCTTGCCGTCAACCGTTTCCCGGATAGCCCTGATGCTCGTCATTCCTGCCTACTTCTTCGCATTGAATTGTGCTGCGGTTTCGTGATTGCCCTGCTCTCGTGCGCGCAGGGTTGGATTGCTGCGACGCCGCGGCTCTACGCGCGAACCATTGCATTCTACAGCAGGCACCTGCACGCCCCATTCGCACGCGGACGTAAATGCAGCTCACGAGTCCTTAATCGACCGTACGACCGGCGATCGGCGCAAAACCTTACACCGGATTTTTCCGATGCCGCCGGGGCGCGCCCGAAACCGGCTGGCGGGTCCGGTTGTCTCATGGTCTCAAACCGGCACGCGGAAGAGCACGAGTCGCGGAGCGGGGAACGAATCCGCGGTGCGGCACCGCCCGTATCAACACCAAGAATCAGGATCTCGCGGCAACCCGATAGGCAGGACGACGTGACAACGATTCCTCGCACAGCACACCGGCCCGCGATGGCGATGGCCTTCGATCCGGTGCGCGAGGTCGCCCGGCGCCTGTGGAGTTGCGGCCTTTGCAAGTCGGTCGCGTTCTCGGTGTTCCTGCTGATCCTCGGGATCGAGAGCATCATCCTCATCCCGTCGGCCTACAATTTCCAGCGCAACGCGCTGCAGCTGCTCGAACAGCGGGCGATGACGGTGATGCAGTCGGTGGTGCTGGCCGAGGAGGCGCTGGCGCAGCCGCGAGAGCTCGAACAGCTGCTGCGCAAGGTGCAGCGCAACAACCCGATACTGGCGCTCAGCGTCCGCCGCAGCGACGGCGCAACGCTCGGCGGGACCGGCGACACCGACTTCTCCGATTTTGCGATAGACGAGGTGCTGCGGGGCCGGCGCGACAAAGTCGATCGCCTCACGCTTGGCGGCACCTGCTACGACCTCGCCTGGAGCGCCGCCGTGAGCGGCGAGCGTCTGGTGTTCCTCGCGCGCATGGACAGCTCCCACGTGAACAGCGAACTCCTCGCGTTCGTGCTGCGCATCGCCGGCCTGGTCGCGCTCATCGTGGCGGTGGTGACGACGGGCACCATGGTGGTGCTCTACCGCTCGGTCTTGAGCCCGATCCTCAGGCTGCGACGGAGCATACTCGGGGCCGCGGCGAATCCCGACCACGCCGACGACTACCGGATCCGCGAGCGCCCGCAGGACGAGCTTGGCGAGGTGTTCCAGGCGCACGACGAGATGCTGACACGGCTCGCGGAAAGCAAGCGCGCCGACCGGCTGCGCGCAGAGGAACGCGCACACTTCCTTGCGCGCCACGACCCGCTGACCGGCCTGCCTAATCGCGACTTTTTCCTCGAGCATCTGCGTCAGGCGCTGTCGGCTGCCTGCCAGCGTGAAGAGAATGTGCAAGTGCTGGTGCTGAATCTGGCCGGCTTCAGCGCGATCAACGACGCCCTGGGTCAAGACGTCGGCGATCGGGTGTTGATCGAAGTCGCGCGCAAACTGAACCAGGGCATCAGCGCGGGGCAGTTCGCCGCCCGTCTGGGCGGGGACGAGTTCGGCATCGCGAGCACCGGCTCGGTCAGTCCCGCGCAGGTGGCAGAACACGCCGAGCGCATTTTGGCCGAGATCGAGCTCCCTTTGGTCATTGAGGGCAACGAGATCCGGCCGCGCGGCAGGATCGGCATTGCGAGCCCCTCCACGGGCTGCGTCGAAGGCGAAACCGTCCTGCACGATGCCGAACTGGTGCTGAGCCGCATTCGGAGCGATGCGCGCGCCCGCTACCAGTTCTTCTCGCCGGAGATGACGCGGGAGGCACAGAAACGCCAGGAGATTGAACGCGAGCTGCGGCAGGCACTCAAGCGCGGCGAGTTGCAGCTCTTCTATCAGCCGAAGGTCGCTCTCACGCAGGGGGGCGCGGAAAAGGCTTTCTCAGCATGTGAAGCGCTCATCCGCTGGAATCATCCCAGGCACGGGTGGATATCGCCTGGCCAATTCATTCCCGTCGCCGAGGCATGCGGCCTCATTGCTCCCGTCGGGGAATGGGTGCTGCGCGAGGCGTGCGCTCAAATCCGGCGCTGGCTCGACGCCGGGCTCGCTCCGCCGCGGGTCGCGGTCAACGTCTCAGCGCCGCAGTTTCGCGACCCCAGGCTGCCGGAGCTCGTGCGCGGCGCGATGGCGGACGCCGGCGTTGACGCCGACCTCCTTGAGCTTGAGATCACCGAAACGGCGGCCATGGAGGACGTCGCGCTCACGGTCGCCGTGTTGTCCACCCTGAAGCGTCTCGGAGTGCATTTGTCAATCGATGATTTTGGCACCGGCTACTCGTCACTCAGCTACCTGCGCCAGCTCGAGATCGACTCAATCAAAATCGACAAGTCATTCGTGGACGATATCGGGCGCGATTCCAATGCAGATGCGATTTGCGACGCGATCATCCAGCTCGGACACAGCCTCGGCAAACGGGTCGTGGCCGAGGGCGTGGAAACCCACGCGCAGGCGGAGTTTCTTCGTCTGAGACGCTGCGAGGAGGCGCAAGGCTTCCTGTTCGCCAGGCCGATGCCGGCAGCCGAGTTCGCCGACAGGCTCCGACGATATGCTTAACCTGCGCGCGGGGCCGGACCGGCGCGGTGGTCATCGCGTCCGGTCGCGCTTTCCGCTACCATCCGGCTCTTGCGAGGAAGGACAGCATGAAACGCAAGGAGCTCGGGATCGCGGTGGTCGGCGCCGGCCGCATCGGCACGTTGCGCGCGCGGCTCGCCGCCAGGCATCCCGCGGTCGGATTTCTCGCCGTCTCCGATCTCGACAAGGAGCGCGCGCGCGCCCTCGCCGAGCAGGCGGGCGCCGATTTTCACTCCGGCAGCAACTTCGAAGTCATCGAGCGGCCGGAAGTCACAGCCGTGTTCGTGTCCACGCCGGAAGGCCAGCATGCGGCCCCCGTGCGCAGGGCGCTCGAGCTGGGCAAGCCGGTGCTGGTGGAGAAGCCGATCGCGCTCACGTTGAAGGACGCGGACGACATTCTCGCGACGCTGAAAGCGAGCGGGGGCCACCTGCGGGTCGGCTACAGCCGCCGCTTCAAGGAGTGTTTCCTGCGCGCGAAGGAGCAGATGCTGCACGGCCGTCTCGGCAAGGTCGTCGGCGGCCTTGCCCGCGTCTACAACTCGCGCGCGCAGACCTTCGCCATCCTCAAGCGCGATCCCCATGCGACCCCCGTGCTGGACGTCCTGACCTATTACGTGGACCTGATGTGCTGGTTCCTCGAAGGCAACCGGCCGGCGGAAGTGGTCGCGCGCGGGCAGCACGGAATCTTCAAGGAGGCCGGCTACGGCGTGCACGACGTCACCTGGGCGATCATCACCTTCGGCGACGGCGCGGTGATCAATTTCGGCATCAGCTACGCGCTGCCGGCGAGATACCCGACCCAGGGCCAGTCCGATCGCGTCGAGCTGCTGGGAACCGAGGGCACGATGCTGATCGACGACGACCACATGGACCACGTGCTCTACACCGAGAAAGGCATCCCGCACCCCTACGTGCCGGGACACAAGGTTGAAATGGCGTTCCTCGGCAGCAACACCGCCGGAGACTGGGCGGTGGGCGACTTCTGGGGACCGCTCGGAAACGAGACGCGCGCGTGGCTCGATCACCTCGTCACGGGCAATCCCACCGCGCACACGACGCCGGAACAGGCGCGCATCAACCTCGAAACCACCATCGCCATCGAGCGCGCGGTGGCCACCGGCCAGCCGGTGCGCCTGCCGCTCGAAACCTAGAAGCCAGAGAAGCCGGGAGATCGTGAGGTCGGAAAATCGGGAGATCGAAAGAAAATCCTGCTTCGCTCTTACGCTTTACCGCTCGGACACCCTCACGGAAGTTGTCGCTCTCACGCTCTCACGCTCTCACGCCCTGACGCCCTCACGTTTTTTCCTGCTCAGCCCTCATCCCTCGCATCACCCTGGCGGCCAGCGGAACGGGCGCCCGGCGAGAACGTGCAGGTGGAGATGAAACACGCTCTGCCCGGCCTCGGCACCGTTGTTGACCACCACGCGGAACGCGCCGCCCCCACCGATCTGTCGCGCCACCTTGGCCGCCGCGAGCATCATGTGGCCGAGCAGGGCCTGGTCTTCGGCCCCGGCGTCGGAGAGCCCGGCGATTTCTTTTTTCGGGATGAGGAGCACGTGGGTGGGCGCCTGCGGGTTGATGTCCCGGAACGCGAGGCATAAATCGTCCTCGTAGACAATGTCTGAAGGGATCTCGCGCCGGATGATCTTGCCGAAGAGGGTGCTCACCGCTGCGCTCCTTTTGAATGCGAGACTCGGGACTAGGGACTAGCCGCCTGTCGCACTTAGCATTCGACAGGCTGCTAACAGCAAAACCGCCCGCCGATTTTGGACGTAACCCAGGTCAACGACCGCTCTTGCCCTCCCAAAAGCATGGGATCAGGCCAGAAATGAGGTTTTCATTGGCATTTTTCTCCCGTATTCGTGCGGGCGGTTTTGCATTAGGAGTTTGTCTGACCCAAGTCCGACAAACTCCTAGGGGCTCGCAACTTCAACTTGGAGTCTCACATGCCCAATGCTGATGCCTGCACTTTACTCGCCGAGTCCCGAGCCCCGATACCCGAGCCCCGCTCTTATTTCGGGCGGGCGGCCAGCCGATCGGCTGTCCACTCGAGCACCCGCTCGAGGATGTCGTCGCTCGCCTCGCTCAGGGCCGTCACCGCGCCCCGCGCGTCGGGCGTAGGCGCCGCCCGCTCCACGGAGAAAACGCGCTGGGCGACGAGCGTGCGGTCGGCGAGGTTCACCAGGCTCGCCCGCGCGCGCACCGCGACGCGGCTCGCGCTCGGCGCGCTGAACGACTGGCTGAAGTCCTCGAGCTCGATGCGCAGCGCGTAGTCGGCGCGCGCGCCGTCGGAGCCGCTCACGACGCCGCGCGCGGCGGCCGC
>JACPEF010000067.1 GCA_016183675.1 Betaproteobacteria bacterium
ACGAGTTGGTTTCGGCGAAGGCTAACTTGCGCAGCAAGTTAAGCGCGCAGCGCGGCCGGAGCCACAACCAACGAGTGCGGTTCTGGATCATCACGATGATGCTCATTCTGGTCGGATTGTCCACGCTCAAGTTGAGGTAACCGGATATGAGAGAAGCGGACTACGAGTTGGTTTCGGCGAAGGCTAACTTGCGCAGCAAGTTAAGCGCGCAGCGCGGCCGGAGCCACAACCAACGAGTGCGGTTCTGGATCATCACCATGATGCTGGTGCTGGTGGGACTCTCGACGCTGAAGCTGAGATGAGATGCAAATCGAACCGCAAAGACGCAAAGGCGCAGAGGTTACGCAAAGCAAACTCCATTCGTCCGTTCTTTGCGGCATCTTTGCGTCTTCGCGCCTTTGCGGTGAAGGGTCTGTCGTGACTTTGGACTTGTCGAACCGCCGGGTCGTGGTGCTGGGGCTCGGTGACACGGGACTCTCGATGACGCGCTGGCTCGCGCGCCGCGGGGCCGAGGTGCGGGTGGCGGACAGCCGCGAGGAGCCGCCGCACGCTCGAACCCTCGCGCGCGAGCTGCCGCAGGTGAAGCTCGCGACCGGTGCGTTCACGCAGAAGACGCTGTCCGGCGCGGACCTGATCGCAATCAGCCCCGGCATAGACCGCCGCGAGCGCGTGCTCGCGGACGCCGCGAAACGGGGGGTGCCATTCGCGGGCGACGTGGAACTCTTCGCCCAGGCCCTTAAGGGCCTCATCCCTCATCCCTCATCCCTCATCCCTCCGAAGGTCCTGGCGGTCAGCGGCACCAACGGCAAGGGCACGGTGACGGCGATGGCGGGCGCGATGTGCCGCGCCGCAGGGCGCGAAACGGTCGTGGCCGGCAACATCGGCATACCGGTGCTGGACGCTCTCGCCGCAATCGAGGCGGGCGCCGCGATCCCCGACGTGTTCGTGCTCGAGCTTTCCAGCTTCCAGCTTGAGAGCACGGAGCGGCTTGAGCCCGACGCGGCGACGATGCTCAACCTCACCGAAGATCATCTTGACCGCTACGACGGCATGGCCGATTACGCGGCCGCGAAGGCGCGCGTGTTCGCCGGCGGCGGCGTGCAGGTGCTCAACCGCGACGACCGCTGGAGCACGGGTATGGCGCGCGCCGGCCGCACCACGTTCACTTTCGGGCTGGGCGAGCCGCGCGCCGATTCGGAATGGGGCATAGCGCCAGGGCGTGGCGCAGGCGTGCTCGCGCGCGGCGCGCGCCCGCTGATGCCCGTCGACGAGCTGCCGCTCGCCGGTCGGCATAACGCCCTGAACGCGCTCGCCGCGCACGCCCTTGCGAGTGCGATCGGGCTGCCCGTGGAGGCGGCAACCGCGGCGCTGCGCGGATTCCGGGGGCTTCCGCACCGCGTGCAGAAGGTTGCCGAGATAGGGGGAGTCGCGTTTTACGACGACTCCAAGGGCACCAACGTGGGCGCGACCGTGGCGGCGATGGCCGGCATGGGCCGGCCGGTGGTGCTCATCGCCGGCGGCGAGGGGAAGGGCCAGGACTTCGCGCCGCTTGCGCCCGCGGTAAAGCAGCATGCGCGGGCGGTGGTGCTGATCGGCCGCGACGCCGCAAAGATCGAGCGCGCGATCGCGGGCGGCGGCGTGCGCCTCGAGCGCGCCGGCGACATGCAGCAGGCGCTGGAAGCGGCGTCGCGCGCCGCGCAGCCGGGCGACGCGGTCCTGCTCTCGCCGGCGTGCGCGAGCTTCGACATGTTCCGCAACTACGAGCACCGCGGCGAAGCGTTCGTCGCGGCGGTGCGGCGTCTCGGGCAGCGGGGAGGCTGAGCGTGTTCTACACCGACGTCAAACCGCGCGCGCCGGTCGCCGAGTACGACCATGCGCTGGTGTGGACCACGGTGCTGCTGCTCGGGCTCGGGCTGGTGATGGTCTATTCGGCCTCGATCGCGATCGCCGAAGGCAGCCGCGTGACCGGCTACCAGCCGGGTTACTACCTGGTGCGTCACGCGCTCTTCGTCGCAGCGGGCCTCGCCGCCGGGCTGGTCGCGTTCCAGGTCCCGCTGCGGCAGTGGCAGCGGGCCGCACCGTGGCTCTTCCTGTTCGGGTTCGTGCTGCTGGTGTTGGTGCTGGTCCCGGGCGTGGGCCGCGAGGTGAACGGCAGCAGGCGCTGGATCCCGCTCTATTTCGTGAACCTTCAGCCCTCCGAGCTGATGAAGCTGTTCGTGGTGCTCTACGCGGCCGACTACACGGTGCGCAAGGCGGCGCACATGGACAGCTTCCGCAAGGGCTTCATGCCGATGCTGATCGTGATGCTGGTGGTGGGCGGGCTGCTCCTGCGCGAGCCGGATTTCGGCGGGTTCGTCGTGATCACCGTGATCGCCATGGGCATCCTGTTCCTGGGCGGCATGAACTGGAAGCTCTTCGCCGGCCTGGGCGGGCTGCTGCTGGTCGGTTCCGTGGGGCTGATCCTCACTTCGCCCTACCGGCTGCAGCGCGTGATCGGGTTCATGGACCCCTGGGCCGATCCGTTCGGCACGGGCTACCAGCTCTCCCACGCGCTGATCGCGTTCGGGCGCGGCGAGTGGTTCGGGGTGGGGCTGGGCGCGAGCGTGGAAAAGCTCTTCTACCTGCCGGAGGCGCACACCGACTTCCTGCTCGCGGTGATCGCGGAGGAACTGGGCTTCGCCGGCGTCGCGGCGATACTGCTCGCCCTCGTGTGGATCGTGGCGCGGGCGTTCGCGATCGGGCGTCGCGCGGCCGCGCTCGAGCGCTATTTCCCGGCGCTCGTCGCGCAGGGCATCGGGCTGTGGGTCGGCGTGCAGGCGATCGTCAACGTCGGCGTCAACGTCGGGATGCTGCCGACCAAGGGGCTGCCGCTGCCGCTGCTCTCGTTCGGCGGCAGCGCGATCACCGCCACCTGCTGCGCGGTCGCGGTCCTGCTCAGAGTGGACTGGGAGAACCGCCAGATGATGCGTGGTTTCACTGTTTAAGCGATGGGTAATGCGAGATTCGAGATTCGAGATGCGAGATGCGAGATGCGAGATGCGAGATGCGTGATGCGCGATGAACAGAACACATCCGGTGCCGGCGCTTCCCGCATCCCGGATCCCGCATCCCGCACTATCCTGATCATGGGGGGCGGCACCGGCGGGCACATCTTCCCGGCGCTGGCGGTCGCCGATCACCTGCGCGCGCAGGGCTGGAGGGTGGTGTGGCTCGGCAGCCGCGGCGGCATGGAGGCGAGCCTCATACCGGCGCGCGGCTACACCATGGCGTGGATCCGCTTCTCCGGCGTGCGCGGCAGGGGCATCGTCGCGGCGGCGCTGCTGCCCCTCGAGCTCTTGGTCGCGTTCTGGCAGGCTGCCCGCGCGATCTTCGTGCACCGGCCCGACGTGGTGCTCGGCATGGGCGGCTACGTTTCGTTTCCCGGAGGCATGATGGCCTCCTTCCTCAACCGGCCCCTCGCGATCCACGAGCAGAATTCGGTGGCGGGGCTTGCCAACCGCTTGCTCGCGAAGCTCGCCGACCGCGTGCTGGCGTCCTTTCCCGGCGCGTTCGGCGCGACCACCGCGGTGATACTGACCGGGAACCCGGTGCGCGAGGACGTCGCACGGCTCGCGCCGCCCGAAGCGCGCTACTCCGGGCGCGGGGGGCAGTTGACGTTGCTCGTGCTCGGCGGCAGCCAGGGCGCGCACGTGCTCAATACCGTTGTGCCCGAGGCGCTCGCGCTGCTGCCGGAGAGCGCGCGCCCGCGGGTCATCCACCAGGCCGGGGCGGCGCACCACGAGGCGGTGCGCCAGCGCTACGAGGAGCGCGGCGTCGCCGCCGACGTGACCGCATTCATCGACGACATGGCGCAGCGATACGCGGAGGCCGACGTCATCATCTGTCGCGCTGGGGCTTCGACCATCGCCGAGCTCGCCGCCGCAGGCATCGCCTCGATCCTGGTCCCGTATCCGCGCGCAGCGGACGACCACCAGACGGCCAATGCGCGCTTCCTTTCCGAGCGCGGGGCTGCGCTGCTCATCCCGCAGCGGGAACTGACCCCCCAGCGGCTGGCGGAGGTGTTCACCGGCCTTACGCGCGAGCGGCTGCTCGCCATGGCGCGGGCCGCGCGCGCCGCCGCCAAGCCCGACGCGACGCACGCAGTGGCGCAGGTCTGCATGGAGTTGGCGGCATGACGCACAACATTAACCACAGAGACACAGAGGCGCAGAGATTTTCCTTCGAGAAGCTTTTCTCCGTGTCTCCGTGCCTCTGTGGTGAAAGGGTTTTGGCCCATGCGGCATAAGGTCAAGCACGTGCATTTCGTGGGCATCGGCGGCGCGGGCATGAGCGGGATCGCCGAAGTTCTGCTGACGCTCGGCTACCGGGTAAGCGGCTCCGATCTCGCCGAGAGCACCCCGACGCGGAGGTTGCGGCAGCTCGGCGCCAAGGTCCACGTTGGCCACGCGGCCGAGCACGTCGCCGGCGCCGACGCGGTGGTGGTTTCAAGCGCAGTCAAGGACGATAACGTGGAGGTCGCCGCGGCGCGCGCGAGAAAGATCCCGGTGGTGCCGCGGGCGCTGATGCTCGCCGAGCTGATGCGGCTCAAGCAGGGCATTGCGGTGGCGGGCACGCACGGCAAGACGACCACCACGAGCCTCGTCGCGAGCGTGCTCGCCGAGGGCGGCCTGGATCCCACCTTCGTGATCGGCGGCAGGCTCGAAGCGGCGGGCTCCAACGCCCGGCTCGGCGCCGGCGAGTTCATCGTGGTCGAGGCCGACGAGTCGGACGCCTCCTTCCTCTACCTGCAGCCGACGCTGGCGGTGGTCACCAATATCGACGCCGACCACATGGAGACCTACGACCACTCGCTCGACAAGCTCAGGCAGGCGTTCGTGGACTTCCTGCAGCGGCTGCCGTTCTACGCGGTCGCCGTGCTCTGCGCCGACGACCCCAACGTGCGCGCGATCATGCCGCAGCTCACCAAGCCCATCACCACCTACGGTGTGTCCCCGGACGCTCACGTGCGCGCGTTGGACGTGACCGCGAACGGCGGGCAGATGCGCTTCCGCGTCGAGCGCACGGGCGGCGGGCAGGCACCTGGTGGCGGTTTCGCGATCACGCTCAACCTTCCCGGCGCGCACAACGTGCGCAACGCGCTCGCCGCGATCGCGGTCGGCGTGGAGGTCGGCGTCCCCGAGGCGAAGATCGTGAGAGCGCTCGCCGAATTCAAAGGCGTGGCGCGGCGCTTCCAGCAATACGGCAAAGTGCGGCTGCCGGGCGGCGGCTCCTTCACGCTGGTGGACGACTACGGCCACCACCCCGCCGAGATGGCCGCGACGCTCGCGGCCGCGCGCGGCGCTTTCCCGAAGCGCCGGCTGCTGCTCGCGTTCCAGCCGCACCGCTACACGCGCACCCGGGACTGCTTCGAGGACTTCGTGACGGTGCTTTCGACCGCGGACGCGCTGGTGCTGACCGAAGTCTATCCCGCGGGCGAAGCGCCGATCGTGGCGGCGGACGGACGGGCGCTCGCGCGCGCGGTCAGGGTGCAGGGCAAGGTCGAGCCGATCTTCGTGGAGAAGGTCGCCGAGATGCCGGCGGCGATCCTCGCCGCGGCGCGCGACGGGGACGTGGTGCTCACGATGGGCGCGGGATCGATCGGCAACGTGCCGGCGATGCTGCTGAACAGAACGCTGCGAAGCGTGAACGGCGCAGCATGAACATGGCGGAAGGGGACAATCTGATCGCATCGGGCCTGCGCGGCGAAGTGCGGAAGCGCGAGCCGATGACGCCGCACACGAGCTGGCGCGTGGGCGGGCTCGCCGATCGCACCTACCGTCCCGCCGACCTCGCCGATCTCGCCGCGTTCCTGCGCGCGCTGCCGGCCGACGAGCCGGTGCACATGGTGGGGCTCGGCAGCAACCTGCTGGTGCGCGACGGCGGCCTGCGCGGCACCGTGATCTTCACGCACTGGGCGCTGAGAGAGCTCCGGCTCGAGCGCACCGGGAATGGCCACGGTGAAATTTACGCGGAGGCCGGCGTGGCTGGCCCGAAGGTGGCGCGCTTCGCGGCGCTGCACGGTTACGCCGGCGCGGAGTTTCTGGCCGGCATCCCGGGCACCGTAGGCGGCGCGCTGGCGATGAACGCCGGCTGTTACGGGGGCGAAACCTGGGAAATCGTGGCGCGGGTGCAGACGATAGACCGCACCGGGGCCCTGCACGAGCGCGAGCCGGCCGACTACGAGATCGACTACCGCCACGTCCGCCTGAAGGAGGAAGGCAGAAGGCAGAAGGCAGAAGGCGGAAGGCAGAAGGCAGGACCATCTCATCCTTCATCCTTCATCCTTCATCCTTCCGAGGAGTGGTTCATCGCCGCGAGCTTCCGGCTGGCACGCGGCAACGGCGAGACCTCGCGGCGCAAGATCACGGAGCTGCTCCAGCGGCGCATCACGACGCAACCGCTCAGCCAGCCCAACGCGGGCTCGGTGTTCCGCAACCCGCGGGGCGACTACGCAGCGCGGCTCATCGAAGCGTGCGGTCTGAAAGGGCATGTCGTCGGTGGCGCGACGATCTCCGCGAAGCACGCCAATTTCATCGTAAACCTCGGCCACGCGCGCGCCTCCGACGTCGAGGCGCTGATCGAGCTCGCGGAGCGGGCCGTGCGCGAGAAGTTCGGGATCGTGCTCGAGCGCGAAGTGCGCATTGTGGGTGACCAGTGACCAGTGACCGGTGAAAGGCGAATTCGGAAAAGTGGCCGTGTTAATGGGCGGTAAATCTGCGGAACGCGAGATTTCGCTCAAGAGCGGCACGATGGTGCTGAACGCGCTCAAGAAGCGCGGTGTGGACGCGCACGCTTTCGATCCGCGGGACCAACGGCTCGAAGAACTTGTCGCCCGGAAGTTCGACCGTGTGTTCGTCGCGCTGCACGGCCGCTTCGGCGAGGACGGCACGGTGCAGGGCGCGCTCGAGTACCTCGGGATTCCCTACACCGGCAGCGGCGTCATGGCGAGCGCGCTCGCTATGGACAAGTGGCGCACGAAGCTCCTGTGGCTCGCGGCCGGTCTGCCCACGCCGCCGTACGAACTCATGACGGAAGGTGGAAATCACGCCGATCTCGCGGCTCGGCTCGGCCTGCCGCTGATGGTCAAGCCGGCGTGCGAGGGCTCCTCCATCGGCATGAGCAAGGTGGCCTCGGTCGAGAAGCTCGGCGCCGCCTACGCGCTCGCCGCGCAGTACGACAAGGTGGTGATCGCCGAGCGCTTCATCGAGGGCGTCGAACTGACTGCGGGCGTCCTCGACGACGAGCCGCTGCCGCTGATCCGGCTCGAGACCCCGCGCGTGTTCTACGACTACGAGGCCAAGTACTTCGCCGACGACACCCGTTACATCTGCCCTTGCGGGCTCCCCGACGGGCAGGAAGAGCGCGTCCAGCAGGTCGCGCTCGCCGCGTTCCGGCTGCTCGGCTGCAGCGGCTGGGGACGCGTCGACCTCATGCTCGACCGCGCCGGCGACCCCTACCTGCTCGAGGTCAACACCATCCCGGGCATGACCGACCACAGCCTGGTGCCGATGGCGGCGCGCGCAAAGGGAATGTCGTTTGAAGACCTGGTCGTGCGGATCTTGGAGACGGCCCATGTCGGTTGATCGGTTCTTACGCGGAACGCGGAATCCGGGGCTCGGAACCCGGAACAGGCGAAGCCATGTGGGATAGGCCAGACATCCTGGATGCAGCCGCCAACGTGCTCTACGGCCTCGCCGCCTTGCTCGCGGTCTACGTCGCGGCGATGGCGGTAATCCGCCTGCCGGCGTTTGCCTTGCGCGAAGTCCGGGTCGGCGGCGCGCTGACGCATGTCACGCGCGAGCAGGTCGAAACCGTCGTGCGCCGCGAGCTCAAGGGCAATTTCTTCACGCTCAACCTCGCGGTCACGCGCGCGGCGTTCGAGAAGCTGCCATGGGTGCGGCGTGTGGACGTGCGGCGCCAGTGGCCGGACCGGCTCGACGTCGCGTTCGAGGAGCACGTCCCGCTCGCGCGCTGGGCCGACATCGCGCTGGTGAACACCCACGGCGAGCTGTTCGAGGCCGCACACGGCGGGCCGCTGCCGGTTTTCGTCGGCCCGACGGGCACGGCGAAGGAGATGACGATCCAGTACGGGTATTTCCGCCGCAGCCTGGCGGCGATCGGGCAAGAGCCGGTGCAGGTGCAGATCTCGCCGCGCCGCGCTTGGCGGGTCGAGCTCGAGAGCGGGCTCACGCTCGAGCTCGGGCGCGAGCAGGTCGAAGCGAGGCTCGCCCGCTTCGTCGCGGCCTACGCTCGCACGCTCGCGCGCCTGGGGCGCCGGCCGGAATACGTGGACTTGCGCTACGCCAACGGCTTCGCGGTGCGCATTCCGGGGTTGCGCGACGAGAAGGCGGAGCCGAAGCGCGGGCGGCGCGCGGCATAGGAGCCGGGGACCGACGTATGAGCAAGGCAAGGGACAACAAGAACTTGATCGTCGGGCTGGATGTCAGCACCTCGAAGATCTCCGCGATCGTGGCCGAGATCGAGCCGGAGGGCGGCTTCGAGATCATCGGCATGGGGAGCCACCCCTCGCGCGGGCTCAAGAAGGGCGTGGTGGTCAACATCGAGACCACGGTGAACGCCATCCAGCGCGCGCTGGAGGAGGCCGAGCTGATGGCCGACTGCAAGATCCGGGAGGTCTACACGGGAATCGCCGGCAGCCACATCCGCAGCTTCAACTCGCAGGGCATGGTGGGGGTGAAGGACAAGGAGGTCGCGCAGACCGACATCGAGCGCGTGATCGACACCGCGCGCGCGGTGCAGATCCCGAACGACCAGCAGATCCTGCACGTGCTCAACCAGGAATTCGTGATCGACGGGCAGGAGGACGTGCGGGAACCCCTCGGCATGAGCGGGGTGCGGCTCGAGGTCAAGGTGCACATCGTCACCGGCGCGGTCTCCGCCGCGCAGAACATCGTCAAGTGCGTGCGCCGCTGCGGGCTGGAGGTGCGCGATCTCATCCTGCAGCCGCTCGCTTCGGCGATGGCGGTCATCTCCGACGATGAGAAGGACCTGGGGGTCGCGCTGGTGGACGTCGGCGGCGGCACGACCGATCTCGTCGTGTTCACGCATGGGGCGATCCGCCACACCGCGGTGATCCCGATCGCGGGCGACCAGATCACCAACGACATCGCGATGGCGCTGCGCACGCCGACCAAGGACGCCGAGGAGATCAAGGAGCGCTACGGCAGCGCGCTCTCGCAGCTCGCCGATCCGCAGGACATGGTGGAAGTGCCGGGGCTCGGCGACCGCGATCCGCGCCAGCTCTCGCGCAAGACGCTCTCGGAGGTGATCGAGCCCCGCGTCGAGGAACTTTACTCGCTGCTGCAGTCCGAGCTGCGCCGCAGCGGCTACGAGGAGCTGCTCTCCTCGGGCGTGGTGATCACCGGGGGCTCGAGCGTGATGCAGGGGATGGTGGAGCTCGGCGAAGAGATATTCCACATGCCCGTGCGCGTGGGGCACCCGGGCTACAACGGGGCGCTCGCGGAATACGTGTGCCACCCGCGCTTCTCGACCGGCGTGGGATTGCTGCTCGCGGGCATGCACCAGCACCGCCAGAAGGAGCTCGCGCGCATGAACATCAGCTCGTTCCAGCAGGTGCTCGAAAGGATGAAGTCGTGGTTCACCGGAAATTTCTGATGAAAGGAGGCACACATGTTTGAGATCGTGGATACACAAGCGCAGGAGGCCGTCATCAAGGTGATCGGTGTGGGCGGCTGCGGGGGCAATGCGGTCGACCACATGATCGCGCAGGGCGTGAAGGGGGTGGAGTTCATCTCCTCCAACACCGACGTGCAGGCGCTGAAGCGCACCCAGGCGAAAGTCCAGCTGCAGCTCGGCTCGGGCATCACCAAAGGTCTGGGCGCCGGCGCCAATCCCGAGGTCGGGCGCCAGTCCGCGCTGGAAGACCGCGAGCGCATCGCCGAGACCATCGCCGGTGCCGACATGCTGTTCGTCACCGCCGGCATGGGCGGGGGCACCGGCACCGGCGCGGCGCCGGTGGTCGCGGAGATCGCCAAGGAGCTCGGCATCCTCACGGTGGCGGTCGTGACCAAGCCGTTCGCCTTCGAAGGCAAGCGCCAGCGCATCGCGCAGGAGGGGCTCGCAGCCATCACCCCGTACGTGGACTCGCTGATCGTGATCCCTTGATGCAGGTGCTCGGCAACAAGGTGACCCTGCATGAAGCGTTCAGGGCCGCGAATGACGTGCTGCATGGCGCGGTCGCCGGCATTGCCGAGATCATCAGCTGCCCGGGGATGATCAACGTGGACTTCGCCGACGTGCGCACGGTGATGGCCGAGATGGGCATGGCGATGATGGGCTCGGCGAAAGCGCCCGGACCCGACCGCGCTCGGCTCGCCGCGGAGCAGGCGGTGGCCTGCCCGCTGCTGGAAGACATCAACATCTCCGATGCGCGCGGCGTGCTCGTCAACATTTCGGCGAGCCAGGCGACCTTCCAGCTGCAGGAGCTCTACGACGTGATGGAAACGATCGGGTCGTTCGCGGCCGAGGGTGCGCACAAGATCGTCGGCACCGTCTACGACGACGCGCTGGACGACCACCTGCGTGTCACCATCGTCGCGACCGGGCTCGGCAGGCGCCCGGTGCGCCAGCAGTCGAAGCCGCTCACCGTGGTGTCGAACAAGACCGGCACCGACAATCAGCCCCTGGAGGTGGATTACGGCGCGCTCGAGATGCCGGCGGTGTTGCGCTCCAAGCGCAACCGCGACGCCACCATCGAGGCGATGCGGCAATCCGGCGTGGAGATGCTCGACATCCCGGCGTTCCTGCGCAAGCAGGCTGACTAGCCGGGCGCAAGGACGGCTCGCGCGCCATGACGGCGCGCGGGAACCGTGTTCCTCCGCGGGCGGGAACGATAGGGCGCATGGGAAGCGTTTCGTTACGAACATTTTGCACGGCCACCTGCGGGCGTGCTAAGATTCGCCCCTTAACAGTATGAAAAATCAGCGAGTTTTCACGTGATCCGGCAGCGCACGCTCAAGAACATGATCCGCGCCACCGGCGTGGGCCTGCATACCGGAGCCAAGGTATACCTCACGCTGCGCCCGGCGGCGCCCAATACCGGCATCGTGTTCCGCCGCGTCGATCTCGCGCAGCCGGTCGAGCTCAAGGCCGATCCCTATGCCGTGGGCGACACCCGGCTTTCCTCCTGCCTGGAGAAGGATGGCGTACGCGTTTCCACCGTCGAACACCTGCTGTCGGCGTTCGCGGGCCTTGGAATAGACAACGCCTATGTCGACCTCACGGCGCCCGAGGTGCCGATCATGGACGGCAGCGCCGGCCCCTTCGTGTTCCTGCTGCAATCGGCGGGGATCGAGGAGCAGGGCTCGCCCAAGAAGTTCATCCGCGTCCTGAAGCCGGTCGAAGTGAACGAAGGCGACAAATGGGTCCGTTTCGAGCCGCACGACGGCTTCAAGCTCACCCTGAGCATTGATTTCGACCACCCGGTGTTCGAGAAGATGCGCCAGTCGGTCACCGTGGACTTCTCGAGCACCTCGTACGTCAAGGAGGTGAGCCGGGCGCGCACCTTCGGTTTCATGCAGGACGTCGAAACGATGCGCTCACAGGGGCTCGCGCTCGGCGGCAGCCTCGACAACGCGATCGTCATGGACGAGTACCGCGTGCTCAACACCGACGGCCTGCGCTACGAGGACGAGTTCGTCAAGCACAAGGTGCTCGATGCGATCGGCGACCTCTACCTCCTCGGGTACCCGCTGATCGGCGCCTTCGCCGGCCACAAGTCGGGACACGCGCTCAACAACCAGCTTCTGCGCTGCCTCCTCGAAGACCGCCAGGCCTGGGAATCCGTGAGCTTCGAGCGCATCGAGGACGCCCCGGTTTTCCTCGCCTGGCAGCCCCAGCCCGCCTGAGCGGCGCGCTTACCGGCGCCGGTTCAAAGTTCCAGGTTCCAAGTTCAAAGTTTGACGTTATACGTTGAACCTTGAACCTTGAACCTTGAACGCTGAACCAGGAGCCGTGCGTGCTGGTTCTCAGGCTGGTCGGGCTCCTGGTCCTGATCACCATCCTCGGCTCGCTGGCGCTCTACCTCTTCACCCACAATCGGCGCTACCTTACCTTTGCCCGGCGGATATTCCAGTTCGCCTTCGTTTTCCTGCCGGTGTTTCTGGCGCTCTATCTGCCCGAGCGGCTGGTGCTGGTAATCTGACCACAGAGACACAGAGGGCACAGAGAACGCAAGAGTTTACGGGGTTCGAGGTACACAGCCAGGCGTGTCAACGTGCGTCGCGGAGGGTTCGCTCGCCTCGTGCACTAGCGGCGGAGATACGATGTTCTCCGTGGGCTCTGTGCCTCCGTGGTGAAAAATCCGAACTAATCCGGACCTATATCACGCTTGCCCTTGCGGCGTTGCACCAGGCGGGTTACGGCCCGCTTCAAGGGGGCGTCGTGCAATACGTCCGCAAGAGCCTGAAAATCGTCAATCGCCGCAACGTTCAGCTCCCGCTTGCGTGACCTTTTTGGCAGGCCCGTTTGGTGCGCCGCAACTTGCACTTCCACCTGGATTCCAGTAACCTGCGTTTCGCGTTTTCGTACATGAACTAACAAACGCGGCGCAAGCTGCCTCAGCTTGGCGGCAACCGCCGCATTATCCGCCAGAAGGAAGAGCGTTCCCGCCCGGTAGTTTTTGACCCGGGTCGCGCTGGTGAGCAGGGGAGGGACGGCTTCAAACAGCACCTGTTGCAGTTCGGCCAGGCGTTGCGCCTGGCGGGACAGCGCCCGGAGCTGGCCCGATTGGGCGAGCAGGTTGCCGATCTTGCGAGCGGGCATGCGGGTATGCGGAGGGAAACGATGAATATTATTCTAGTTTCCGAAAGGCTGGCGAAAGCGAAAACCATCACCCTGGGTGTGCCGCAGCTCGCGCTGCTCGGCCTGGCGATGGCGGTGACCTTGGTGGCGCTTGCCGCGGGAGTGCATTACGTGACCCTGCGTGTGGCCGCCGACCTCAATCTTCCCTACCTCCAGTCGTTGCTGCTCTCCGCCCAGCAGCAACAGCATGAAAAAACCGAGTCCTATCTTCGCGAGAATCTCAACGCGATGGCGGTCAGGCTCGGCCAGATGCAGGCCCAGCTGGTGCGGCTCGACACGCTGGGCGAGCGCCTCGCCAAGCTCGCAGGGTTCAAGCCCCAGGACCTGATGTTCGGGGAACCGCCCGGCCGCGGTGGCGCCGTCTCCACCCTGCCATCGCACGACCTCTCGCTCGGGGATTTCACGCAGCAGCTCGATCTGCTGACGCGACAGGTGGACGACCGCGGCGACAAGCTGGGGATACTCGAATCGCTCTTCACCCTCGACAGCGCGAAGAAGAAATTGATTCCGACCATGCTGCCCGTGGAAGGGGGCTGGTACTCCTCCAACTACGGCTGGCGCATCGATCCCTTCAACGGCCAGCGCGCGTTTCACGAAGGCATCGACTTCATGGCGGAGCAAGGCACGCCGATCCGCGCCGCCGCCGGCGGCGTCGTCGTCTACTCGGCCCCGCACCCGCAGTATGGTAATATGATCGAGATCGACCACGGCAACGATCTGATCACGCGCTACGCGCACGCGTCGAAGCTCCTGGTGAAGGTTGGCGATGTCGTGCTCAGGGGCGGCAAGATCGCCGAGGTCGGAAGCACGGGCCGCGCGACCGGCACGCATCTGCACTTCGAGGTGCGGCAGCGCGGGGGCCCGGTGAACCCCGTGCGGTTCTTGCGATTGCCCAGCTGACGTTTGAGAGACAGGAATTCCGGAGGGGGTGGGGCGAGTTTCCCCACCCCTTTTTGTTTACAATCCCTCCTCGGTG
>JACPEF010000068.1 GCA_016183675.1 Betaproteobacteria bacterium
ATGCGCATTTCGATAGCAATCTGCGGCTGGATGGCCGGATTGATGGTCGCCGGCGTCGCTTCCGCTCAGGAATGGAAGCCGGCCCGCAACGTGGACATCGTGGTGGCGTCCGGGGCAGGAGGCTCGTCTGACCGCACCGCGCGCGTGGTGCAGAGGCTGTTGCAGGCCAACCCGGCGTTTCCCAGCATCAGCGTCACGAATCGCCAGGGCGGGGGCGGCACGGTCGCATGGACGTACCTCGCGCAGCAGCCGGGCGACCCGCACTACATTGCCACGTTTTCGCCGACGATGGTCACCAACCAGCTGCTCGGCGTCACCAAGCTGCGCTACACCGACTTCACCCCCCTCAGCATCATCCTGCGGGAGTACGTGCTGGTGAGCGTGAACGCCGACTCGCCGATTACCTCGGGTAAGGCGCTGTTGGAGCATATCCGGAAGGGTCCGACGGCCCTGAGCTTCGCGTTCGCGGCGGCTCCCGGCAACCACAATCACGTCGTCATCGGCATGATCTTCAAGGCTGCCGGGGCCGACCCCAAGCAATCCAAGGTCGTCATCCAGAAATCCGGCGGGGTCGGCGCGACCTCGGTGATGGGCGGCGATATCGACGTGCTGGTGGGGGCGCCCGCAAACGTGCTGCCCCACATGCAGGTCGGCAAGATGCGCGCGATCGGCTTGAGCGCGCCGCAGCGGCAGCCGGGGGCGGCGGCCGAGCTCCCGACGCTGAAGGAACAGGGCATCGACGCCGTCTTCTACAGCTGGCGCGGCTTCCTCGGGGCGAAGGACCTCACGCCGGCCCAGATCGCGTTCTGGGACGCGGCGTTCGCCCAGGCGCTCCAGGTAGGGGACTGGAAACAGGATCTCGCGAAGAACGCCTGGGCGGAGGATCTGAAGAACGCTGCGGAAACCCGCAAGCATCTCGACAGCGAGCAAGAACTGATCGCGAGGATGCTCGGCGAACTCGGGCTGGTCACCAAGAACCCGTAAACACATTAGCCGCCGATGAATCCCGTTCCAATGTCCGTCTTCCAAGCGTGTCACAGACCATTATTCATGAGGAGCCGGCGGAGGTCATTGGAACGGGATGAACGCCGATAAACGCCGATCAATTTGGAGGAACGTATGCGCCTAACGAAAGCGGTGTGCAGTCTTGCGGTTTGTTGTCTCGTCGCGGCTGCCGCGCCGGCCGCCGCGCAGGAATGGAAGCCCAGCAGGACCGTGGAGTTCGTCGTAGGCTCCGCGCCCGGCGGCTCGCCCGACATCATGGCGCGCCTGATCCAGAGCATCTTTCAGAACACGGGGATAGGGCCGACCTCGGCGGTCGTCAACAAGCCGGGCGCCGCAAACACGATCGGCTGGGCCTACCTGAACCAGCACGTCGGCGACGCGCATTACATCGCCACGTTCTCCCCGGCGCTCATCGGCAACCGCATCATGGGAACGACGCACCTGAACTACCTCGATTTCACGCCCCTGAACATCCTGGTGCGCGAGTACGTCGTGATCACCGTCAAAGCTGATTCGCCGATTGCATCGCTCAACGACCTGACGGCGCGGCTCAAGAAGGACCCGCAATCGGTGAGCTTCGCCTTCGCGGCCGCGCGTGGCAACCACAACCACATCGTGCTCTCGATGTACCTCAAGTCGATCGGCGTCGATCCGAAGGTGGCAAAGGCAGTGATCTACCCCGGCGGCGGCCCCGCGCAGACGGCGTTTCTCGGCGGGCACATCGACGTGTATGTGGCCCCGCCCCGCAGCATGTTCCCCCTTCAGAACGACGGGCGGGCGAGGATACTCGGCATATCGTCCGCGCAGCGGCAGCACGGCGTGCTGGCGGAGCTAGTTACCCTCAAGGAGCAGGGCTCCGATGCCGTCTTCTTCACCTGGCGCGGCTTCATGGCGCCCAAGGGGCTGAAGCCTGCCGAGATCGCGTACTGGGACTCGGTGTTCTCGAAGCTCGCGCAAAGCGAGGAGTGGAGAAAGGACACCGACCGGCAGTTCTGGGACGCGAGTTATCTCCTGAGCGCGGAAACCCGCAAGCACCTCGACCGCGAGAACGACATTCTGAAGGCCATCCTCACCGATCTCGGCCTTGCGAAGCAGTGACGCAGTGACGCGGTGACGTAATGCTGTAACGTCAATCACAAGAAGGGCGGCCGAGCCGCCCTCTTCGTTTCACACCGCCGTGTGAGCGGCAGAAAACCCGTCACTTCATCACTTCGTCACTTCCTCACTGGATTTCAGGCGGAGGCGTCCGCCGTGAGGCCTGCGGCCTCGATGCCGTAGCCGCAGCAGGCTTCGTCCTCTTCCCCGGTGCCGCCGCTCGCCCCGGCCGCTCCGAGGATCTCGCCCTTCTCGTCCTTGATCAGCACGGCTCCAGTCTGCGGCAGCCACCGGCCCCTCGCGGTCGCCGCGAGCGTCACGTAGAAGTGGGGGTTTTCCTTGGCGCGCCGGGACAACGCGCGGCTCGAAGCGCCCCACGCGACCGAGGCCCATGCCTTGCCCTGCGCCACGTCGACGCGGAACATGCTCGCCCCGTCCTCGCGCTGCGCCGCCTTGATGTTGCCGGCGTCATCCACCACCACCACGGCGAGCGGCTTCACCTTCGTCTCGCGCGCCTTCGCCAGCGCTTTTTCTATGATCGTGTTCGCTTGCGTGAGCGTGAGCCTGGACAATTTTTTCTCCTCCGTGAGTGCGGGAATGGCCGTCTCGGCCGGTGCGCGCCCGTGGTGCGGCGCGAGGCCGTGGCGACTATACAAAGGCGGCCCTGCCCTGTCAATTGAGGATGCCACCGTTATAATGAACGCTGTTCCCGTTGGGCGAAGGTCACGCATCCGTTCTACCGGCGCGCCGGCAAAGGAGGGACCATGAAACGGGTGACGAACGCTTTGATCGTGTGCAGCGTCCTCGGCGTCGTCGGCACGTGCGCGGCGCAACCCTACCCCGCCCGCCCGATTCGCATGATGCTTCCCCAGACGCCCGGCAGCACCACGGACCTCCTGGGGCGGATCATCTTCACCCGCATGTCCGACCAGTTCGGCAAGCAGATCGTCGTGGACAACCGCCCCGGGGCAGGAGGCACCCTGGGCATGGAAATCGCCGCCCGGGCCACGCCCGACGGCTATACCCTCACGGCCGTGGCTGCATCCATGCTCGCCATCGCGCCCCACACCTACCGCAAGATCGGGTACGACCCGCTGCGCGACTTCGTGCCGGTCGGGCAGTTCGCGCTGGCCGAGACCGCGCTGTGCGTGCACGCGCCGCTGCCGGCGAAGACGGTGCGGGATTTCGTCGAGCTCGCCAAAGCGAGGCCCGGCCAGCTCAACATGGCGTCGGCGGGCGTCGGGGCAACCAGCCATCTGGGCGGCATGATGTTTTCAACGCTCGCCGGCATCGAGGCCAACCACGTGCCGTACAAAGGCGCCGGGCCTTCGATCATGGCCGTCGCGCAGGGAGAAGCGCAGTGGACGGTTCCGCCGCTCAGCGCGGCAATGCCCCAGGTGAAGGCCGGCCGTATGCGCTGCCTCGCGACCGGCGGCGAGCGGCGCTCGGCGGTCACGCCCGAGCTGCCGACGATCGCCGAAAGCGGCGTGCCGGGATTTCGCTTCTACGGCTGGAACGGCGTGGTTGCGCCGCGGGCGACGCCGCGACCGATCATCACGAGATTCAATCGCGTGATGAATGACGTGCTCGGCACGGCGCAAGTCCGCAAGCTGTACTTCGAGCTGGCTCAAGAGACGGTCCGGGGCTCGCCGGAAGACTTCGGGAAGCTCATCCGCGACGACTACGAGCGCATGGGCAAGCTGGTGAAACTGTCGGGCATCAAGCCCGAGTGACGTAGTGACGAAAGTCCCGTTCAAAGTTCCGAGTTCAAAGTTCAATGTTGCACGTCTAATCTTGAACCTGGAACCTGGAACAGTTCCTTGCACTCATCCGCGCCAGTTGTCGGCGGCGCCGTTTTTCCTGATGGCGGCTTCGAGGCGCGGCAATGAGCGCACGGCGGCGTAGCGTGCCGCCTCCCCCTTCCTGACGGTCCAGCGATAAGCCGCGCCCTGCGGCACGTGGATGACATCGCCCGCCCCGATGCGGCGCTTTTCCTTGCCGACCTGAGCCTCGAGCCCGCCGCGGATCACGTATACGAAAATCTCATGCTCGGCGCGCTGCGCCGCCTCGCAGTGCTCGGGAGGCGACTCTACGAATCCGAACGCGATGTGGGTGCCTTCCACCCAGTGCTCGCAGTGCCCTGAGGCAGGCGGATCTTCGAGGGATTCGATCATCGGGTAGTAGCAATTGCCCAGGCCTTCGATGATCGCCTTGGATTTCTCCGGCTCCTTTTTCTTGCCCGGGTAGTTGCCGGCCTTGACCGCCTCCTGCACCTCGGTCGCGGAGAGCGCCTTGTCCGGCAGCGCCTCGTCCGCCGCGGCTCCGATGAGCGTCCAGGTGCGGTCCTTGACGTAGAGATACTTCAGGTCGCCGTCTTCCGTCGCCTTGAAGCCGTGGCGGGCGTACGGCGGGAGGTGAACGAAGGTACCGGGCTGCACGATGCGGCGGTCCTTGCCGATGATGCAGTCCACCTTGCCCCGCAATGGGAAGGCCAACTGCTGGTTGGGATGGTAGTGCGGCTCCGCTCCGGTCCCGGCGCGCTTGGTGACCATGCGGAAATACATGAACTCGCCCTCGATCACCGGCCCCTCCGCCGTGGAAAGATGCGGGTTAAACCGGTACGACTTGAAATCCTCGAAGCGATAAAACGGCATAGGCTGCCAGTTTATTGGATACACTTGGGGTTGGGTAGCGCCGCGACCCGCGCAGCCGCATTCCAGATAGTGGCCTCAAGCGCTTTAGCCAGGGAGAGCACAGAGAACACAGAGCATGAGAATTCAGGATTCGGGATGCGGGATGTGGGATGCGGGATACGAACGCCCGTTGTCCATCGCGGATCGCGCATCGCGGATCACGCTCTGTGACCTCTGTGTCCTCTGTGGCGTGATTCGATATGAGCACTAACAAACCGCTGTGGGCCGGGCAGAAAGAGGGCCGCTGGTTCACCCGCATCGAAGTGACGACGATGCTGAACGGCGCCATGCTCGCGCTGCCGCTGCATGTCGTGACCGGCCGCCGGGAGGGCCCGACGCTCGGAATCATCACCAACGTGCACGGTGACGAGTTCCTGCCCACGACCGCGATCCGCCAGCTGATCGGCGGGCTCGAGACCGCGCGGCTCAAAGGCAGGCTCGCGATCATCTCGGTCGCCAATCCGCTCGCGACTGCTGCGTTCGGGCGGCTCTCGCCCGAGCAGCACGGCAGGACCGACCTGCACGAAGTCTTTCCCGGCGACGCGCGCGGCAACACGACGCAGATGATCGCCGCGGCGATTACCGAGAACGTGATCCATCACGCGCACGCGCTGATCGACTTTCATTCCGGCGGCAGCGGCGGCCGGCTTCAGGCGCGAACGGACTACAACGCGCGGGCGGCGGACGACGTGAAGAAGAAGAGCCTCGCCCTCGCGCGCGCCTTCGGCACGCCGTTCGTGCACGAGAACGATCTCGCCGGCACC
>JACPEF010000075.1 GCA_016183675.1 Betaproteobacteria bacterium
ATGGTGGCCTGGTCTTCCTTGATGAGCCCGAGTTGCGCGCCCTGTCCCGCGAGCTAGTTGTACTGCTGCGCGAGCCCGACGCGGTCGGTCGCCTTCTTCACGATCGGCAGGAAGCGTTCGGTGAGCTGTTTTTCGGTGGTGCGCTTGAAGTACTCGGTCCCCGCGGTGTCGCCGCCGGTCAGGATCTTCTTGGCGTCCTGCACGCTCATCTTCTTCACCGCGTCCGTGAGCAGCCGCTTCGCTTCCGGCACCGCCTGCTCCGCGGCGCGGTTCATCGCGAGCACCAGCTCGTCGGCTTGTTTTCTCATGCCGATCGCGCGCATCGCGCCTTCGACGCGCTTCAGCGAGGGCGGCAGGGGAATCTTCACCTGCGGGTTGCCGAAATAGCCGTTTTCGACGCCGAGCCTGGCGACCGCGGCGATCGAGCCGTCGTTGAGCGCCTGCTTCAGTCCGCTTACGGCATCGGCATTACTGATACCGTCAAGCCCCGCCGCTGCAAGCGGTGCGCTGATGACAAGCCAGGCGAGCAAACTCGCAATATGGCGCATGGCCTGACCCCCCGCTTCGCCTAGCTCCGAATCCACGAGCCGCTCCACTGGTTGAGCGTGCGCTCGTTGTGGGGCCAATCCCCGGCGGGGCGGCCGTCAGGGATGCGCTCGATCTCGGCGGAGATCTCCACCGCGTTGCCCTCGGGGTCGCGGACCATGAAGAAGAGATTGTTGCCCGGGCCGTGGCGGCCCGGTCCCCAGAAGATCGGTACGCTGAGGCGCGCGAAGTGATCGGCCCAGTCGCGCAGGTCGTTCCAGCCGCTCGATTCCAGGCTGAAGTGGTCAAACGCCGGCTCCCGCGCGTGGAACACCGCGAAGCTGTGGTGCTCGGGATCGGAGCGCAGGAAGCACGCGGTCGCGGAGCCGGGCGCCTTGTGCACGACGTCCGACAGCCTGAACCCGAGCCCGTCGCGGTAGAACGCCGCGATCCGGTCAATCTGCGCGCTCTGCCTCACGACGTGCTGCAGTCGTCCCGGGAGGCGGTCGGACGATGCGCCCGGCTTCGCGGGCACGCCGAACACGACGAGCCCGCCGTCGGGGTCGCTCACCGAGAAGGCGCCCTCGCGGAATAGCGGCGAAGGCGAGGCGCCGGCGCGGATTCCCCGCCCGGCCAGCTGCTCGCGCAGCCGCACGAGCCGCTGCTCGTCGGCGAGGGCATACGCGGAATAGACCAGCTGCCGTTTTTCCCCGGGTTCGAGCACGAGCATGCGCTCTCCGCCGCGCATGAGCCGGCCGCGTCCGGGAAGCGGGGCCGGTTCGAGCCCCAGCCCGTCGCGGTAAAAACCGGTCATCGCGCCCAGGTCGCGGGCCGACAGGCACAGGTGATGCAGCCGGGCGGGGAACAAAGGGTTGTCCTTGCGCATGCCGTTCTCCTCAGCGCGCGGGGCGCGTCCGCGGATCGATTCAACCCTTAACCACAGAGGCACAGAGCACACAGAGTTTGGCGCCGGCTCATATCGGTAGCCTCTGTGCCTTCTCCGTGATCTCTGTGTCTCTGTGGTGAAAATCCGTTACGCGACGCCCGCCTCGCGCGCCTGCTCGTCGGCGTGGTAGGAGGATCGCACCAGCGGCCCGCACGCGGCGTGCATGAAGCCCATCTCGCTGGCCCGGCGCGCGAACTCGTCGAACACCGCGGGCTCGGCGTAACGCGCGACCGGCAGGTGGTGGGCCGAAGGCCGCAGGTACTGGCCGATGGTGAGCATCTCCACCTCGTGCGCGCGCAGATCCTGCATCACCCCGAGGATTTCCTCATCGGTTTCGCCCAGGCCCACCATGAGGCCGGATTTGGTTGGAATGTGCGGGAAACGCGCTTTGAAGTCCTTGAGGAGCTTCAGCGAGTTCCGGTAGTCGGCACCGGGGCGCGCCTGCTTGTATAGGCGCGGTACGGTCTCCAGGTTGTGGTTCATGACGTCGGGCGGCGATTCGGACAGGATGTCGAGCGCGATCTCGAGCCGTCCGCGGAAATCCGGGACCAGCACCTCGATGCGCGTCGCCGATGAGAGCTCGCGAACGGCGCGGATGCAATCGGCGAAATGCCGCGCGCCGCCATCGTGCAGGTCGTCGCGGTCAACGCTTGTGATCACCACGTAGCGCAGCTTCAGCGCCGCGATGGTGCGCGCGAGGTTGACCGGCTCCTCGGGATCAGGCGGCAGCGGCCTGCCGTGCGCGACGTCGCAGAACGGGCAGCGGCGCGTGCAGAGATCGCCGAGGATCATGAAGGTGGCCGTGCCCTTGCCGAAGCACTCGCCGATGTTGGGGCAGGTGGCTTCCTCGCACACGGTGTGCAGCCGGTGCTCGCGCAGGACTTGCTTGATCTCGTGGAAGCGCTGGCTGTTGCCGAGGCGCACGCGGATCCAGTCGGGCTTCGGGAGCGGCGCGCCCGCCACCACCTTGATCGGGATGCGCGCGGTTTTCGCCCTCCCTTTTTCCTTGACGCCCGTTTCGCTCATGAGAGCCTTTTCAACATGTGTGCGGCGAGCTTCTCGCCCAGAAGTTCCGGCGCATCGGTGATGCCGAGATCGAGCGCCTGCGTCACGGCCAGCCCCGAATACCCGCAGGGGTCTATCGCGTGGAACGGGGAGAGGTCCATGTCGGCGTTGAAGGCGAGCCCGTGATAACAGCAGCCGTTCCGGATGCGCAGGCCGAGCGCGGTGATCTTCGCGCCGTTCACGTACACCCCCGGCGCCTCGGCCCGTCCCTCGGCGACGATCCCGTAGGCGGCGAGCAAGTCCATCACGGCCTGCTCCATCTTCCGGACCAGCGGCCGCACCGTGAGGCCGCGGCGCTTCATGTCGAGAAGAGTATAGAGCACGATCTGCCCGGGCCCGTGATAGGTGATCTGGCCGCCGCGATCCACCTTGATCACGCGAATCCCGTTTTCGGCGCGCGGCAGGTGCGCAGCGCGACCAGCGACGCCCAGCGTGTACACCGGGGGATGCTCGAGCAGCCACAGTTCGTCCGCGGTCGCCGCGGTGCGGGTGGCGGTGAACTCCTGCATCGCGCGCCAGGTCGGCTCGTATTCGACAGAGCCGAGGCGCCGCACGCGCACTTCGGGCGCGCGCACGCGCACGGCGGCGGAGCTACCGGCTGCGATGGAAGTCACGGACATCTTTCTGCAGCGGGTGTTCGATTGTGAAATGATAAGAACGGTAGCAAAATGCCGCAACCTAAGAGCCTCTAACACAATGAAACACACGCTGCGCTGTCACGGTTTTGGCTACGTAGGCAATACCGTTTAAGCGCCAACGGGTGTCTGGGAAGCGCCAGGGGTAATGCCACCGGCCAAAACCGCGCCAGCCCCAAGGGGTTGCGGCCAGAATCGCCGCTGGCTTTGTCACTCGGCTTGCCAATATCGACATATTGGCTGCGCCTCGCTTCGCGCCATCGCCAATTCTGGCTCGCACCGCACGCGCGTTTCATTGTGTTAGAGGCTCTAGGCGCAAACCGGCCTGTTTGCTCGCTCAGCGCATATGATATTGACCCGTATCGCCGCCGTTTCGTTCGTCGCCGCCGTGGGGCTCGCGTGCGCCGTGCTCGCCGCGCAGGAATCGTCTGGCGACTACGCCACCGACCTCGGGCGCGTCTACGGCGCCTACCAGCGGATGCTCGCGATGAAGGAGGCGTGTGACGCCGCCGCGCCCGCGATGCGCGCCGCGAACGACAGGGCGTTCGCCGCCTGGCAGGCGCAGCACCAGCCGCTGGTGCAGGAGCTGCAGCGCCGCGTCACGGCGATGATACGCCTCGCGTCGAAGGACGAGCGGGAGTACACCCGCAACCTGGGCAAATACGAGGGCACGATCCTCGAGGAGCGGCAGGAGTACAAGGAGATCCTTTTCGGTCTCGGCTCCGAGGAGCTGCGCGGCCAGTGCGAGCGCATGCCGGAACAGTTAAAGGGCCCGCAAGCGGATCTGAGCAAGGTCTACGCGAACGAGCTGCAAACCATCCGCAAGCGCAGGTGAGCGTGTACAATTGCGCGGTTTTGTTGACTGATCGGGAGCAAGGACATGGGTAAGGGTGACCATCGCTCGCGCCGCGGCAAGCTCTTCCGCGGCAGCTACGGCAAGACGCGTCCGCGCAAGCTGAAGAAGAAGCAGGTGCCGCCGAAGAGATGATCGCGCAGGAAGGAAAGCACAATGGCGCAAGCGCAGACCACCAAACTTGATTCGGGCAGCCGCTTTCCCGACATCGAGTTCCGGCTGCTCGACGGATCGCGGTTGAAGCTCCCCGCCGCCTGGGCGGGGAGCTGGGGCACGCTGCTCATCTACCGCGGTCACTGGTGACCGTACTGCCGTCAGCAGTTCGCTGACTTCCAGCAGAAGCTGCCCGAGCTCAACCAGCTCGGACAGCGCAAGATCCTGCAGGCAACGGGTTTCCTGTTCCGGCCGGACGGGACGCTCGCCCACGCCGTCTACGCGACCGGGCCGATCGGCCGCTATACCGCGGCGGACGTGATCCGCAACGTGCAGTTCCTGGCGAAACCCAAGGGTTGATCAAAGAACCATCACCACCATCGGGTGGTCGCACAGCTCCTGGTAGAGGCCGTCGAGCTGTTCGCGCGAAGTGGCGCGGACCACGCAGGTCACGCTGAGATACTTCCCGCGCTTGCTCGATTTCATTTCCATGGTGGCGCCGTCGAAGTCAGGCGCGTGGCGCCGCACGATTTCGAGCACGGTCTGCGCGAAGCCCGCCTGCGTGTGACCCAGGATCTTGATCGGGAACTCGCAGGGATACTCCAGCAGCGGCGGATCGATCATGCAGCTTGGCGCATCACCTTGCGCTTGAAATCCTGGAAGGCCTGGTGGATCAGCTTGAACACCGCGCCCGGCCTGCCGCTGCCCACCGGCCTTCCGTCGAGCGTGGTGATGGCGAGCACTTCCTTGGACGATGAGCTGAGCCACAGCTCGTCGGCGTTGCGCACCTCGTCCTCGGGTATCTTGCGCACTTCGCTCGGCACGTTCTTGGCGGCGGCGAGCTCCAGCACCACGTCATAGGTGATGCCGGGAAGCACCAGCTGGTTCTTCGGCGGGGCGAGCAGGACTCCCCGCTTCACCACGAACACGTTGCTCGCCGAGCCCTCGGTGAGACTGCCGTCGCGGAACATCACCACTTCATCCGCCCCTGCATCGAGCGCGTGCTGGCGCAGCAGGCAGTTCGCCAGCAGCGAGGTAGCTTTTACGTCGCAGCGCAGCCAGCGGAAGTCGGTGGCCGTGATAGCGGAGGCGCCCTTTTCGATGAGCTCCCGGGAGGGGGCCACGAGCGGGCTCGCCATCATGAAAACGGTCGGCTTGGCATCCGCCGGGAAAGCGTGATCGCGCTTGGCCACGCCGCGCGTCACCTGCAGGTAAATCGACTGGTCCTCACCCCCGTTGCGGGCAATCAGGTCGTGGATCAGCCTGGTCCATTCCGCGTCCGCCAAGGGATTGGCGAGGCGTATGGCATTCAGGCTGCGCCGCAGGCGCGCGAGGTGTTCCGGCAGGCGAAAGGGGCGCCGGGAGTAAACCGGGATCACTTCATAGACGCCGTCCCCGAAAATGAAACCGCGATCAAGCACTGAAACGCGTGCTTGATCAAGCGGTAGGAACTCTCCATTGAGATAGGCGATATCGCTCATGTGGAGCTTGCAGGTGATGAGATGGCTGTGACCCGTGTCGTTTCGATCGCGGTTAGTCTACACGTTATAAAACGCCGCTCTCAAGCGGCGTTTTATCGGAACAGCAGGCGCAGCGTGTCCCAGCCGCGCCCGAAGATGCCCGCCATCGGCACATTCTCCAGCGCCACAACGGGCAGCTCGCGGAACGGCTTGCCGTCGAGCACGAGCAGCATCGTGCCGACGCGCTGCCCGACGCTGATCGGCGCGAGCAGCGGTTGCAGGCTCTCGATGGTGGCGCCCAGCTTCTCGCTCTGGCCCTTGGGCAGCGCCAGGTGCAGATCGGTGAGGAACCCCGCCTTGACGCTGTTCGCGGAGCCCTTGAACACCTGCAGCGTCGCCACGGGCTGGTGTTTCGAGTAGAGACGCACGCCGTCGTAGGACCGGAAGCCGAAGTTGAGCAGCTTCTGGCTCTCGGCCGCCCGCCCCGCCTCGCTCGCCGCGCCGAGCACCACCGAGATCAGGCGGCGCTCGCCCCGCCTGGCGGAGGTGATCAGGCAATAGCCGGCGTTCTCGGTGTAGCCGGTCTTCATCCCGTCCACGGTCGGATCGGTCCACAGCAGCCGGTTGCGGTTGGCCTGCGTGATGCTGTTGTAGCGGTATTCCTTCTCCGAGTAGAGCGGATAGTGCTGGGGGAAATCGCGGATGAGCGCCGCCGCGAGCAGCGCGAGGTCCTGCGCCGTGGAGTAGTGCTGCGGATGCGGCAGGCCGGTCGAATTCACGAAATGCGTGTTCTTCAGGCCGAGCCGCTGCGCCTCGCGGTTCATCTGCTGCACGAACGCCTCCTCGTTGCCGGCGACCGCCTCCGCGAGCGCGATGCACGCGTCGTTGGCGGACTGCACGATCATGCCGCGGATGAGCTCTTCCACCGTGACCGGCCTTGCCGGCTCGATGAACATGCGGGAGCCTTCCGCGCGCCGCGCGCTTTCCGAAACCGGCACCACCTGTTCCGGCCGGATCAGCTTCTGCTTGAGCGCCGTGAACGTGATGTAGGCCGTCATCAGCTTCGTGAGCGAGGCGGGCTCCACCCGTTGCTGCGGGTTGTGCGATGCCAGCGGCTGCTCGCTGTTGAAGTCGAGCAGCTGATAGGCCCTGGCCGCGATCGCGGGCGGGATCGGAAATGCGGGTTGCTGGGCGAGGAGCGCGGGGGAAAGAGCGAGCAGCAGCGAAACGAGAAGCGGGCGGTGCATGGCTTGCGGCGATTATAGCAAAGCATGCTTGCCCCGCTGCCGCCGCGAATGGAACAATGCGCGCTTTGCCGGAGCGGATGATGAGCAGCTCGGAGCCGGGCGCGCAAGCGGTAGGGATCGCCGCGCTTTTCGCCGGCGCGCTGGCCCTCGCCAGCGCAGCGCACGCGGCGCAGCCCGTCAGCGTGAAGGACGCCTGGGTGCGGGTGCCGGCACCCGGACAGAGTGTCGCCAGCGCCTATATGGAGCTCACGAGCCCAACCGCTCTCGCGCTGATTTCGGTCGCAAGCCCGGTGGCCGGACGCGTCGAGCTGCACGCCGTCACGACGGACGACGGTGTCATGAAAATGCGTCCGGTCGGAACAATCGAGCTGCCCGCGGGCAAGCCGGTGAAGATTGCGCCCGGCGGGTTGCACGTGATGCTCGACGATCTCAAGCGACCGCTCAAAGCGGGAGAGAAAGTGCCGCTTACGCTCATCATCCAGCGCGCGGACTTCAGCCGCGCGGTGTTCACCATCGAGGCCGAGGCGCGCAGTGCCACCGCCACCCGGTCGCACCACCACTGACTCACGCGCTGAGCGTCAGAGCCACAGGGAAATCAATCAGTTGTAGCCTTTTCCGGGCGGGCGCCGGCCGCCGCCCTTGAAAACCGATAGGACGTGAAGAACGGCGGGCAGGTGCTGCGCTCGGAGCGGCACTACGGCAAGCTGTATCGCGCGTTCACGCTCGGCTAGGAGTTTGTCGGACTTAGGGCCAACAAACTCCTTAGGCAAAACCGCCTGCTGGAACGCGACGAAAAAGGGTCATGGAAACGTGAACCCCACCTCACCTTCGTTCGCGAATCGTGGACCCAAAGGGCTTGGTTCCACAATCTCTCATACCATACCGGATCTTCAGGCGGTTTTGCGTTTAGCAGCCTGTCGCAGCGTTAAGTCCGACAGGCTGCTAGGCGGTGGACGAAGAAAACGGCGGCCTGAGCCGCCGTTTTCTTAACCGTGCGAATCAGTACGGTCGAAATCGGACGTTGAAGGGGCGTACAAAAAAAACGGCAGTTCGAAAGAGCTGCCGTTTTTTTGCCGTAGAATAGGCAGCCGCCGACGTCACGATCCGCTGCCCACATGGCACTTACCGGCACCACCGCCGCAGACAGAGCGAAGATCCTCGCCGAAGCGCTGCCTTACATCCAGCGCTTCCACGGCAAGACGATCGTCGTCAAGTACGGCGGAAACGCGATGACCGACGACAAGCTCAAGAAGAGCTTCGCGCGCGACGTCGTGCTGCTCAAGCTCGTCGGGATGAACCCGGTGGTGGTGCACGGCGGCGGCCCGCAGATCGAGAGCGTGCTCGCGCGCCTGGGCATGAAGGGCACCTTCGTGCAGGGCATGCGCGTCACCGACGCCGAGACCATGGACGTGGTCGAGATGGTGCTCGGCGGCCAGGTGAACAAGGAAGTCGTCGAGCTCATCAACCA
>JACPEF010000074.1 GCA_016183675.1 Betaproteobacteria bacterium
CATTTTGCGCCGCCGCCCGACCGTGGCCTTCGCGACACGCGTACCGCCCATCTGATCGCGGCGCTCGCAAGGGGCAGCAGTCTACCATAGCAAATGGTCTACATCAGCACGAGCGGCGTCTACGGCGACTGCGGCGGGGAGATCGTGGCCGAGACGCGGCCGCTGCGCCCGCAGACCGAGCGCGCGCGGCGCCGCGCGGACGCCGAGCGGCAGCTGCGCGAATGGGGGCGGCGCAGCGGCGTGCGCGTCGCGATCCTGCGCGTGCCCGGGATCTATGCCGCGGACCGCCTGCCGCTCGCGCGCCTGGCGCGCGGCACGCCGGCGCTCGCGCCCGAGGAGGACGCCTACGTCAACCATGTCCACGCCGAAGACCTTGCGCGCGTCGTGGTTGCTGCGCTGTATCGCGCCGGTCCCGGCCGCATGTACAACGCGGCCGATGACGCGCCGATCCGCATGGGCGACTATTTTGACTTGATTGCCGAGCATTTCGGGCTGCCGAAGCCGGCGCGCATCCCCCGCGCGGAAGCCGGTGGAGCGGTCCCGCCCAGCCTGCTTTCGTTCATGGACGAGTCGCGCCGCCTTGCCAATCGCCGCCTGAAGCGGGAGCTGCGCTTCAGGCTCCGCTATCCCACCGTGCGCCACGGCATCGCCGCGGCGCGCGCGCAAAGGCTCATGGATAGGGAATAGGAAATGGGAAATGGATGAAGCGATCATCGTGCTCACGAATTTTCCCGACCGCGCCGCGGCGCTCGAGCTCGCGCAGGAACTCATCGCGCGCAGGCTGGCGGCATGCGTGAACGTGCTCGCGGATTGCACCTCGGTTTACCGCTGGAAGGGAGCCGTCGAGAACGCCACCGAAGTGCCGGTCCTGATCAAGACGCGGGCGTCGCTCTACTCCGAGGTGGAGGCGGCGATCGGCGAGCTTCACCCCTATGAACTTCCGGAAATCATCGCTGTCCCAATCGTGCGCGGTTTCACCGAGTACCTGGAATGGGTGAGCGGGGAAACCACGATCTCCATCGGCTAGCAAAACAACGAACAAGATCTGGCCGCAGATAAATGCCGTTACAACCTGTGCTTCCGTGACTCGATCGCTATGTCAGGTGCAGAGAATCAAGGTGCGCGGTCCTGACCTCCTGGTGGTTGTAACGGCATAAACGCAGATAAATCCCGTTCCAATGACATCCACCAGCTCCGGATGATTAATGGTCCGCGACACGCCCGGAAAACGGACATTGGAACGGGATAAACGCGGATGAAAATCTCGGGTCTTGTTCTAGCTTTCCTGCTGATCCTGTCATCGCTCGCCCGGGGCGCTGAGCCGGATCTTCTCGAGCCGGAGAAGGCGTTTCAGTTTGCCGCGCGCCTGAAAGACGCGCGCTCGATCGAGGTGGGCTACCGGATCGCGCCCGGCTACTACCTGTACCGCGACAAGTTCCGCTTCTCCGTGGCGCCGGAAGGTGTGAAGCTCGGCGTCCCGCAACTGCCGCCCGGGAAAATTAGGCGCGACGAGTTTTTCGGCGAATCGGAAACCTACCGCGGCGCTGTCCGGATCGTCGTGCCGTTCGAGCTCGACGGCGCAACCGTGGCCGCGCTCACTCTCACCGCGATCTCGCAGGGCTGCGCGGATGTCGGCGTGTGCTACACGCCCCAGGAGCAGAAGGCCGAGCTCAGGCTCGCCGCGCTCACCACCGGCGCGGCGCAAAGCGACGCGCCGTGGCTCTTCGGCGGCGCCGCCCCTGCTGCCGACGATACGCGCATCGCCGCGTTGTTCGCGAGCGGGTTCTGGCTGGTGGTGGCGAGCTTCTTCGGCTTCGGGTTGTTGCTCTCGTTCACTCCATGCGTGCTTCCCATGGTGCCGATCCTCTCGGGTGTCATCGCGGGCGGGGGCGCCCGCGTCACCAAGACGCGCGGTTTCCTGCTCGCATCGGCTTACGTGCTCGGCATGGCGGTCACCTACGCCGTCGCGGGCGTCGCGGCGGGATTGTCGGGCGCGATGCTCTCGGCCGCGCTGCAGAGTCCCTGGGTGCTGGGAGGATTCGCTGCGGTGTTCGTGGCGCTCGCGCTCGCCATGTTCGGCTTCTACGACCTACAGTTGCCGGTCGCGTTGCAGTCGAAAATCGCCGAGGCGAGCGGACACATCAAGGGCGGCCACGCTGCGGGTGTCTTCGTCACCGGCGTGCTGTCGGCGCTGATCGTGGGTCCGTGCGTGGCGGCGCCGCTCGCCGGCGCGCTGCTCTACATCAGCCAGAGCCGCGACGTGGTGCTGGGGGGCGGTGCGCTGTTCGCGATGGCGCTCGGCATGGGCGCGCCGCTGCTCGTGGTCGGCGCTTCCGCGGGCGCGCTGCTGCCCAAGGCCGGGCCGTGGATGGATACCGTGATGCGCTTCTTCGGCGTGATGCTGCTCGGCGTGGCGATCTATCTCGTTTCCCCATTCGCGCCGGTGGCGGCGCAGATGCTGGCGTGGGCGGCGCTGCTCATCGTGGCGGCGATCTACCTGCACGCGATCGACCCCCTGCCGGCCCACGCGCATGGGTTTCAAAGGTTCAGCAAAGGGATCGGCGTCATCGCGCTGGTGGCCGGCGTCGTGTTCCTGATCGGGGCACTCTCCGGCAGCCGCGATGTACTGCAACCGCTCTCCGGGCTGCGGCTGGGCGGCGGTGGTGAGGCCGCCGCCACGCCGTTTCAGCGGGTCAGCAATCTCGCCGAGCTGGAGGCGCGCATCCAGGCCGCGGCGGGCCGGCCGGTAATGCTCGATTTCTATGCCGACTGGTGCGTGTCATGCAAGGAAATGGAGCGCTACACCTTCAGCGACGCGCGCGTGCAGGGGCGCCTGCGCGAAATGGTGTTGCTGCAGGCCGATGTGACCGCCAACAACGCCGAGCATGCCGCGCTGCTCAAGCGCTTTCGCCTCTTCGGGCCGCCGGGCATCATCTTCTTCGATCGCGCCGGCCGCGAGATCCAAGGTCTGCGCGTGATCGGGTTCCAGCCCGCCGACCGGTTCGCCGCGGCGCTAGATCAGGCGCTGAACTTCCAGTGAGCAAGCGGCGCGCGGTCGCGCTCCTGGCCGTGGTCGCCGTCGCGTCCGGGGCCGGGGGCTACGCGGTGAGCCGGTGGTGGCTCAGGCGGGACGCGGCCGGTCGGGCGCCGGACATGCCCGAGGCGGTCGCCAAGGCGGTGTTCTCCACGCGGCTCGCCGACCTCCAGGGCGGCGCCCGGACGCTCGAGCCGTGGCGCGGGCGGGTGCTGGTAGTGAATTTCTGGGCCACTTGGTGCGCCCCCTGCCGCGAAGAAATCCCCGTATTCGTCCGGATGCAGGAGCGCTACGGCGCCCAGGGGCTGCAGTTCGTCGGCGTCGCGATCGACCAGCCGGACAAGGTGGCCGACTTCGCCCGCGAATTTCAGATCAACTACCCGGTGCTCCTGGGAGGGCTGGAGACCCTGGAGCTGGTCCGGCTCGTCGGCAACCGCGCCGGGGTGCTTCCCTATACGCTGGTGATCGACCGAGCCGGCAACATCGCCAGCCGCGAGCTGGGTGGCCTCAAGGAGGCGCGTCTTTACAACGTCATGCACCCGCTACTTTGAGCCTATCATTCGCTAACTCACCGTAACATTCGGTATCCTCGTCGTACGTGAATAGCGGAGATTGGGGTGCACCTCCCCTTCGTGACCCGAGGGTAACGGGCAGTGTTTGGCCAATTTGGTCGAAAGACCGAATGAGTACACGCCCGGCGCCGCGGTCAAGACCTCGCTGATTTTTCGAGGAATTTCGGGTGAATCCGCTGGCAACTTCGGCAAATTTCTGGACAAAATCGGCTAACCTGCGGTAACTTGGCGGCTTCGTTCTGCAATACACAGTCCTGGCCTGCTGGGAGGTAATGGACCGTGATCCATGTCGCACCCCTCTATGGCCGGCGCTAAAAACATACTGGTCATCAACGGCCCCAACTTGAATCTGCTCGGATCGCGGGAGACGGAGTTTTACGGCAGGGACACCCTCGAGGCGATTAACACCCGGCTGGTCAAGCGCGCCGGGGAAGGAAGGGCACGCCTCGCCGCCTACCAGAGCAATTCCGAAGCCGAGCTGGTCGAGCGCATCCAGCAGGCCCGCGCGGAGGGGGTGGACTTCATCATCATCAACCCGGCGGCCTACACCCACACGAGCGTCGCCATGCGCGACGCGCTGGCGGCGGTGGGCATTCCATTCGTCGAGGTGCACCTGTCCAACGTGTTCGCGCGCGAGTCCTTCCGGCGGGAATCGTATTTCACCGACCTCGCGGTCGGGATCATCAGCGGGCTCGGCGCCCGGGGCTATGAACTTGCTCTTGAGTTCGCCCTGGAGTACTCGGGGAAGCAGTAAGGGCTCCGAGCTATGGATCTTCGCAAGCTCAAGTCGCTGATCGATCTCGTGCAGCAGTCAGGCATCGCGGAGCTCGAGATCACCGAGGGCGAGGAGAAGGTGCGAATCAGCCGCGGCGTGCCCGCGGCAGCGGCGTCCCACGCGGTGTCTCCTACCCAAGTGGTGACCTTGGCGCCGGGGAGCCCGGCTGCGACGGCGCCGGGGGCTCCCGACGCCCCCTCCGAAGGCGAGGCGGCGCTGCCCGAAGGGCACGTCATCCGCTCGCCGATGGTCGGCACCTTCTACCGTTGCTCCGCTCCCGGGGCGAAGCCCTTCGTGGAGGCGGGCCAGTCGGTCAAGGCAGGCGAGACCCTGTGCATGATCGAGGCGATGAAGCTTCTGAACGAGATCGAAGCCGACCGCGACGGCGTGGTCAAGGCGATCCTGGTGGAGAACGGCCAGCCGGTGGAATACGGCGAGCCGCTGTTTATCCTCGGGTGAATACCTTAACCACAGAGGCACAGAGACACAGAGTTCCACGATTGGCCTACGAACTCCTGAGCAGTCGTCCCGCGTTCAGTTGCTTTGTCTACCGTCGAGCCGGGTTTCCTGTAAGTAAGTTGGGATCGCTCTGTGCCTCTGTGTCTCTGTGGTGAAGCATGTTTGAGAAAATTCTGATCGCCAACCGCGGTGAAGTGGCCTTGCGCATCCAGCGCGCGTGCCGCGAGCTCGGCATCAAGACCGTGGTCGTGCACTCCGAAGCCGACCGTGACGCCAAGTACGTCAAGCTCGCCGACGAGTCGGTTTGCATCGGGCCCCCGCCCTCGGCCAGCAGCTACCTCAACATTCCCGCCATCATCAGTGCCGCCGAAGTGACGGACGCCGAGGCGATCCATCCCGGGTGGGGTTTTCTCGCGGAAAACGCCGACTTTGCCGAGCGCGTCGAGCAGAGCGGTTTCGTGTTCATCGGCCCGAAAGCCGAGACGATCCGGTTGCTGGGCGACAAGGTGAGCGCCAAGAACACGATGAAGAAAGCCGGGCTGCCGGTGGTGCCGGGCATAGACGAGGCGCTGCCGGAAGAAGCAAACGCAGTGATGAAGATCGCGCGCTCGATCGGCTACCCCGTGATCATCAAGGCCGCGGGCGGCGGCGGCGGGCGCGGCATGCGGGTGGTGCATACGGAGGCGGCACTGCTCACGGCGGTTCAGATGACCCGGGCGGAGGCGCAGGCCGCGTTCGGCAATCCCACGGTCTACCTCGAGAAGTACCTGGAAAACCCGCGCCACATCGAGTTCCAGGTGCTGGCCGACAAGTTCCGCAACGCGATCCATCTCGGCGAGCGCGACTGCTCGATGCAGCGGCGGCACCAGAAAGTGATCGAGGAAGCGCCCGCGGTGCACCTGAACCAGCGCAGCCGCTTCCGCATCGCCGAGCGCTGCGCGGATGCATGCCGCAAGCTCGGCTACGAGGGGGCGGCCACCTTCGAGTTCCTCCACGGGAACGGCGAGTTCTACTTCATCGAGATCAACACCCGGTTGCAGGTCGAGCACCCCGTGACCGAAATGATCACCGGCCTCGACATCGTGCAGCTGCAAATCCGCATCGCGGCGGGCGAAAAACTGCCGCTCAAGCAGCGCGACGTGGCGTTCCGCGGGCACGCCATCGAGTGCCGCATCAACGCCGAGGACCCCTACAAGTTCACTCCCTCGCCGGGCCGAATCACTTCGTATCACATGCCGGGCGGGCCCGGGATCCGGGTGGACTCCCACGCCTACAACGGCTACTTCGTGCCGCCGCATTACGACTCGCTGCTTGGCAAGATTATCGCCTACGGCGACACCCGCGAGCAGGCGATCGCGCGGCCCGACATCGCGCTCTCGGAAACCGTGATCGAGGGCATCAAGACCAACATTCCGCTGCACCAGGAGCTGCTGCACGATGTCGCGTTCCTGCGCGGCGGCGCGAGCATCCATTACCTCGAGGAAAAGCTCGCCAAGATGGCGCGTGAAGAGTGAAAGGACGGGATCCAGGATCCGGGATCCAGGATTCAGCGGACAACCTCATCCGCGCGCCGCGTTCATGGACTCTGAATCCTGATCCCTGAATCCTGAATCCTGCCTTCATGGCCTGGCTTTCCCTCTCGGTCGAGATCGAGGAGCGTTTCGTCGAGGCCTTGAGCGATGCGCTGCTGCAAGCCGGCGCGGCGAGCGTGGACGTGGCGGACGCGGACGCCGGCAGCCCGGCCGAGCGGGCGTTGTTCGCCGAGCCCGGGAGCGGGCGGCCGCGCGCCTGGCGGCGCAGCCGGGTGAGCGCCCTCATCGGGGAGGACACCGATACCGCGGCGCTCCTTGCAGCCGCGTGCGCGCGCGTCGGAATCCAGCCGCCGCCGCGCTGCGTCGCGCGCGTCGCGGAGCAGGACTGGGTGCGCGCAACCCAGTCCCAGTTCGCCCCCATCAGAATTTCCTCGCGCCTGTGGATCGTGCCGAGCTGGCACCGAGCGCCCGATCCGCGGGCGATCAACATCGTGCTCGATCCCGGTCTCGCTTGCGGCACCGGCAGCCATCCCACGACCCGGTTGTGCGTGCGCTGGCTCGAGCGCGTGCTGCGGGGGGGCGAATCAGTGGTCGATTTCGGCTGTGGCTCCGGCATTCTCGCCATCGCGGCGCTCAAGCTCGGCGCATCGAGCGCGGCCGGTGTGGACGTGGACGAGCAGGCGCTCCTTGCGGCGCGCCGCAATGCTGTGCAAAATCGGGTCGACGCAAGCTTCCACCGCGCCGCCGCAAGCATCCGCCGGCCGGCACAGATCGTGGTTGCCAACATCCTCGCCCATCCGCTCATCGTGCTCGCACCGCTGCTCGCGCGTCTCACCGCGCCGCGCGGCCGGCTCGCGCTGGCGGGACTGCTCGCGGGGCAGGGGGACGAAGTGTGCGCCGCCTACCGAGAATGGTTCGACATCGGGCCCGACGAGGAGGACGAAGGTTGGGTGCTGCTGAGGGGGATCCGCAGATGAGGCACCAGCGATGAGCGGCATGGTGACGCAATGCCCGTCCTGCGGCACGCGGTTCCGCGTCACGGGGCAGCAGCTGCAGGCGCGTCAGGGCCAGGTGCGCTGCGGCGTCTGCACGACGGTGTTCGACGGCTACAAGACGCTCGCGACGCTGCCGGAGCAGGTGGCGCCCGAAGCGGCGCCGGGTGCCGCACCGCAGGCGAGCGGCACGCCGGAAGCGCCGACCTTCCGGCTCGAGCCCGTCGGGCCTGCCCCGGAGGCCGCCGCCCCCTCGCGCGCGGCCGAAACCCGGGACGAAGAGAGGGACTACGGCCCGGCACCGGAGCAGTTTTCGCTCGACGACCAGCTGTTTCTCGAGCAGGCGCGCGCGCGAAGGCGCGCCGCAGGATGGTGGGCGGCGGCCAGCGCGTTGCTCGTGCTCGCGCTCGCGGGACAAGCCGCCTATGTGTATCGCGCCGACCTCGCGACGCAGTACCCCGGGCTGAAGCCCTATCTCGCGCGGATGTGCGAGCTGCTGCAGTGCACGGTATCGCCGCCGCAGCGCCCGAGGCTGATCGCGATCGAAGCTTCCGATCTGCAGATCAACGATCCGGCCCGGCCGTCCGTGATCCAGCTCACCGCGACGCTGCGCAACCACGCCGGATACGACGTCGCCTATCCGGCGCTCGACCTGGTGCTCACGAATACCAGGGAACACACCCTGGCGCGCCGCATCTTTCTCCCCGCGGAGTACGTGGATCGCGACGGCAAAGTCGGGGCCGGCATCCCCGCCAACGCCGAGATCATCGTCCGGCTCGATCTCGACACCGGCGACCTGAATCCCGCCGGCTTCCGTCTCGACCTGCTGCCCGCGCCGGCGCCCTGATTCTGTCGTGAACCTGACTCAAGAACGCCTTGAAACCGCCGATGGACGCCGATCAGTTCAAGAACTTTTCAGCCACAGAGATCACAGAGAACACAGAGAGCTGAAATGCGCAGATCAGTTCGTCTCGTTTTCTTGCTTTTCTCTGTGAACTCTGTGTCCTCGGTGGCTAGATTTCTGGTTTTCATCTGCGTTTATCGGCGTTTATCTGCGGCTAAATTGGTTTCGAGGGTTTTTGAGACAGGTTCGTGTGGGACGAGATGACGCAAACCGCGCTTCGCACGACGCCGCTCAACGCCGCGCATCGCGTGCTCGGCGCGAAGATGGTGGATTTCGCGGGCTGGGACATGCCGCTGCACTACGGCTCCCAGATCGAGGAGCACCACCGCGTGCGGCGCGACGCCGGCATGTTCGACGTCTCGCACATGCTGGCGGTGGACGTAAGGGGGAGGGACGCGAGCGCATTCCTGCAGCGGGTGCTCGCGAACGACGTTGCCAGGCTCGGGGTCGCGGGCAAGGCGCTTTATTCGTGCCTGTTGAACGATGCGGGCGGCGTGCTCGACGACCTGATCGCGTACCGGCTCGGCGGGGACCGTTTCCGGCTGGTGGTGAACGCGGGCACGGCGGCGAAGGATTGCGCGTGGCTCTTGGCGCAACGCGATCGGCGCGCCGTCGCGGTCACAATCGAGCCGCGCCGCGATCTCGCGATCATCGCGGTGCAGGGCCCGCGCGCGCGCGACAAAACGTGGGACGCGTTGCCGGCGCTGCGCGCCGCGACCGAGCCGCTCGCTCACTTCCAGGCTGTGGAAGTGGATGAAATGCTCGTCGCGCGCACCGGTTACACGGGAGAAGACGGATTCGAGATCCTGCTTCGGGCCGGGCGTGCGGCCGGGTTATGGCGCGCGCTGCAGGAACGCGGCGTCACGCCGGCCGGGCTCGGCGCGCGCGACACGTTGCGCCTGGAGGCCGGCATGAACCTCTACGGACAGGACATGGACGAGACCGTCACGCCGCTCGAATCGGGGCTCGCGTGGACGGTTGCGCTCGGCGACGGGCGCGATTTCGTGGGCAGGCGGGCGCTCGAGGCGAAGCCCGCGACGCGACAGCTGCTCGGCCTCGCCCTGCTCGACAAGGGCGTGATGCGCAACCGCCAGAGGGTGCGCTGCACCGCCGGCCCGGGGGAAATTACGAGCGGCGGTTTCTCGCCCACGCTTAATCGATCGATTGCGCTCGCGCGCCTGCCGGGCGCAGCGGCCCCCGGCGAGGAAGTTGCGGTCGAGGTGCGCGAGAACTGGCTGCGCGCGAAGGTGGTCAAACCGCCTTTCGTCCGCCACGGGAAAATCCTGGTCAAATTTTGAACCACAGAGGCACAGAGACACAGAGAAATAGCAAAACAGGGAGGCGCACAACCTCGGACTGAAACAGATCGAATTTCGATTTGTTTTTCTCCGTGCCTCTGTGTCTCTGTGGTGAATAAAGGGAAATCATGATGATCCCGGAGAACCTCAAATACACGAGGAGCCATGAATGGGTGAAGACCGAAGCCGACGGCACCGTGAGCGTCGGCGTCACCTTCCACGCACAGGAGCAGCTGGGCGACGTGGTGTTCATCCAGAACCCGGAGGTTGGCCGCCAGGTGAAGCGGGGCGAGGAGTGCGGCGTGATCGAGTCGGTCAAGGCCGCGGCCGACATTTATGCGCCGCTGTCCGGCGAGGTGGTCGCCGCCAACCAGGAAGTCGCGGACAAGCCGGAGCGGGTCAACCAGGACCCCTACGCGGCGTGGATGTTCCGCATCAAGCCCGACAGACCGGCGGAGCTCGCGGCGCTCCTCGATGCGGCGGCATACCAGAAGCTCGCAGAATCGGAAAAGCACTGATTAACCACAGAGGCACAGAGAACACGAGAGGGAACGAAGAAAGAACGGATTTTCTCCGTGCCTCTGTGTCCCTGTGGTGAGATCTTATGCCGTTCATCCCGCACACCGAACAGGACATCCGCGCGATGTTGGCCGCAATCGGGGTCGCCTCGATCGAGGAGCTCTTCGACGAGATCCCGCGCGAGCTGCGCGGCGGCGCGCTCGCGGGGATCCCGCCCGCGCTGAACGAGATGGAGATCACGCGGCTGATGCGCGGCCGCGCCGAGCGCGACGGCACGTGGCTCAGCTTCCTGGGCGGCGGAGCCTACGAGCACCACATCCCCGCCGCGGTGTGGCAGATCGCGACCCGCGGGGAGTTCTACTCGGCCTACACGCCATACCAGGCGGAAGCGAGCCAAGGCACGCTGCAGCTGCTCTACGAGTACCAGACCATGATGGCCTCGCTCACCGCGCTCGATGTGGCCAACGCCAGCCTTTACGACGGCGCTTCCGCGCTGGCCGAAGCGGTGCTGATGGCGGTGCGCGCGCACAAGTCTTCCAAACGGGTGCTGATGCCGGCGACCGTGCACCCGGTATGGCGCAGGGTGGTGCGAACCATCGTGCGCAACCAGGGGATCGAGCTCGTCGAGCTGCCTTATTGCACGGAAGCGGGGCACACGCTGCCCGAGGCGCTCGCGAAGCTCGAAGGCGCCGCCGCCGCCGCGCTCGTCGTCCCGCAACCGAATTTCTTCGGCGTGCTGGAACCGGTGGACGAGCTGACCGATCGGGCGCACGCCCGCGGGGCGCTCGCCGTCGCGCTCGTCAACCCGGTCGCGCTTGCGCTGCTCAAGCCCCCCGGCGAGTGGGGCAGCCGCGGCGCCGATATCGCGGTGGGCGAGGGCCAGCCGCTCGGTGTGCCGCTCGCGAGCGGCGGTCCGTATTGCGGTTTCATGGCCTGCCGCAAGGAGCTCGTGCGCCAGATGCCGGGGCGCATCGTCGGCGCGACGGTGGACGCCGAAGGCCGGCGGGGCTATACGCTCACGCTGCAGGCGCGCGAGCAGCACATCCGGCGCTCGAAGGCGACTTCCAACATCTGCACCAACCAGGGCCTGATGGTGACGGCGGCGACGATCCACATGGCGCTGCTCGGCCCCGCGCGTTTGGCGGAAGTCGCGCGCGCGTGCCACGCCAACACCCTCATGCTCGCATCCCGACTCGCAGCGATCCGCGGCGTGACGCGCGCCTTCAGCGGAGCGATCTTTCACGAGGCGGTGATGCGTCTGCCCACGCCGGTCGCGCCCGTGCTGCAGGCGCTGAAGGCGCAGGGGATACTGGGCGGCCTCGATCTCAAGCGGGACTATCCCGAGCTGGGCCACGCGCTGCTCGTCTGCGCGACCGAGACCAAGAACGAGGAAGACCTGGCGCTCTACGCCGGGCACGTGGCGCGCATCATCGGCCGGCGCGCGCGTCCCGCGGCGTGCGCTCTCAAGCCGCAAACCTGAAATTAGCCGCCAGGACGCCAAGGACGCCAAGGAAAAGGGGGCAAACAGAATGTTGATCTTCGAGCGGTCCAGACCAGGAAGGCGCAATTCCGGACAGATGCCGGCCGCGCCGGGTGCAGCGGGCGCGATTCCCGAGCGCTATCTTCGGACAAAGCCGCCGCTGCTGCCGGAAGCGTCCGAGCTCGACGTGGTGCGGCATTACACGGGGCTGTCGCATAAGAACTACTCGATCGACACCCACTTCTATCCCCTCGGCTCGTGCACCATGAAATACAACCCGCGGGCGAGCAACGCGCTCGCCATGCTGCCGCAGTTCCTCGCGCGCCATCCCGCTGCACCGGATGACACCGGGCAGGGGTTTCTCGCATGCCTGTTCGAGCTGCAGGAGATGCTCAGGGCGATGAGCGGCATGGCTCAGGTCAGCCTCGCGCCGATGGCGGGCGCGCAGGGCGAGTTCGCGGGCGTCGCGATGATCCGCGCCTATCACGATTCCCGCGGCGACGCGGCGCGCCGCGAGATCCTCGTGCCCGACGCGGCCCACGGCACCAACCCGGCTTCCGCTGTCATGTGCGGCTACGCGGTGCGCGAAATCGCGACCGACACCGACGGCAACGTGGATACCGCCGCGCTCAAGGTCGCCGTCGGTCCGCGCACCGCGGGACTGATGCTCACCAACCCCTCCACGCTCGGCGTATTCGAGCGCCACATCCTCGAGATCGAGAAGGCGGTGCACGCGGCGGGCGGGCTGCTCTACTACGACGGGGCGAACCTCAACGCCATACTCGGCAAGGTCAAGCCCGGCGACATGGGCTTCGACGTGATCCACATCAACCTGCACAAGACTTTCTCGACGCCGCACGGGGGCGGCGGACCCGGCGCCGGTCCGGTCGGGGTCAACGACAGGCTCGCGCCGTTCCTGCCGTTGCCGCTGGTTGCTGAGTCGAAGGGCGAGTACCGGCTGCTCAGCGAAGCCGACCGGCCGCTTTCCATCGGGCGCCTCGGCGCGCAGCTCGGCAATGCGGGCGTGCTGCTGCGCGCCTATGTCTACATGCGCATGCTCGGCGCCGAAGGCATGAAGCGCGTCGCGGAATTCTCCACGCTCAACGCCAACTATCTCATGGCGGAGCTCAGGAAGGCGGGATTCGAGATCGCGTTTCCGCTGCGGCGCGCGAGCCACGAGTTCATCGTGACCCTGAAGCGGCTCAAGGAAGAAAATGGCGTCACCGCACTCGATGTCGCGAAGCGCCTGCTCGACAAGGGCTTTCACGCCCCGACGACGTACTTCCCGCTGCTGGTGCCGGAGTGCCTGTTGATCGAGCCCACCGAGACGGAATCCAAGCAGACGCTCGATGCGTTCGTTGCCGCAATGAAGGAGATTCTCGGGGAGGCGCGGAGCGTTCCGCAACTGTTGAAGACGGCGCCGCACGCGACCCCGGTTCGCCGGCTCGACGAGGTGAGAGCGGCGCGCGAGCCCGATCTCACCTGGAAACCGGTGAACAGTGAACGGTGAACAGTGAACGGAAAGAGCAACGGCGCCGCCGGCACTTACCGTTCACCGTTTACCGATTACCGTTTACCCCGCCGTCCGACGGCGGCATGAGCCATGAAGAGTCCGCACAAAAGCAAGGCCGGTCTCGCGCGCATCTGGAACGCGCTGCTGCATTCGCTCGACGGTCTCGCCGCCGCGTTCGGCCACGAGGATGCCTTCCGGCAGGAAGTACTGCTCGCACTGGTGCTGATCCCGATCGCCCTCTACACGCCAGCGTCGGGGGCGGGAAAGGCGGCGATGATCGGGAGCGTGCTGCTGGTGCTGATCGTCGAGCTCCTCAATACCGCGATCGAAGCGGTCACCGACCGCGTCTCGCTCGAGGACCACGTCCTCGCCAAGCGCGCCAAGGACATGGGCAGCGCGGCGGTGATGCTCGCGGTGATCAACGTGCCGGTGGTGTGGCTCCTAGTTTTGCTCGGCTAGCCGAGCAAAACTAATGGCGAGATTCGAAATGACCGGTCTCGGGATTCGGGACTCAAATCTTAGTGACGGCCGGCGCGCGCAGGAGCGGGGGACTGCGGTGCTATAATTCCGCCCCACCTCACGGGGCGGAATATGCGCACGCTGATCTGCGGTTCGATCGCCTACGACACGATCATGGTGTTCCGCGACCGCTTCAAGCACCATATCCTGCCCGAGCAGTTGCACATCCTGAACGTCGCGTTCCTGGTGCCGGACATGCGGCGCGAGTTCGGCGGGTGCGCCGGCAACATCGCCTATTCGCTCAACATGCTGGGCGGGGAGCCCCTCATCATGGCCACGGTAGGCGACGATTACCTGCCGTACGACTACCGGCTGCAGAAGCTGCGTCTGACGCAGCAGTACATCCGCAGGATCCCCAACACCTTCACTGCCCAGGCCTTCATCACGACCGACCTCGACGACAACCAGATCACGGCGTTCCATCCCGGCGCGATGAACCACTCGCACGAGAACCACGTCCACGACGCACGCGATGTGAAGCTCGGCATCATCGCGCCCGACGGACGGGAGGGCATGCTGCAGCACGCCCGCGAGTTGCACGCCGCCGGCATCCCGTTCGTGTTCGATCCCGGGCAGGGCCTGCCGATGTTCAGCGGAGAGGAGCTGCTCGAATTCGTGCGGATGGCAAGCTACATCGCCGTCAACGATTACGAAGGCGAGCTGCTGCAGGACCGCACCGGCAGGAAGCTCGAGGAATTGGGGAAGATGGTGAAGGCGGTGGTCGTCACGCTGGGCGCGCACGGCTCGCTGATCTTCGCCGATGGTCGGCGCCTGGAGATCCCATGCGTCAAGCCGGAAGCGCTGGTGGATCCCACCGGTTGCGGCGACGCCTACCGGGCCGGCCTGCTCTACGGCATCGCCGCCGGGCTCGACTGGCCGGTGACGGGTCGGCTTGCCTCGCTGCTCGGCGCGATCAAGATCGCGAGGCGCGGCGGGCAGAACCACCACTTCACGTTCGAGGAGATCGCGCAGCGCTACCGGGACAATTTCGGCAGCCGGCCGTGGTAAGGCGGCGAGGAGCGCAAAGTGCGGAGTGTAGAATGTTAGAGGCTCTAAGACCCCGCACGAGTCACGAATTGATGAGACGGCTTCCAGCAATCATCGCGACAGCGGCGCTGCTCGGGGGCTGCGCGAGCTACACGCCCGGAGAGGACGATGCGGGCCCGCGCCGTACGGCGCCGCAGACGCGCGAGCAGACCGAGTACCTCGGAGTGGTCGAAGGCGTGCGCGAGGTGGAGATTCCCAGCCCGCGCACTGGCGTCGCTCCTGCGGCGGGCGCGGTGATCGGCGGAACGATCGGGGCCGAAGTGGGGCGTGGGCGCGGGTCGGCCGCGGGCGTTGTGGTGGGCACTGTCATCGGCGGTGTCGCGGGCGAAGCCGCCGCGCAGGCCGGAACCGAGAAGGGCCTGGAGATCACCGTGAGGCTCGACGAAGGGCGCGTCATCGCCATCACGCAACCCGCAGAGGAGACCTTCAAGCCCGGCGACCGCGTGCGCGTGCTCTCCGACGGCCGCACCGCGCGTGTTACTCACTGAATCGCCTGGATTCGACCGCACTGCCCGCTTTCCTGCCGCCACTCGAGAGCCGCGCGCGGCATGGGCGCGAGCCGGCGCGCGGTGTGCGCAAGCCTAATCCTCGGACGCCGTTCCCTCCAGCTCGCGGCAATCGCACTGCAACAGCCGGCGATCATCCAACCGCAACGCGCTGAGGCTCCGCCCCCAGACGCAACCGGTGTCAAGCCCCACCACGTCCTCGCGCAGCACCAGGCCGAGCGCCGCCCAGTGGCCGAAGAGGATGGCGGTGTCGCGGCTGGCGCGCCCCGGAACGTCGTACCACGGCATGTAACCCGCGGGAAGGCGCGCGAGCCCCAGCTTGTGGCTGAATTCCATCGTGCCGTCCACAGTCGCAAGCCGCATCCGCGTCATCGCGTTCACGATGACGCGCAGCCGGTCATAGCCGGCGAGATCGTCGCGCCAGCGCGCCGGCTCGTTGCCGTACATGGCCCGAAGGAATTCGCGGTAACCGGGCCCGCGCAGCGCCTGTTCCGCCTCGCGCGCAAGCTCGAGCGCCTGGGCAATGCTCCATTGCGGGAGCAATCCCGCGTGCACCATCGCATAGCGTCCTTCCGCGTGCATCATTTTCCGCCCCCGCAGCCAGGCGAGGAGTTCTTCGCGATCGGGAGCCGCGAGGAGGTCGCCGAAAGTGTCGCTCGCGTGGGACCGCTGGATGCCCTCCGCAACCACCATCAGGGCGAGATCGTGATTTCCGAGCAGCGTAACCGCGCGTTCCCCCAGCCCTTTCACGAACCGGACCGTTGCAAGGGACTGCGGCCCGCGGTTGACGAGATCGCCGACGAACCAGAGCACGTCGCGGCGCTCGTCATAGCCGGCGTGCTCGAGCAGCCGCAGCAGCTGGTCGTAGCAACCCTGGACGTCGCCGATCGCGTAGGTAGCCATTCGTCGGTGAGCGCTAAGCAGTAAGCGGAACGTTAGAGGGCCGCTTCGATACGTTTAGGCAGAAAACGAAAGGCGCAGCGTTCGCTGCGCCTTGCTGTTCACTGCTTGCCGCTCACGGCTTACCTGGCCGAGCCGACCAGGTAATCGACCGCCGCTTTCACGTCGGCGTCCGCGAGCGAAAGGTTGCCGCCCTTGGGCGGCATGGCGTTTTTGCCCTTGAGCGAGCTAGCGTAAAGCGCATCCGTTCCCGCCTTCAGCCGCGGCGCCCACGCCGCCCTGTCGCCGGCCTTGGGAGCGCCCGCCACGCCCGCGAGGTGACAGACCGCGCAGACCGCTTCGTACACTGCCTTGCCCTTGGCCGCATCGCCGCCCTTCGATGGCGCAGCAGCCGGCACGGCCAGCGCTGCCGCTGCGACGGTTGCCGGAGCCGCCGGTTCGGGTTTGGGCTGGGTGGGATCAATCACCACTTCGCCCGCGGGCTTGATGCGCCGGGCGATCGCCTCGTCCGACATGCCTGGATTGTTCTTGCTGAAGTCGCCGCCGCTCGTGACGAGCTGGCTCAGCATCACGATCAGCGTGATCGGCACCAGGAAAGCGAGGAGGATCACGATGACGAGCTGCTTCGGCGTCTTGATCGGCGAGGAATGCTCTTCGACGTGGATTTCGGCCATGGAAACGTCGTCAGGGCTGCGCACGGAAGGCGCTCATTATAGCGGCATCGGACTGTGCGGTAAAACGTTGATTACGAGGGATTAGCGGCTGCGCGCTGTGTTAAAATTCGATCCGCGCGCGCCCGTAGCTCAGAGGATAGAGTGTTGGCCTCCGAAGCCAAAGGTCGTGGGTTCGACTCCCGCCGGGCGCGCCACGGTTTCCATGCCGAACCACAAACCGTACGACGCGATCATCGTCGGGGGCGGCCACAACGGGCTCACCTGCGCCTGCTATCTTGCCGGGCGCGCGGTGGTCGGCGGCGCGGCGGTCACCGAGGAGTTCTTCCCGGGTTTCCGCAATTCCACCGCCGCCTACACGGTGAGCCTGCTGCATCCCAAGGTGATCCGCGATTTGCGGCTCGCCGAGAACGGGCTGAGAATCATCGAGCGCCCGATCGCCAAGTTCCTTCCGCTGTCCGAGCGGGAGTATTTCAAGGTCGGTCCTTCGCCCGCCGCGACCCAAAACGAACTGGCGCGTTTCTCGCCGCGGGACGCCGGGCGGCTGCCCGACTACTGCGCCATGCTCGATCGCGCGGGCGATGTATTGCGGGCACTCCTGCTCGAGACGCCGCCCAACGTCGGGGGCGGCGTGCGCGACGCGTTCGCCGCCCTGCGCACCGTCTACCGGTTGCGCAAGTTCGGGATGGGCGCGCGGCGCGATCTCCTCGATTTCATGGCCAAGAGCGCGGGCGACGTGCTGGACTTCTGGTTCGAGTCGAACCCGGTCAAGGCCGCATTCGGGTTCGATGCCGTGGTCGGGAATTTCGCGAGCCCCTATGCGCCCGGCACGGCGTACGTACTGCTGCACCACGTCATCGGGGAAGTGAACGGCAGGCGCGGCGCGTGGGGCCACGCGGTGGGCGGCATGGGCGCGATCACCCAGGCGATGGCGCAGGAGGCCGAGCGGCGCGGCGTGGAGATCACCACGGAGTGCGAGGTCGCGAAGGTGGTGGTTGACGACCGCGGCGCCCAGGGCGTGCAGCTTCCCGACGGGCGCGTGATGGAGGCGCGCTGCGTGGTGGCGAACGTGAACCCGAAGCTGCTGTTCCTGAAGCTCATGGACGAGAATACGCTCGACGGCGAGTTCCTGCAGCGCATCCGCGCCTACAAGTGCGGCTCCGCGACGTTTCGCATGAACGTCGCCCTCGCTGAACTGCCGGACTTCACCTGCCTGCCGGGCGTGGAGGTGCAGGAGCACCACCAGTCGGGCATCATCATCGGGCCCTCGCTCGCCTACCTGGAGCAGGCGTACTTCGACGCGCGCACCTACGGCTGCTCGCGCGCGCCGGTCATCGAGATGCTGATTCCCTCGACGGTGGACGACACCCTCGCGCCGCCCGGCCGGCATGTCGCGAGCCTGTTCTGCCAGCACTTCGCGCCGCGGCTTCCCGGCGAACTCCACTGGGACCACGTGCGCGAGGACGCGGCCGACCACGTGATCGACACCGTCACCCGCTACGCGCCCAACTTCAAGAACGCGGTGGTCGGGCGCAAGGTCCTCTCGCCGCTCGACCTCGAACGCGAATTCGGGTTGACGGGGGGGGACATCTTCCATGGCGCGATGACGCTCGATCAGCTCTGGAGCGCGCGCCCGGTGCTGGGACACGCCAACTACCGCGCGCCGGTCCATGCGCTCTATCTGTGCGGCGCGGGCACGCATCCGGGTGGCGGCGTCTCGGGGGTCCCCGGGCACAACTGCGCGCGGGAAATCATCGGCGACTTCCGCTGGGGCAGGCTGGACCGGAAAAAGAAATGAAACCGCCGATGAACGCCGATACACGCCGATGAAAATTAGAAACCAGCCACAGAGCTCACAGAGAACACAGAGGAAAATCAAAAATTCGATGCAGGATGCGGGATACGGGATGCAGGATGTTCGTTACCCATCGCGGATCGCGAATCACGGATCATACTCTGTGAACTCCGTGTCCTCTGTGGCTAGTGTATCTTGGGGTTGATCTTGTCTGCGTTCATCTGCGTTTATCTGCGGTTCATGGCCTTGAAAGATTTTCGAGCCCGGTTTCAGTGATCTCGATGCTGAAGACCACGCCGTTCCACGCGCGTACCGCTCCCCTCTGCGCAAGCCACGCCTGGCGGCGCTGGGCCGGCTACGTCGTCGCGAGCTCCTACGAGCTCTCGCACGAGCGGGAGTACCACGCGATCCGGAGCGCAGCCGCGCTGCTTGACGTCTCGCCGCTGTACAAGTACGTGGTGCGCGGGAGGGACGCCGCGCGCGTCCTCGATCGCGTGATGACGCGCGACGTCGCGCGCGCGGCGGTGCAGCAGGTGCTCTACACGCCCTGGTGCGACGCCGGGGGCAAGGTGCTCGACGACGGCACGATCGCCCGGCTCGACGAGGAGACCTTCCGCGTGACCTCGGCGGACCCGAACCTGCGCTGGCTGGAGGCGAACGCCGTGGGCCTCGACGTCGCGATCGAGGACGTGTCCGAGTCGACCGCGGCCCTCGCGCTTCAAGGGCCCGCCTCGCGCCAGATTCTCCAGCAGCTGACAGACACTAACCTGGCCGAATTGAAATATTTCAGAATTACCGCAGCTCGCCTGCGGGAATTCTGGGTCACGATCTCCCGTACGGGCTACACCGGCGACCTCGGCTTCGAGATCTGGATGGATGCGGCCGCCGCGCTTCCCTTATGGGACGCGTTGATCGAGGCCGGCACGCCGTACGGGATCACGGCCGCGGGGATGCTCGCGCTCGATGTCGCGCGGCTCGAGGCGGGATTGATGCTGATCGACGTGGACTACGTCCCGGCACGCAAGGCGCTCATCGAAAGCCAGACGTCCTCGCCCTTCGAGCTCGACCTCGCCTGGACCGTGAGCCTGGGGAAGGAGCACTTCGTCGGGAAGAGCGCGCTCGCCGAAGAGGCGCGGCGCGGGCCGCAGTGGCAGTTCGTGGGGCTCGAGCTCGAGTGGGACTCGCTGGAACGGCTCTACGCCGAGGTCGGCCTCGCCCCGCGGCTGCCTGCCACCGCGTGGCGCGCGAGCGTTCCGCTGTACGCCGATGGCGAGCAGGTCGGGTACGCGACGAGCGGCGGCTGGTCGCCGCTCCTCAAGCAGTACCTCGCGCTCGCGCACGTGCGCGCGCCCTGGGCCGTGCCCGGCACGCAAATGGAAATGGAGGTCACGGTCGAGCACCGCCGCAAGCGCGCCACCGCGCGCGTCGTCAAGAAGCCGTTCTTCAACCCCGAGCGCAAGCGCGCGTAGTGATGCCGGCTCCCTGTGACGCCATCGTGGTCGGCGGCGGGCACAACGGGCTCGTCGCCGCCGCGTACCTCGCCCGCGCCGGTAAGCGCGTCCTCGTGCTCGAGCGGCGCGAGCGCGTGGGGGGCGCCGCTGTGAGCGAGGAAGTCTTCCCCGGCTTCACGTTCTCGGTGTTCTCGTACGTGGTGAGCCTGCTGCGGCCCGAGATCATCCGCGACCTCCAGCTCCCGCGCCACGGACTGCACATCCTGCCGCTCGAGAGCACGCTGACGCCGCTGGCGAACGGTGACTACCT
>JACPEF010000093.1 GCA_016183675.1 Betaproteobacteria bacterium
TCACTGTCCCGGTCACGGTGCCGAAGAATTTTTCCCGGTCGGAGGTCCTGCAACTGCTGGAGAAGCAGGGCTACTTCCGCATCCACGCCGAGAAGGGCAACCTGATCGAAGTGCTCCAGGACCGGATACGCGTCGGCTCGGCCGCGCGCGCGCGGGTGATGGAAGCGCTGGAAGCGGCGCTGAAGCTCGGCCAGGGCCGCGTCAACGTTTACCCCCTCGCCGAGGGCGAAGCCCCTCATCCCTCATCCCTGGTCTCCGACCCCGACCCGGCTCGCTGCATCGAGCCGGGCGTTCGCCGGCTCGAAGGTGCGCAGGCACCTTCATCGAATTCCCGGCTCACCCCTCATCCCTCTCCGTGGAGGTACTCCACGGACCTGCACTGCGCGGACTGCGACATCCACTACAGCGAGCCGGCGCCGAGCCTCTTCTCCTTCAACTCGCCCCTCGGCGCGTGCGAGACCTGCCGCGGCTTCGGGCGCGCGATCGGCGTGGACTACGGGCTGGTCGTGCCCGACGAATCGAAGACGCTGCGCGAGGGCGCGGTGCGCCCGTGGCAGACGGAGTCCTACCGCGGCTGGCACCGCGATCTCGTGAAGTACGCGAAGAAGCGCGGCATCCCGCTCGACACGCCGTGGCGCGAGATGACCGAGGCGCAACGCGGCTGGGTGCTCGAGGGCGAGCCCGGCTGGGTGAGCTGGAGGAAATCCTGGCCCGGCCTGTGGTACGGCGTCTCCCGCTTCTTCAAGTGGCTCGAGACCAAGGCCTACAAGATGCACATCCGCGTGCTGCTCTCGCGCTACCGCGCTTACACGCCGTGCGCGGCGTGCGACGGCGCGCGGCTGAAGACCGACGCCCTGCTGTGGCGCGTCGGCACCAGGGAGGACGCGGACGCGGTGCTCGCGCCGCGCGAGCGTTTCCGTCCCAGGGAGGTGAAATGGGGCGCGCAGCAGCTCGCGGCGCTGCCCGGGCTTTCGGTGCACGATCTCATGCTGCTGCCGATCGAGCGGACGCGGGCGTTTTTCGAGAACCTGCACCTTCCGGCGCCGCTGGACGAAGCGACGGACCTCTTGCTGACGGAGATCCGCGCCCGGCTCGGCTACCTCGTGGACGTGGGGCTGGGCTATCTCACGCTCGACCGCCAGTCGCGCACGCTCTCCGGCGGCGAAGTCCAGCGTATCAACCTCACCACCGCGCTCGGCACTTCACTCACCAACACGTTGTTCGTGCTGGACGAGCCCTCCATCGGCCTGCACCCGCGCGACATGGGGCGGGTGATCGGCATCATGAAGAAGCTGCGCGACGCGGGCAATTCGCTGGTGGTAGTCGAGCACGAACCCCAGATCATGCTCGCCGCCGACCGCATCCTCGATCTCGGACCGGGACCGGGCGAGCGCGGCGGCGAGGTGGTGTGCTTCGGCACCCCGGAGGAGCTGAAGCGCGCACCGAACTCGCTCACCGCCGATTACCTCTCCGGTCGCAGGACCGCTGGCGGGAGCGCCGCGTCGCGTCCGTTCGACTTCAATAAGGCGCCGCGGATCGAGATCCGCGGCGCCTCCGAGCACAACCTGAAGGAAATCGACGTCGCGATCCCGCTGGAGCGCCTGGTGTGCGTCACCGGCGTGTCGGGCTCGGGGAAATCCACGTTGATGCAGGACGTGCTCTACACCGCCTTGCTCAAAGCGAAGGGAAAACCAACCGAAGCGCCCGGCCGACATCGGGTACTGTACGGTCATCAGCACGTCGCAGACGTGGTGATGGTGGACCAGTCGCCGATCGGGCGCACGACGCGCTCCAACCCTGCAAGCTATGTCGGCGCATTCGATGCGATCCGCAAGCTGTTCGCGCAGGCCCCCGCCTCGGCCGAGCGCCGCTACACCGCGGGCACCTTCAGCTTCAACGCCGTCAACGGCCGCTGCCCCGCCTGCGGCGGCAACGGCTTCGAGCGCGTCGAGATGCAGTTCCTCTCCGACGTCTACCTGCGCTGCCCCGACTGCGACGGGAAGCGCTACCGGCCGGAGGTGCTTGAAGTGAAACTCGAGCCTCCGGCCGGGTTCCACGTTCAAGGTTCAAGGTTCAAGGTTCAAGGTTCCGGGTTTCAGCCCGAGGGAAAGTCCATCGCGGATGTTCTAGACATGACTGTGTCCGAAGCGATCGATTTTTTCAGCGCGCACCCCGAGGTTCTGCGCGCGCTGAAGCCGCTGTCGGATGTGGGGCTCGATTACCTGCGGCTCGGCCAGCCGGTGCCGACGCTCTCCGGCGGCGAAGCGCAGCGGCTGAAGCTCGCCGGCCATCTCGCCGAAGCGGCGCAGCGCGGTTCCCTCCGGTCACCGGTCACCGGTCTCGGGTCACTGTTCCTGTTCGACGAGCCGACTACCGGCCTCCACTTCGACGACGTGGCGAAGCTGCTGCGCGCGTTCCCCTGTTCCACGCTCCGGCGCACCTCTTCCCTCAACGAGGGGCGAGGGAAAGAGGAAACCGGCGGCGCCTGAGAATGTCCCCCTCTCCCCCGCTCCGGGGGAGAGGGTTGGGGTGAGGGGAACGTTGTTCCTGTTCGACGAGCCGACCACCGGCCTTCACTTCGACGACGTGGCGAAGCTGCTGCGCGCGTTTCGCAAGCTGCTCAGCGCGGGACATTCGCTCGTCGTGATCGAGCACAACCTCGACGTCATCCGCGCCGCTGACTGGATCATAGATCTCGGCCCCGAGGGCGGCGACGCCGGCGGCGAGATCGTCGCCACAGGCACGCCGCAACAAATCGCGGCGTCCCTAATTTCACATACAGGGAAAGCGCTACGTGAATACGAAGCAGCCGTCGGAAGCAAAGCTTCCGACGTAAGGAACGATGCGGCGGACAATCCATCCGTCCACCAGGCCCCCGCCTCGTATTCTCGGGATTTCGATAAGGCGCCGCGGATCGAAATCCGCGGCGCCTCCGAGCACAACCTGAAGAACATAGACGTCGCGATCCCGCGCGGCCGCCTCACCGTGGTTACCGGCGTCTCGGGCAGCGGCAAGTCCACCCTCGCCTTCGACATCCTGTTCGCGGAAGGCCAGCGCCGCTACCTCGAGTCGCTCAACGCCTACGCGCGCCAGTTCGTGCAGCCGGCGGCGCGGCCCGACGTGGACGCGATCTTTGGCATCCCGCCGACGGTGGCGATCGAGCAGCGCACGAGCCGCGGCGGGCGCAAGAGCACGGTCGCGACGCTGACCGAGATCTACCACTTCCTACGGCTGCTCTACATGAAGCTCGGCACGCAATACTGCCCGCAATGCGAGGTGCCGATCGAGCCGCAGAGCGAGCAGGCCATCGCCGCGAGCCTGCTCAAGAACTACCGCGGCAGCCGCGTCGGGCTGCTTGCGCCGCTGGTGGTGAGCCGGAAAGGTTATTACACCGACCTCGCCAAGTGGGCGCGCGGCAAGGGCTGCACGCACCTGCGCGTGGACGGCGATTTCATCCCCACCGACAAGTGGCCGCGGCTCGACCGCTTCCGCGAGCACACGATCGAGCTGCCGGTGGCGGACGTGCGCGTCGCGCCGGACAACGAGCGCGAGCTGCGCTCCGCGCTCTCCCGCGCGCTCGATCACGGCAAGGGCGTGGTGCACGTGCTCTCGCCGCTCGAGGCGCTCGAGCGAGCGATGGCAAAAGGCGGAAACGGCGAAGTCGAGCTCGGCCAGGCGATCTACTCGGTAAAGCGTGCCTGCCCCTCGTGCGAAACGAGCTTCCCCGAGCTCGATCCGCGGCTCTTCTCCTTCAACTCCCGTCACGGCTGGTGCGGGACCTGCTACGGCACGGGCCTGAAGCTCGCCGGCTTCGGCGAGGAGCAGACCGGCGAGGAGATCTGGTGGAACGAGTGGTACGAAGGGGAGCCGATTCTAATCCCACTGCATTAGCGGTCAAGTTTCGTGGGCAGTCGATCGCCGATCTCAGCAAGCTCTCGGTATCGGATATTGAAAAATTCTTCTTAAATCTCCACTTCGAGGGACGAGAAGCGGAGATTTCGCGCGACATCGTGGCCGAGCTCAAGAGCCGCCTCTCGTTCCTGCGCGAAGTGGGGCTGTCGTACCTGGCGCTCGGCCGCGCCGCGCCGACGCTGTCCGGCGGCGAGGCGCAGCGCATCCGGCTCGCCGCTCAGCTGGGATCAAACCTGCGAGGCGTCGCCTACATCCTGGACGAGCCCACGATCGGACTCCATCCGCGCGACAACCGCATCCTGCTCGATACGCTCGCGAAGCTCGAGGCGAAGGGCAACACGCTGGTGGTGGTCGAGCACGACGAGGAGACGATCCGCCGCGCGGCGCACGTCATAGACCTCGGCCCGGG
>JACPEF010000077.1:0-1137 GCA_016183675.1 Betaproteobacteria bacterium
GTAAAACTCGTAGAAGGCGAGTCCCGCCACCAGCACGGCCGCCGCGATCGCGTACCCGGGCCAGCGTCGGGTCTGGGCGGTCGGGAACGGAATGTCCTGGGAGGGCGGCGTCGCGGGCCGCGGCGCCTGTAGCGGCAGGCTGTCGCCCGCCGATTGCAGCAGGTCCTCCGGGTCGAGCTTCACCAGGCGCGCGTAATTGCGGATGAAGCCGCGCACGAACACCGGTCCCGGCAGACGGTCGAACTGGCCGGCCTCCAGCGCCTCGATCTGCCACACGGAGAGCTTCAGCTGGCGCGCGACATCCGACGGGCTCAGGTCGTGCAGCGCGCGCGCCTGCGCCAGCCGCCTGCCCGGTGCGGCGCCGCCCGCTTCCGCCGGCGCGCCCGCCGCGCCGATGTCCGCCTCGCTCATTCGAATCGGCCCGCGTTCAACGCGCGGGCTTCCTTGGACTCGGGGAAGTTCTTCCTGAGCTGCTGCGCGTAGCTCGCCTCCGAGTGGCTGTCGCCAAGCCTGCGCTCGATGCGCACCGCGAGCCATAGCACCTCGGCGTTGGGCGCCGCCACCTGCGTCAGCCGGTTGAGATGGTTCCTGGCGTCGCCGTAATTGCCGCGTGCATAGGACAGGTCAGCCATCTGGTGGAGCGCCTGCGGCAGGTTCGGCCGCACTTTCAAGGCCTGCTGGAAGTACCCTTCCGCGCCCGCCAGATCGCCGCGCCGCCGCGCGCACACGCCAGCGTTGACGTAGGAGCGCTCGGGATTCTGGTAAAGCGGATTGCGCACCGCCGCCAGAAAATATCTGATCGCTTCTTCCTCCCGCTTGCGCTGGCACAGAAATTCTCCGTAGTTGTTGTTGGCGTCATGGTCGTTCGGATTCAGGCGCAGCGCGCGCTGGAAGTATTCTTCCGCCAAGCGGTCTTCCTTCAGTCGGGCGTAGACCAGCCCCGCGACGCTATAGGCCGGGCCGTAGTTGGCGTCGGCGCTCAGCGCTTCCTTCACTTCCTCGAGCGCCACGTTCATGTTGCCGAGCTCGTAATAGCCACCGGCAAGCTCGGCGTGGATGCGCGCCCGCATCCGCGCCGTCGTTTCGTCACCGGTCGTCGTGGTCGCGGGCTTGAGCGTGGACTCGGCGGTCGGCTCC
>JACPEF010000077.1:1152-9068 GCA_016183675.1 Betaproteobacteria bacterium
CGGTCGGCGCCGTGGCACACCCGGCAGCGGCGAAACACGCCAGCGTGATCGCGAACCTGAGCGCTTTCGGATTCATTGCGCCGCTACCTCCTCCTGCCGGCGCTGCCGGCGTTTGGTCCTGTCGTGGACCTTGCCCGCCAGCTGTCCGCAAGCCGCCTCGATGTCGTCGCCGCGCGTCTTGCGGATGGTGGCGACCAGCCCCGCCTGCATGAGCACGTCGCGGAAGTGCGCGATCGCTTCCGGGCCCGAGCGCGTGTAGCTCGTGCCGGAAAATGGGTTGAACGGGATCAGATTGATCTTGCACGGCACGCTCTTTACGAGCTTCACCAGCTCGCGCGCCTGGGCGACGCTGTCGTTCACCCCCGCGAGCATCACGTACTCGAAGGTCACGAAGTCGCGCGGCGCCTTCTCGATATAACGCAGGCATGCCGCGAGCAGTTCCCTGATCGGGTGCTTGCGGTTGATCGGCACCAGCTCGTTGCGCAGCTCGTCGTTCGGCGCGTGCAGGGAGACCGCGAGCGCGACCGGGCACGCGTCGCGCAACCGGTCGATGCCGGGCACCAGGCCCGCGGTGGACAGCGTCACGCGGCGGCGCGAGAGGCCGTAAGCCGAGTCATCGAGCATGAGCTGCATCGCCGCCACCACGTTTTCGAAGTTGGCGAGCGGTTCGCCCATGCCCATCATCACCACGTTGCTGATTGCCCTTTCCCCATGATCACGTTGGCCGAGGCGATCCACGGCGCTTTGCGCCGTCCTAAATCCTGCCGACAAGGCATCGCGCGATCGAAGAGCGCGTGATGCCAGCCACAGCTGGCCGATGATCTCCTCGACCATCAGGTTGCGGTTGAAGCCCTGGTGCCCGGTGGAGCAGAACGTGCACGCGAGCGCGCAGCCCGCCTGCGACGAAATGCACAACGTGCCGCGATGGGTTTCCGGTATGAATACCGTCTCGATCGCGTTGCCGGTGCCGACGTCGAGCAGCCACTTGCGGGTGCCGTCGGCCGCGGTGGTGTCGCGCAGCACCCGCGGCGCGGTGATGACCGCCTCGCGCGCCAGCATTTCGCGCAGCGGCTTCGACATGTCCGTCATGACGGCGAAGTCGTCCGCGCCCGTGCAGTGAATCCAGCGCAGGAGCTGCCGCGCACGATAGGGTTTCTCGCCCAGCCCCGCGCAGAAGGCCTTCAGCGCCTCATGGTCCAGCCCGAGCAGGTTGACCGTCATGGCGGCGTCGCGCTCAGTGCCGTTCCAACTTGTATCCACGAATGCCGGTGCCCCGCCCCGTTCCAATGGTTTCTAACGAGTAATCGGCCGAGTGTGTGCGCGTACAGACATGCTGTGGACATTGGAACGGGGCCCGCCTACCGGGGACATCGGGCCACTGGCAAGACAGTTGGCTTGTCCCGTTCCAATGATTTCTAGCGAGTAATCGGTCGGGTATCCACGCGTACATACATGCCGTGGACATTGGAACGGGACTTGGCATAACAAGTTGGATCGGCATCAGCGCGAGTAGATTTCCTGCTTTGGAAAGAAATAGGCGACCTCCATCGCGGCGCTCTGCGCCGAGTCCGAGCCGTGCACCGCGTTGGCGTCTATGCTTTGAGCGAAGTCGGCGCGGATAGTGCCCTTCTCCGCCTGGTCGGGGTCGGTCGCGCCCATGATGTCGCGGTTCTTCTGGACCGCGTCCTCGCCTTCCAGCACCTGCACCATCACCGGACCGGAAATCATGAAATTCACCAAGTCCTTGAAAAACGGCTGCCCCTTGTGCACCGCGTAGAAGCCCTCGGCCTGCGCGCGGGATAACCTCATCATGCGCGCTGCCACGATTTTCAGGCCGGCTTGTTCGAAGCGGGTGTTGATCTTGCCGATCACGTTGTTGGCTACGGCGTCGGGTTTAATGATGGACAACGTGCGTTCAACCGCCATGCAACATCCCTTGCTCTTGATGCTTCAGGTTGGCTGGGAAGGATACCATGGTAAGGCTTTGAAACAAAGAGAATTCGCGCCAATTCCGGGCGCGGAAAAGCGTCCCGAGCAACGCCAAAAAGGATGGAACGGCCTCGGTAACAAAGAGCAAGCGCCGCCAGGCGATGACCGCGATACCCGTGCCCAACCCGACGAGGTCAGTACGGCGCGTCGCCCGCCAGCGTAACGCGATGCATGACGCGCCTGAATCCGTGGTAGTCATTCACCGGGTTGTGCTGGGCGCAGCGATTGTCCCAGAAGGCGAGCGTGCCGGGCTCCCAGCGAAAGCGGCAGGTGAATTCCGGCCTGACTTGGTGCTCGAAGAGATAGTCGAGCAGCGGCCGGCTCTCCTCCTCCGTGAAGCCCTTGAAGTGCGTCGTGTGGCCGACGTTTATGTAAAGCGCCTTGCGCCCTGTCTCCGGATGCGTGCGCACCACGGGATGCTCCCCGACGAGCACCTTCAGCTCCGCACCGGTGTCGCGCAAGCGGTCCTCGCGTGTCCTGGAGGCTTGGGCCTTCGTCGAGGTGTTGATGCCAATCAAGCCGTCGAGCGTCTGCTTGAGACGCTCCGAGAGTGTCTCGTAGGCGAGGTACTGGTTGGCGAAGAGCGTGTCACCGCCGTAGGGCGGGATCTCGACGGCATAGAGCATGCTCGCCATCGGCGGACGCTCGAGATAGGTGGTGTCGGAATGCCAAATGCCGCCGAAGTTCACCCGCTCGTGCGCGAGCTTGATCACCGGCGTGACCAGCGGACATTCAGGCAGTCCCTTCAGCTGCGGGTATTCCACCGGCTGGCCAAACCGCTGCGCGAAAGCGAGCTGCTCCTGCGGAGCAAGTTCCTGGTCACGGAAGAAGATTACCAGGTGGTCGAGGACGGCTTGGCGGATCTCCGCGACGACGTCGCCCTCCAGGGGCCGCGCGATGTCCACACCGTCGATCTCGGCGCCGAGCGCGCCGGCGATCGGGCGCACCCCGATGTGGCGATAGCTGCGGCGCGCCGCGTTGTCCATAGTCCCATGCGCCGTGGGCTTTGGCGGTCTGACCCTGAGGTCTTGATTCGTCACCCTTATTCGTCACCTCTTTCCCTTCGCCGTTTCAGCCGGCCCGGATCACGCCGCAGGCGATGCGCGCGCCCGCGTTGCCGGTCGGCTGGGTCTTGTAATCGTCGGGGTCAGCGTGAACGACGACGCTGCGCCCGACGATATTCGCCGGGCCCGGCATCAAGGTGATGATGTCCAAGTCATTCTGGACGTTGGCGCGCCCCGCCTTGTTAGCCTTCAGGGCCGGAAGATCGCCGGCGTGGCGCTCGGCGCTGCTCGGCTGCCCGTGCGGCTTGCCGAAGGGATTGAAGTGGCCCTTGGCGCCCATCGCGTCGCCGGAGCAGTCGGCGCCCTCGTGGATGTGCAGGCCATGCGCCTGTCCCGGCTTGAGGCCCTGGACAAACACGACGACGCGGACCTTGTCGCCCACCTGCTCGAAGGTCGCCTCGCCGAAGGTCTTGTTGCCCTTGGTCGGCTGCAACTGCGCGGTCGCTTGCAGCGCTTCGGGGGGCATCGTCTGGCAGGCGGCCAGCAGGATAGCGGACACAGCAGCGGCTGTTATCGTTTTCATGGGGAGTCCCTCCTCTAGAGCCCCAATCTACTCAATTTCTCGCCGGCTTGGAAGCCCCACGCGTTTGTCGGACCCGGGCCCGACAAGCTGCGAGGGAAACTCCTTTGCCTCTCTGTAGTTGGCGACCGCCTTCTCTCACCGGTGACTCGTGACTCGAGCTCAAGTCCCGTAAATCCAATCCGCTGCTGTTTTCGATAAGTGATTGCGGGACGCTCCTGCGTTCCGCAATCACTTGAAGACGTCAATGACGAGCAGGTCCGGCAGCCAGGTCGACAGTCCCGGGAATAAGATACACAGGACCAGCACGGTGAGGTCGCCCATAAAGAACGGGATGGTGCCCTTCAGGACCTGGGTGAGGGGGATCTTCGAGGTGCCACTCACCGCGAAGATATTCAGGCCGACCGGGGGCGTGACCACGCCCGTCTCGACGTTGAGCGTCATGATGATGCCGAGCTGGATCGGGTCGATCTTGAGTGCCATGGCGACCGGGAACACCACCGGCACCGTCAACAGCACCATCGCGACGCCGTCCACCAGACATCCGAGTATCAGCAGGACCCCCATGAACGCGAAGATGAAGCCGAGCGGCGACAGTCCCCAGCCGACCACGGTCTCGGTGATCTTCTGCGGCCAGTAGAGATTCGCCGCCAGGAACTGGAACACGCCCACGCTGCCGACCAGGAACAGGATCACGGCCGTCAGGTTCAACGAACGGGCGGCAACGGGCAATAGCTGCTTGACGAACTCGCCCCGGCCGACGATGAGCCCGTATAGCAGGGCGTAGCCGCAGGCGGCGGCTGCCGCCTCCGTGGGCGTGAACAGTCCTCCGTAGAGTCCGCCGAGGATGACGACCGGCATGCCGAGCGCCGGCAGCGCTTTCATGGTATCGGGCCAGATCCGGCGGCGGTCGAACGTAGTGCGCGGCAGCTTGAGATACATTGCGATGATGACGACGGTGATGGCGTTTCCGAGGGCGAGCATCAGTCCCGGGATGACGCCGGCAAAGAACAGGCGCGCCACCGAGGTCTCGGTCACGATGCCGTAGAGGAGCAGGATGATGCTCGGCGGAATCAGCATCGCAATGCCGCCGGCGGTGGCGACCAGGCCCCCTGAGAGCCAGTCCGGGTAGCCGCGCTTCCTCATTTCGGGGATGGCGATGACGGCCATGGCCGCCGCCATCGCGACACTCGAACCCGAGATCGCGCCGAACAGCACGCACGCGACCACCGTCGCGACGCCGAAGCCACCGGGCATCCAGCCGACCAGCGAGTCGGCGAAGCGGAACAACTGCCCGACCAAGCCGGTGCGCTCCATGAGAAAGCCCGCGAAGATGAACAGCGGAATCGCCATCAGCGAGTAGCGGCTGATGAAATTGAAGAAGGCGCGGAAGACGACCTCGGGCTGGAGTAGCGGATCGAAGAAGATGTAGGCCACGCTCGACGCGCTCAGCGCGATGCCGATCGGCACGCTCAGCACGAGCAGTACGAGGGCTACGATCCCTGTGATGTACATCCGCTCCCCTTCCGGATCAGCGCATCACTCCAGCGCTACATCTTTTGGTTCTGACGGTTCCTCGAGAACACTGCGGCCGCGCAGCTTCTGGATGCCGCGATAGATCTGGAAAAACAGCGTCACCGCCATCAACGCGAACCCGGCGAGCAGCACCGCCAGGAACGGCCACATGGGGAACGCCAGGCTCTCCGTGCGGGTTTCGTACTGCTGGCTGTCGTGGACTTCGGGAACGCCCCACCACACCACGGCAAGGAGAAAGACGAAAGTGAAGACCTGGGCGATGACCTTGATGACCTCGGCCGCGCGGCGCGCGCGCGGCCCGGTCGCCGCCAGCACCTCGGGCAGCACCGCCGCGGCGCGCGCCAGGAACCGGTCCTGGAACGCGCGCCAGACGGCGTAGGCCTTTTCCACGCGTGCGAACCCGAGACCGCGCTCCGGCGGTTTACTTGATGACTATCTTCGACGCGTGCTTCGAGCAGTCGACCTTCTCGATCCAGGACGAGCCGGCGGGATTTTGCTGCGAAAGCGCCCGGCCTTCCTTGACAAACGTGTCAACCCAGGGGTTTGCCTCCGGCGGCGTCTTGCTTTTCACGTAGCGGGTCGCCGCGTCGCCCATCGCACTCACCATGGCTGTGACCTCCTGCGGGCTCATCCAGTAGATGCCCGGCTTGGACGGGTCCTTGGTCCCGTACTTGTCGTAGGCCATCTTGTCGAAGCACCAGTTGAACTCTTTCTGCACCTGGATCGTTTCCTTGATCAACCCGTCCAGGGCGGTCCGGGTCGCGGGGCTCAGGCGATCCCACCAGCGGCGGCTCGCGCTGATCATGTAGTAGTCGCCGACGAAGGTGCCGGCGCCGCCCATCGTGTAGTAAGGCGCCTGCTCGCGCATGCTGTTCCAGCCGCCGAGGCTGGTCATCAGCCCGTCGATGACGCCCGACTCCATGGCGTTCGGCACTTCGCCGAAGTTCATGACGACAGGATTCGCCTTCCAGGCCTCGAGCGCGGCGTTCTCGACCGGCCCCATGCTGCGCATCTTTTTGCCGTTGAAGTCATCGGGCTTCACGTAGCGCTTCTTGCCGCCGACGCCCATGCCGAAGCTCATGTGCCCGACGCCGAACACCTTGATGGCTTGTCTCTTCGCGAGCCGGTCCACCAGCATCTGGAAGGTCTTCGTCTGCTCGAGCGAATCGACCGCGCCGACCGTGGTCAGCACGCCCGGCCCGACCACCGTCATCATGTACGGCTCAACCGGTGCCGCCTTGCCGATCTGCATCCATGTCATCTCCAGGTTGCCTTGGCGCATCGCCTCGAAGGCTTCGGGGATGGTGTAGAGCGCGCCGGCGTAGTAGAGGCGCGCCTCGCTGCCGGGGATGACTTGCGGCAAGCGGTCGGCGAAGTACCTCATGGCGAGTCCCGCCGGGTGCGGCGGCGGCGGGAAGTCGGAGGCGAAGCGCAGCACGACCTTTTTCGGCTGGTCTTGCGCGTGGGCTGCCTGTTGGGTTGCTCCCCAGGTGACGGCAAATGCAGCCACGAAAATCGCGGCAGTGGCGCTCACGCCGAATCGTCGCTTCTGACTGAGATTCATAGGGCCCCTCCATCCGTAGTGTTTATCAGTTGACGCCCGTTCCGCAGACCGGTCTTCGAGCTGCGGTGGCCGATAACCGTATATTAACAGCCTGGCACCGTCAAGGCATCAGGAGCGCCGGTTAGCTTGCGGGCTGCGACTCCAGCCTGCCCTTTGCCGGGGCGATCCGCCGGTGGCGTGAGATGCCCACGATCAGCGCCGCCACCATGACGGCGCCAGTCGCCGCCGCCACGCGATTGTCCGGATGGAACATGGTGACGAAGGCAAAAAGCGCCAGCGTGACACGCAGCAGGATGTCTCCGCCAGACTGCTCGAGGAACCGCCCGAACATCGCAAAGGTGATGCCGCAGGTGCTGAGCAGCACGAGAGCGGTTGCGAAAACCTGCGGCCAGCCCGGATTCACGACGATGTCGGAGCGCATGAAGATCGCGAAGGTCATCAGCGTGATCGGCATGCAGATCTTCAGCGCCTCCCACATGGTTCGCATGAACGAGGCCTCGGCGATGCGCGCGGACACGGCCGCCGTCAGCGAGGTCGGCGGCGACAGCTCGCCCCACACCGACAGCAGGAACACGAAGAAATGCGCGACCCAGGGGTTGACGCCGAGCTCGCGCAGCGGCCCCACGATGACGACCGCGCCGATGATGTAGGTCGCCGTCGGCGGGAGCCCCGCGCCGACCAGCCAGCCGAAAACGTAGGCCATCAGGATCATCGCGATGATGTTCCAGGCGCCGAGATCGAGGAGCATGGCCCCCATCCGGTTGATGAAGCCGGTCACGGTGAACAGCCCGATCATGATCCCGAGCGTCGCCAGCAGCAGCGTCAGGTAGGACGCCATGTCGGCGTGCGTTTCGACGGTGACTCGCACGTTGGCGAACAACGACTCCTTCGCGACTTCGGGATCCTTCACGACGTACTTGAAGCAGAGGAAAGCCACGAGCAGGAGGACGAACATGAAAATCGCGGCAAAGAGTGCCGCCCGCAGTTCGCCCATGCCGACCCAGCCCATCAGCACGATGAGGAAAATCACGGCGAGGAAGAAAATCGAAGTCTTGATCTGCTCGTAGACCGGCACTTTCGGCGCCGCGACCGCGTCGTGAGGCAACAGGCGGACGCAGAGCAGGTAAACGGCCAGGGCCAGCGACCCGTAGTAGACGAACGCGAGCGCGAACCCACGCTTCACCACTTCCCAATACGGCACGCCGAGAAACTCCGACATCAGGAACGCGCCGACACCCATCAG
>JACPEF010000078.1 GCA_016183675.1 Betaproteobacteria bacterium
TAGTAAATCCCCGGCCGGTCCATGCGCGAATTCCGCCCGGGGTTGTAGACGTAAATGGCGTTCGTTTCATAACTTGCGCCGAGCGTGTGAAAGTCGGACTCGCCCTCGAACCCGCGCTTTTCCCACGTGCGGCCGCCGTCGCCGCTCACGATCAGGCCGAGCGGGTTCGTCAGTCCCGAGCCCCGCGCCGGGTGCCCGCTGCTGTAGAAGCGTTTCTGGGTCGCCGTGAACCCCATGTAATCGTGCCTCGGCCCCGGGTCTTTCGACCAGCGGCCGGCGTTGTAAACCGCGATCCCGTCGTGGACCGCCACGATCAGACGCTTGCCGTCGGCGCTGTAGGCGAGTCCATGCACGTCGGGGAGCATCACGCTCTGCGCGACACCGGCGCCGCTGTACAGGGTCAAAGCGAGCACAGCGAGCGCGGCTCGCAAGGCGGGGTGCAGCGCATATCTAAGGGGTTTCAAATTTCTCCTTCATGAATTGGAAGTTGGAATTGCGTTTTACATTCTCGTTACGGATCAGCATGAAGTCTTAATCAGTTTGGCAATTTCATCCGGCGCCGAAAAAACAATTGCCGCGCGGTCGCTGCCCATGCCCACGCCGACCAGAACGGGGCGGCCGGGGTGGGGCCCGAACTCCGTGGAATCGGTCTTCAGGCGCACATTGAATTCCCAGATTTTCATCGTCTTGCCCGCCTCGGTCGTCACGAAGTAGGTGTCGCCGCAATAGCGGATGGCCTTCACCACGTCATCGGCCTGCGCCGATTTCAGGCGCGGCATACGCGGGCCACGCGGCGCCTCGCTTCCCTCGGAAACCGCCCGAAGGTAGGCGATCAGGTCGCTGCGCGCGCTTTGGTTGGGAATGCCCGCGAAATCCATCTCATTGCCCGGGATCAATCGTCCGGGGTTCGTCAGCCAGTCATCGAGCGTACGCTCATTCCAGACTATGTCCGCTTTGAGCATCGCGTCCGAATAACGCAAGAATCCTTTACCGCTGCCCGCCTTGCGGCCAAACAGTTGGGCGAGGCTGGGGCCGGTCATGTGGCGGTCCGGTTCAAGGGAGTGGCAGGTAACACAAGCCTGGAACACCTTGGTCCCGCGTTTTGCGTCGCCTCCGGACTCAGCCGCGCCGGATGGCATGGCCGCCGCAACCACTCCAGCTGCGATCCCGATCATCGCCAAGCGCTTCGGGGCGCGCTGTAAAACTGCCGCTGTGTACACTTTTCTGTGCTTTCCATCGTTGCGTGAGGTGCGCCGTGACGCAGCTTTCATACATTTCTCCTCGGACGTTTTCACCGTGTGTCCTCTCCAATGGATACGCGAGTGTCCGTTACGTACTTATGCGGCGGAACCACGAGGTTGGTAGGCGCTGGCACGTTGCGATATACCCTGCCCGCGAAGTCGAACTTGGAGCCGTGGCAGGGACAGAAGTAGCCCCCGGGCCAGTCGGGCCCTAAGTCCGCAGGCGCAACGTCGGGCCGGAACGTGGGCACGCAGCCGAGATGGGTGCAGATCGGCACCAGCACCAGGTATTCCGGCTTGAGGGATCGGAAGGCGTTACGAGCGTAAGCGGGCTGTTGACTCTTGACCTTCGAATCCGAGTCAGCGAGCTTAACGAGGTGGCCCGGGTTCTCCAGCGCCTTGAGCATCGCCTCGGTGCGGCGCAGGATCCACACCGGCTTCCCGCGCCACTCGAAAGTAACCTGTTCGCCGGGCCCAAGCTTGGCGAAATCCACGTCTACCGGCGCACCCCGCGCCCTGGCGCGTTCGCTGGGGTTCATCGAGGCCACGAACGGGATGGACGCGGCGGCGAGACCGGCCCCGCCAACGGCCCCGGTCGCTGCAACGAGCAGCCTCCTGCGTCCGATATCAATATCAGGAAGTGCGTCCGGGTTTTGTGAACCGGCCAGTTCTGGATCGAGCGTGTTCGTCATAACGTGCCTCTGCAGGCGTTCCTAGCGCCGCTGCGCCGTGGCGTCGAGCAGCGGCACAACGACGTTCATCGGCTGGGCGCCCACATACTTCTCGCCGTTCGGCAGGAACCACGTCGGCGTGGAGGTTGCGCCGAGCCGTCTCCCGAGCGCGACCAGCTCCTCGATCGATAGGGTTCTCGCAATCGGTCGGTGCCGTCGGCTCCACGCGCTTCAGCATCAGCTCGTTCCACGCTTTCGCGCGGTCCTTCGAGCACCAGACGGATTTCGTCTGCCGCACCGATTCCTCCTTGACGACCGGCCACATGAAGATGTGGATCGTGATGTTATCGAGCGTGGCGAGGTCCTTCTCGAATTTCTGGCAGAAGGGGCAGTTCGGGTCCGATAAAATCGCGATCTGGCGGCGACCGTCGCCGCGTCGCGTGATCACCGCCCAGTGGAAGGGCAGCTGGTTCCAGTCGGTGGCGGACAGCTTGCGTAAACGCTCCTCCGTCAGGTTGCGGTCCGTGCGCATCTCGATGAGATTGCCGACGATCATGATCTGTCCCAGGGCGTCGCTGTAATAGATCGCCGTGTCGGTTCCCCGCCGCACCGCAACCTCGTAGAGCCCGGCGTAGGGTAATTTCTGGATACTGAGTATCTGCGCATTCGGAATCCGTGACTTAAGAGCCTGCCGGATCGCCTGCTCGTCCGCGGGTGCCGCCATCGCGAACGTCGTGATCGCCGTTGCCACTGCGCACCCGTATAACCATCTGTTCCGATTCATCGCGAGCCTCCTTGCCGCGCCGCGCCGGGCGTAACTGATGACCCGCCCGGCAGTTGCGCCTCGACGAACTGCTCCAGCGGCACGTAGCAAACGCCGATATCCGCGCACCCCTGGGAGGTGACCTTGAGCTTCACGATTCCGCGAGTTTTGTCGTCGGACGTGACGGGGACTCTGATCCGTACTTCCCTCCGGTAGGTCTCGGTCTTGCCGAAAAACGGATCTTCTTTCGGTTTTCCTTTCGGCAGCTCCACATCGGCGAGCAGCCGGCCGGACGCGGTCTCGAACCTGAAGCGATCGCGGTACAGGTAGTAGCCATCCGCGATCTGGAAACGCACTTCAACGTGGCGTTCGTCGAGCGCCCGCGTCGAGATACGAAACACCTTCTCCGGATCGCGGAGTTCGGGTTCTTGGGCTGCCGACATCAGCGGCAGCCAGGTTGTCGCGGCGAGGAGCATCAACGCGGTGCACGTGCCGGCTCCCGCTCTCGCCGAGAAGAATCGAATTCCGGTGACGCTCACGAACCCTCGCCGTTTTTCACGATCTGAGCAGTAGCTTCACGTCGTGGACCATGGCGCTGACCGATCGGTCACTGGCGCGGACGTAGAGTCGCACCCGCCCTTCCTTGTCGAATATGTAGATGCCGGTGGAATGGTCAACCGTGTAAGAACCGTGCCCCACTCCGTTCCCGGAATGGCCGCCTTGGTCGTCCTTCTGCGCTTGGTAGTAGATCTTGAATTCCTTTGTCACTTTTTCCAGCTCCTGCTTCGAACCGCGCAGTCCGAGAAAGGCGGGATGGAACGCGGGAACATAGCTTGCGAGTTTCTCGGGCGTGTCGCGCATCGGATCCACGGTGACGAACAAGCCCTGCACTCGATCGGCACCGACCTGCTTCACGACCTGCGCCATCTCCGCCAGCGCGGTCGGGCAGGCGTCCGGGCAATTCGTGAAACCGAAGAACAGGAGGACGACCTTGCCCTTGAAATCAGCAAGTGTGCGGCGGCGGCCGGTGTGATCGGTCAAATCGAAGCCGCGGCCCCATTGCACGGCGCTGATGTCGGTTGCTTTGAACCGTGGGACCGGCTCGCCGCGCGGACTGCAAGCGGCGATCATGCCGGTGGCACCGGCCAACAGGAGCCGCCGCCTGACACGCGAAAACGATGTTGAACGTTCACGAAGCTTCATCTGAAGCTCTCCCAAAGTTGAAGCGCTACAGTTCAGAGATGTTGGGCAGTTGACGGGCGATGCTGAGACTCGGCGGAACGCCATGCCGGCCCGGGCGCCGAGGCGGGGCCCGCCTCGGCGGCAACGTTGTCCTTGGTCACGCTGCCCCACCAGGGCAGCGCGTCTAGTTGCGGAGGCGATGCAGCCTGAGGTACAGAGGAGGTCCCGCGAGTGGCGTGCGCGCTGCACGGAGAGGCGCGGCAACGTCTGCCCACTCGAAAGGCTCGGAGTGTGCCGCGGCCAGGATAAAGGAGGCGCCAAGCGGCAGCGCAAGGTCCTTCATGACCGCCTGTTGCGGGGCGTTACAAACGGAGCCGCACTCCGGCATGCCGGATGCGGGGTTGCAGCACGCGCAGGCGGGACTCGGCTGGGTTGCGGCTTCAGCCGCCGCGCGGGCGGGGAGCGGACCGAAGCTCATGCACCATAGCAGCACGAGCGACAGCAGGATGCCGCCATGCAAGGCGCGGCGCGGTCTTGCCACCCGGTTCATCGACAAGAGCGTTCGTCCAGACGTGTCACACCCCATGCCACAACGGCGCAGGCTTTCGGTTAGACATTATACCTATGCAGAGTTTCAAACCGAGGCGATGGCACGCCCGCGTCCGTGCCGGATTTCCTCCTGGAGGAATCGAGTCAGCGTCCGAGCCGGGCCTTCAACGCTGCCCCCACGTCGGACGGCGTATCCAGCACGGTGACGCCGGCTGCTTCGAGCGCCGCGCGCTTGGAAGCGTAGCTTCCCTTGTCGCCCATGACGATGGCGCCGGCGTGGCCCATCTTCCTGCCCGCGGGCGCGGCGCCGCCGGCGATGAAGGCGACCACGGGCTTCGCCATGGTCCTGGCGTAATCGGCTGCTTCCTCTTCCATCGAGCCGCCGATCTCGCCCACCATGACGACGGCCTCGGTGCCGGGAAAAGCGTCTAGGGCGATGAGCGCGTCGCGCGCGGTGGTGCC
>JACPEF010000084.1:0-10821 GCA_016183675.1 Betaproteobacteria bacterium
GCATCACAAAAGTGCCGAAATTGGCGCCAGACGCGAAGCAAACCGCAGTCAGGTTGGACACCTGACGAGGATTTGCGACAAAGTATGGCGTCAATTGTCGGCATCTTTTGTTCAGCGAATTAGCGACTCGGGACACTAGCCCCGCCTTGGGTCAGAGCAGGACCAGATTGTCGCGGTGGATCAGCTCGGGCTCGTCCACGTAGCCGAGCTTGGCTTCGATCTCGCCCGAAGGCGTGCGCAGGATGCGGCGGGTCTCGGCCGAGCTGTAATTGACCAGCCCGCGCGCGATCTCGCGTCGCGCCTCGTCGAGGCAGCTCACCGCCTCGCCGCGCCCGAACTCGCCGCTGACCTCGTGCACGCCGATCGGCAGCAGGCTCTTGCCGTGCACCATGAGTGCTTTCACCGCCCCGGCGTCGAGCAGCAGGCTCCCCCGCACCTGCAAGTGGTCGGCGAGCCACTGCTTGCGCGCGGCGAGCGTCGCCCTCTCCGCGACGAGGAGGGTGCCGAGCTTCTCGCCGCCCGCGAGCCGCGTGAGCACGTTGTCCTCGCGCCCCGAAACAATCACGGTGTGGGCGCCGCCGCGCGCCGCGCGCTTCGCCGCGAGCACCTTGGTAAGCATGCCGCCGAGCGCGATAGGGCTCCCCACGCCGCCCGCCATCGTTTCCAGCGCGGAATCGCCGGCCTTCGCTTCCGCGACGAGCTTCGCCGTCTTGTCCTTGCGCGGGTCCCTGTCGTAGAGCCCGGCCTGGTCGGTGAGGATCACCAGCGCATCGGCCTCGACCAGGTTGGTGACGAGCGCCGCCAGCGTGTCGTTGTCGCCGAAGCGGATCTCGTCGATCGCGACGGTGTCGTTCTCGTTGATGATCGGGATCACGCCCAGCGCGAGCAGCGTGCGCAGCGTGGAGCGCGCGTTCAAGTAGCGCTTGCGGTCGGCGAGGTCCTCGTGCGTGAGCAGGACCTGCGAGGTCACGAGATCGTGCGTGCGAAAGCACGACTCGTAGACCTGGATCAGCCCCATCTGGCCGACCGCGGCGGCGGCCTGCAGGTCGTGCAGGGCGTGCGGGCGCCTTTTCCAGCCGAGCCGTTGCATTCCGGCGGCGATGGCGCCGCTCGAGACCAGCACCACTTCGCGTCCCATGTGGCGGAGTTCCGCGATCTGCTCCGCCCAGCGCGAGAGCGCGGCGTGGTCCAGCCCCTCGCCCTGGTTGGTGACCAGGCCCGAGCCGACCTTCACGACCAGCCGCTTCGCGTTTGCTATGACGGACGACATTCTTCACCACAGAGACACAGAGGCACGGAGATATTCCTTATTCAGATCTGCTTTTCCTCGTTCTCGGCTTCTTCCCTACGTCTCTGTGCCTCTGTGGTTCCCGTTCAAGATGTTCCATGATCGCGAAGACAAGCTCCCGGCAGCCGTCGCCGGTCAGCGCGGAAATGATAAAGCTTTTGCCCTTCCAGCCAAAGCCCTTGAGGAAGCGCCTGACCGCGCGCTCGCGCTCCTCCGGAGGGACGAGGTCGATCTTGTTCAGGACCACCCAGCGCGGCTTGCGGTAGAGCGCCTCGTCGTACTTTCGGAGCTCCATAACGATGGCTCTGGCCTCCTGTACGGGGTCCGCGCCGGCGCCGAGCGGCGCAATGTCCACGAGGTGCAGCAGCAGCCGCGTGCGCGCGAGATGGCGCAGGAACTGGTGGCCGAGTCCCGCGCCCTCGGCTGCGCCCTCGATCAGTCCCGGGATATCGGCGAGCACGAAGCCGCGGTTCACGTCCGCCCGCACCACGCCGAGGCTCGGATGCAGGGTGGTGAAGGGGTAATCGGCCACCTTCGGGCGCGCGGCGGAGACGGCGCGGATCAGCGTGGACTTGCCGGCATTGGGCATGCCGAGAAGCCCCACGTCGGCGAGCAGCCTCAGCTCGAGCTTCAACCGCCGGCGCTCGCCGGGGGCGCCGCGCGTGAACCGGCGCGGCGCGCGGTTGGTGCTCGACTTGAAGTGCAGGTTGCCAAGCCCGCCGACGCCGCCGGCGGCGAGCAGCGCGCGCTCGCCGTCGCGCCCGAGGTCGGCGATTGTCTCGCCGGTTTCGAGATCGCTCACCACGGTGCCGACCGGCACGCGCAGCACAACGTCGGGCGCGGATTTCCCGTACTGGTCCGAGCCGCGGCCGTTCTCGCCGTCCCGAGCGCGGTGGATGCGCGCGTAGCGGTAGTCGATCAGCGTGTTGAGGTTGCGGTCGGCCGCCGCGTGGATGCCGCCGCCGCGCCCGCCGTCGCCGCCGTCGGGCCCGCCGCGCGGCACGAACTTCTCGCGCCGGAAACTGGCGCAGCCGTCCCCGCCCTTGCCGGCGTGGACCTCGATGATCGCTTCGTCAACAAACTTCATAAATAAAAAAGCCCTGTCGTTCGACAGGGCCTTTTCGCGAAGTGCCTGCGCGTCAGGCTGGAACGACGCTCACGGTCTTGTTGCCGTCCGGGCCTTTTTGCGCGAACTGGATCCGCCCCGTCACTCTGGCGAAAAGCGTGTGGTCGCGGCCTACGCCGACGTTGTCGCCGGGATGCACCTGAGTGCCACGCTGGCGCACGATGATCGCGCCTGCGTGCACCCGCTCGCCGCCGTAGCATTTCACGCCGAGGCGCTTCGATTGCGAGTCGCGCCCGTTGCGCGAGCTGCCGCCTGCCTTCTTATGTGCCATGACCCGTCTCCGTGGATGTTCTCAAGCTGCGATGCCGAGAATCTCGATCTCGGTGTAGTTCTGGCGGTGGCCCTGGGTCCTGCGGTAGTGCTTGCGGCGCTTGAGCTTGAAGATCTTCAATTTGTCGCCGCGGCCCTGGGCCAGCACCTTGGCCTTGACCTTGGCCCCGGCCACAAGCGGGGCGGGGTGCCCATCTTCACCGCCTCGCCTTCGCCCACGACCAGCACCTGGTCGAGCATGATTTCCTGCCCGATCTGCGCAGGTATCTGTTCTATGCGGATTTTCTCGCCGGCACGGACCCGGTATTGCTTGCCGCCGGTCTGGACCACCGCGTACATGACGCGACCCGTCTGTCTTGGGAAAGGCGCGCATTCTACAAAAAGCACGCCCATTAGTCAAAAAACCGCGCCGGTGAACTCCCGGTCGTTGTTTGGCATCGAATAGTCAGCAGACCCCGGGCGGACGGGTCCGGCGCGGTTTTTTTGCTGGTATCATCACGCTCTTTTTCGTACTGGCGGTGGCCGTGAACCTAGAAGCGATACGCGAGTTCGTTGCGGCCGACCTGCGCGCGGTGGATGGGGTGATCCGCGCCCGCCTCAACTCGGAGGTCGTGCTCATCCGCCAGGTGGCGGAATACATCGTGAGCGGCGGCGGGAAACGCCTGCGCCCGGTGCTGCTGCTGCTTTCCGCCGGCGCCTTCGGCTACCGGGGAAGACACCACCACGAGCTCGCCGCGGTGGTCGAGTTCATCCACACCGCGACGCTGCTGCACGACGACGTGGTGGATGAATCGGATCTGCGGCGCGGACGTCCCACCGCCAACTCGCTGTTCGGCAACTCGGCCGCCGTGCTGGTTGGCGATTTCGTTTATTCGCGCGCGTTCCAGATGATGGTGGGCGTGGACAGCATGCGCGTGCTGCAAGTGCTGGCGGACGCGACCAACGTGATCGCCGAGGGCGAGGTGATGCAGCTCATGAACTGCCACAACCCCGACATCGACGAGAAGGGCTACCTCGAGGTGATACGCTGCAAGACGGCGAAGCTGTTCGAGGCCGCCACGCGCCTGGGCGCGGTTCTCGGCGGGGCGCCGCCCGCGCAGGAGGACGCCGTCGGGGATTACGGCACCCATCTCGGCACCGCGTTCCAGTTGATCGACGACGTGCTCGACTACTCGGGCGAGCAGGCGGTGATCGGCAAGAACGTGGGCGATGACCTCGCCGAAGGGAAGCCCACGCTGCCGCTCATCTACGCCATCGAGCACGGCACGCCGCAGCAGGCGGGCCGCGTGCGCCGCGCCATCGAGCACGGCGGGCGCGAGGAGCTCGGCGCGGTCATCGAGGCGATCCGCGCCACCGGCGCGCTCGAGTACGCACGCGAGCAGGCGCGCGCCGAATCGCGCACGGCGTGCGCGGCGCTCGAGCACCTGCCAAATTCAAAACACCGTGATTATTTGCTACAATTGGCTGACTTCGCGGTGACGAGAAGTTACTAGCTGTCAGCAGTCAGCTTTCAGCCATCAGCTTGGAACAGCGCGGCCTGGCCGCGCGATTTTTTTCTGCTTCGGTTTAGGCTGATGGCTGATGGCTGATGGCTGAGGGCTGATTGCTGATCGCGGTCAGTCGGGGTGTAGCGCAGCCTGGTAGCGCACTGCGTTCGGGACGCAGGTGTCGGAGGTTCAAATCCTCTCACCCCGACCATTTACCCCTAGAACGGAAAACGGCAGCGAGCGAACCGTGCACGCGCAAGGCGTGCGCAGCTTGCGCTGAAGGCGCGGCTCGACGCTAGACCGGCGTTGCGGCACACTACTTCGTTCGCTACGACATGCGCGCGCTCTTGCGGCTGGGTTCAGCCAGATGAAGGGGCCTCCTTGGGCAAGATAATCCTCGTTGTCCTCGGGTTGCTGCTCGTCTGGTGGATCCTGAAGAGCTACCGGCGCCGCGTCGATGGCGGCGGCACGCGGCCGCCGACCGGTGCCGGGGAGGACATGGTGCGATGCGAGCAGTGCGGCGTGCACCTGCCGCGCAGCGAGAGCATCGCCGCGCAGGGCAGGTTCTTCTGCTCCGCGGAGCACCAGCGCGAGCACCAGTCCCGTTGGAGCCCGTAACGTGAACCGCGCAGCGCGTGTTTCATCGTGTTACGGGCGATTATCCCGATGAGCTCCGTGGAAACAGAGCGGCCTGCGCAATGGGAGACGGAGGCCGCCGTCGGCGCGGCCGATTACCCCGAGCCCTTCTGGCGCTCGCTGTTCCTCTTCAACGTCTACCGCCTCATCGTCGGCCTGCTGTTGCTGCTGGTCGTTGCGATCTGGGGCAACAACGTTCTCTTCGGCTCGCACGATCTCACGCTGTTCGTGGTCACCGACGTCGCGTACGTGCTGTTTGCAATCACATGCTTCGTGCTGATCAGCGCGCGCCGCCAGTTCAATCTGCAGCTCATGATGCAGGTCGCCGCCGACATCGGGTTCATCGTGATCCTGCTCTTCGCGAGCGGCGGCATCTCGAGCGGGTTGGGGCTGCTGCTGCTCAGCACGCTCGCGGGCGCGGGCCTCATCAGCCGCGGGCGGTTGACGCTGTTCTTCGCGGCGCTCGCCGCGATCGCAGTGCTGCTCGAGCACACGTTCGAGGTGCTCGGGCTCGACGCGCCGGTGGCGCAGTACGCGCAGGCGGGGCTCCTGTCCGCGGCGTACTTCGCGATCGCCTGGCTCGCGCACACGCTCGCCAAGCACACCGTCGCGAGCGAGCAGCTCGCCGCGCAGCGCGAGATCGACCTCGCCAACATGGAGCAGGTCAACCAGCTGGTCATCCGCGACATGCAGGACGGGGTCCTGGTGGTGGACGAGCACGGTGTGATCCGCCAGCTCAATGAGCGCGCCGAGCGCCTGCTCGGGCCGCTGCCGAGCGAGCGCAGCGAAGCGCCGCTCGACGAGTACGCGCCGGCGCTCGCCGCGCGCTTCGAGGAGTGGCGCGGCCAGGCGGATCCCGCCACCCTCGCGCCTTTCAGCAGCAACGTGAGCGCGCGCTTCGTCCCGATCGGCAGGAGCCGGCGGGTCGGCGCGGTGATCTTCCTCGAAGACCAGACGCGGATCCAGGCGCAGGCGCGCCAGCTCAAGCTCGCGGCGATGGGGCGGCTCACGGCGAACATCGCGCACGAGATCCGCAACCCGCTGGGGGCGGTCAGCCACGCCGCCGAACTGCTCCAGGAGGAGCCGGCGATCAACGAGACGACCCAGCGCCTGATCGCCATCATCAACGAGAACGCCCAGCGCCTTGACCGCATGATGAACGACGTGCTGCGGCTCAATCGCGGCGAGCGCGCGCATCGCGAGCGATTCAAGCTGGTGGATTTTCTCAAGACGTTCGTCGAGGAGTTCGCGCAGATCGAGAGAATCGACCCCGGGGTGTTCGCGATCGAGCTCGGGGCGGACCCCGAGGTGCTGTTCGACCGCAGCCACCTGAACCAGGTGATGTGGAACCTCTGCCGCAATGCACTGCGCCACTGCGGGCAGCGGCCGGCGAGCATCCGCATCCGCGTGGCCATGGCGCGCTTCGGCAGTGTTGTAAAATTGGACGTGGTGGACGACGGGCCGGGCGTCGCGCCGGAGGCGCGCTCCCGGCTGTTCGAGCCGTTTTTCACCACCGCCGCCGGCGGCACCGGCCTGGGTCTGTACATCGCGCGCGAGGTGTGCGAGGCGAACGGGGCGACGCTCGATTACGTCGAGACCTCGGCCGGCGCGCAGTTCACCGTGCTCTGCCGCGCGGCATAATGGCGGACGGAACCGCCCATCCCCCATCCCTTCCCCTTCCCCCAATGGGAGAAGGGGAAGCTCGAGCCACCCCTCTCTCTTATTTTGGGAGAGGGGCGGGGGTGAGGGCCGAACGCAGATGAGCACGGATAAGATCCAGAGCAAAAGACATTAGCCACAGAGAGCACGGAGAACACAGAGAAAAACCAAAGAGTCGATGCGGGATACGGGATGCGAGATGCGAGATGCCGTATATAAGTTATCCCGTATCACGGATCGCGCATCACGGATCGTGTATCACGGATCGCGCATCGCGGATCACGCTCGGTGAACTCCGTGTCCTCTGTGGCTGGAGGTTCCCGATGTTTATCGGCGTTAATCGGCGTTAGCTGCGGTTGATTGGACATGAGCGCCAAATCCCAGATCCTCGTGGTTGACGACGAAGCCGACATCCGCGAGCTGCTCGGCATGACGCTCACGCGCATGGGACTGGAAGCGCACTGCGCGGCGAGCACCACGGAAGCGTTTGCGCTGCTCGCGAAGCACAGCTACGACCTCTGCCTCACCGACATGCGGCTGCCCGACGGCGACGGCCTCGCGGTCCTGGACTACGTCACCAAGCACCATCCGGCCCTGCCGGTGGCGGTGATCACCGCGCACGGCAGCACCGAGAACGCGGTGGCGGCGTTGAAGGCCGGCGCGTTCGACTATCTCGCCAAGCCGGTCTCGCTCAACCAGTTGCGCACGCTGGTGCGCTCGGCGTTGAAGCTCCCGCGCGCGAGCCAAAGCCGCGGCGCCGAGGGCGACGCGGGCGCGCCCGGCGCACCCACGCTCGTCGGTGCCTCGGCCGTGATGCAGGCCACACGCCGGATGATCGAAAAGCTGGCGCGCAGCCAGGCGCCGATCCACATCACCGGAGAATCGGGCAGCGGCAAGGAGCTCGCGGCGCGGCTGATCCACATGGACGGCTCGCGCGGTGACGGGCCGTTCGTCGCGGTCAACTGCGGCGCGATCCCCGAGAACCTGATGGAGAGCGAGTTCTTCGGCTACAAGAAGGGAGCGTTCACGGGGGCGGCCGCCGATCGCGAGGGCTTCTTCCAGGCCGCCAGCGGCGGCACGCTCTTCCTCGACGAGGTGGCGGACCTGCCGCTCGCCATGCAGGTGAAGCTGCTGCGCGCGATCCAGGAGAAAAAAGTGCGCAAGGTCGGCTCCACGAGCGAGGAGAGCGTGGATGTGAGGCTCATCAGCGCCACCCACCGCAACCTCTCCGAGGAGATCAAGAACGGGACGTTCCGCCAGGACCTCTATTACCGGTTGAACGTGATCGAGCTCAGGATGCCGGCGCTGCGTGAGCTGCGCGAGGACATCCCGCTGCTCGCGACGATCATCCTCAAGAAACAGGTCGCGGCCGACGGCCGCGAGCCCCCGCGGCTGTCGGCCGCCGCGATCGAGAGGCTGCAGGACTACGATTTTCCCGGCAACGTGCGGGAACTCGAGAACGTGCTGGAGCGCGCGCTTGCGCTCACGGCCGGCGGCGAAATCAAGGCCGAGGATCTGCAGCTTGCGCCGACGCGCGCGCTTGCGGCGGCGCCGGCGGCTGACGTCTCCGGGCTTCCGCTGCAGGATCGTCTCGACGTGGTCGAGCGCCAGGCGATCCTCGATGCGCTGGCGCAGACGCGCTTCAACCGCACCGCTGCGGCGAAGCTGCTCGGCATCACCTTCCGGGCGCTGCGCTACCGCATGGACCGGCTCGGGATCAAGGACGAGCTCGACTCGAAGACCTGAAATGAGCCGCCAAGACGCCAAGGAAAGCCGACAGCAGGAAAATTGGACGGCCTATTGACGCCCATGGAAATGCAAGGCAGGCCTGTTTGTCTCAATTCTTGTTCCGGGTTTGAAGTGATCGGCGTCCATCGGCGTCCATCGGCGGTTTCAATCTGTCTTGAAACTACGCATTACTGACGAGGGTTTGGTCGAGGGCGTGCGCTACGTTCCCTCGCCCAACTGCGATGAGCGACCCGCCGGCGGCGCGATCGAGCTCGTCGTCATCCACGCGATCAGCCTGCCGCCGGGCGAGTTCGGCGGCCACGGCATTTTCGACCTGTTTGCCAATCGCCTCGATCGGACAGCGCATCCTTACTACGCGACGATCGCGGAGCGGAAGGTTTCTTCGCACTACCTCATCCGGCGCGACGGCGAGCTGGTGCAGTTCGTGCCCTGTGCGAAACGTGCGTGGCACTCCGGGGAGTCGAGCTGGCGCGGCCGGGGCCGCTGCAATGACTTCTCCGTCGGCGTCGAGCTGGAGGGAGACGAGCGCGTGCCGTTCACCGATGCGCAGTATGAGCGGCTCGCCGCGCTTACGCGCGCGCTGGAGGCACGTTATCCCATCGCGGACATTGCCGGACACTCCGATGTGGCTCCCGGGAGGAAGAGCGATCCGGGGCCGCAGTTCGACTGGGCGCGCTACCGCGCGATGCTAAAAATTAGCCGCCAAGACGCCAAGGACGACAAGAAAACCAAAAAGACGAAACTCTCACCGCGGAGGATGCAGAGGAAAAGCAAGAACAACAATTGAACCGCCAAGACGCCAAGACGCCAAGGGAGAGCGACAAAGAAATGAAAAATATAACCGCCGATCAACGCATATAAAGCAGCTAGGTGATTGAGTCCAGCTTTATTTATTCTATTCTGGATGAAACGTAGCCCTTACCCCGTAATCTATATTTTCTCCGTAAGCTCGTTATAAGCGAGTTTCCTACAGAAACGCCTTCTGAACGATGGCCAACTTTCACGCGCCAGAGGCGAAACCTTTTTATCTCATCTGCTCTTTTGTTTTTCCTGCAGACCACTGGCGCCAAGTTTCAAAATATATCCGTAGGCGGAATGCAACTGAGTTTCGATGACCCTGAGAAACTTTACTGGTGGTTATGGGCAACGATGGGCTATTTTCTATGGCGGTACTATCAGCACTACAGAGAAGAGATACCTATGGGAAGGGTCACAGAGCCGTATTGGACCAACATCGAAGAGCGACTACGCCCGATTGCGGAGAGAATAATTAGAGAACAACTAAAGGCTAGACACTCGGTCCCTGATGCTGCCCGGATACTCAATTACCCCACAGTTAGCAAACGATCATTTCTTCGTTACGTTTTTCAATTTAGCGGCACATTTACTGTATATGACAAGGGAGTTAGTACGACAGAAACCGCAAACGAAATGGTATTTGCTGTTACGCCAATCACTGAAACTATTGTTGCGCACATCAAAGCTGCAGTGACGCAAACATTAAGATCGACACGGTTCACAGAGTACGCATTGCCTTTTGTTCTCCCATACTTTCCGATTGGATACTGGTTATTAAATTGGCTCTAAGGTCAGCAAAGTGGAAAGACTGACGTTCTCTCGGAGCCACATTCCCGCGCGTTGAACGGCGACCCTCACGTCCATTCGAACGCGCGGAGTTAAACCGGCGCCTCGCGTCCGGTTTTAACCCTAGTTATCCACAGCTTTTTTCGTCCGCCTCAGGCGGCCTTGCCTGTTTTTTGGGCAGAGGGCGGGCCGCTGCTCAAAACATGAGCCGTTTTGCCTGTTTTTTCATCGCTTTGCGGTGGATTTCTCCAATTTTTCTAGGGGTTATGAAATAGTTCAAAAAGCTATTGCGTTCGTAAAATCAGACTACTATGATTTGTTTGAAAGTTGCGTCGGACCACAACATGTTGTGGTCCGACGCAGCACAAAGGTTAAGCAGTAGGGGAGGGGTCCTCCCCTTGGGTCAAAAAAAACTTAGAACTCAAGGAGTTAATGCATGCAGCTCGTCACTGAGACGGTTCCCGCCCCGGCGGCCGCCAACCTGACCCCGACCGAAATCCCTGCCGGAAACGAAGCGCGCTACGCTCAATATAAGGTCATCCGCCGCAACGGCGCAGTGGTGGGGTTCGAGCCCTCCAAGATCTCGATCGCGATGACGAAAGCGTTCATCGCGGTGAACGGTGGCACCGGCGCTGCTTCCGCGCGCGTGCGCGAACAGGTGGCGAAGCTCACCGACGGGGTGGTGAACACGCTCATGCGCCGCCAGCCCTCGGGCGGCACCCTCCACATCGATGACATCCAGGACCAGGTCGAGCTCGCGCTGATGCGCGCGGGCGAGCACAACGTCGCGCGCGGCTACGTGCTCTACCGCGAGGAGCGGGCAAGAGCGCGCGCCAGGGAGCGCCAGGCGCTGGAGGGAAAGCGCGGGCAGCCCGCGATCACCGTCAAGGAAGGCGGGCTCATCAAGCCGCTCGATCTCGCGAAGATCACGGCGCTGGTGCGCGACGCGTGCGCGGGACTGGGGCGCGAGGTACTCGCCGCGCCCATCCTGCAGGCGATGCAGCGCGACCTCTACGACGGCG
>JACPEF010000084.1:10836-20237 GCA_016183675.1 Betaproteobacteria bacterium
CGATGGATGAAGTGCGCAAGTCCCAGGTATTGGCCGCACGCGCGCTGATCGAGCAGGATCCCGCCTATAGCTATGTCACCGCGCGGCTGCTGCTGCACTCGCTGCGGCTCGAGACGCTGGGCGAGGAGGTGACGCATGCGGAAACGCACCTGCGCTACGGCGACTATCTGCCGCAGTTCGTGAAGATCGGGATCGAAGCGGAGCTGCTCGACGAGCGCCTCGCCCAGTACGACTTGAAGTGCCTCGGAGCGGCGCTCGATGCCAACCGCGACCTGAAGTTCACGTACCTCGGGCTGCAGGTCCTCTACGACCGCTACTTCCTGCACGTGCGGGGCCGGCGCATCGAGCTGCCGCAGATCTTCTTCATGCGCGTGGCGATGGGGCTGGCGTTGAACGAACCGGAGGATCAGCGCGAGGCGCGCGCGATCGAGTTCTACAACGCGCTCTCGAGCTTCGACTTCATGAGCTCGACGCCGACGCTGTTCAACTCCGGCTCGCGCCGTTCGCAGCTCGCGAGCTGCTATCTCACCACGGTCTCCGACGACCTGGACGGCATCTACGAGGCGATCAAGGAGAATGCGCTGCTGCAGAAGTTCGCCGGCGGGTTGGGCAACGACTGGACGCCGGTGCGAGCGCTCGGCTCCCACATCAAGGGCACCAACGGCAAATCGCTCGCAGGGCGTGGTGCCGTTCCTGAAAGTGGTGAACGACACCGCGGTCGCTGTCAACCAGGGCGGCAAGAGGAAGGGCGCAGTCTGCTCCTACCTGGAGACCTGGCACCTCGACATCGAGGAATTCCTCGAGCTCCGGAAGAACACGGGCGACGACCGCCGCCGCACCCACGACATGAACACCGCGAGCTGGGTCCCAGATCTCTTCATGAAACGCGTGATGGAGAACGGGGAGTGGACGCTGTTCTCGCCCTCCGACGTGCCGGACCTGCACGACAAGTTCGGAAGAGCGTTCGAGAAGGCCTACCTCGAGTACGAGCGCAAGGCCGCGCGCGGCGAGCTGAAGCTCTACAAGAAGATCCCCGCGATGCAGCTGTGGCGCAAGATGCTCTCGATGCTGTTCGAGACCGGGCATCCGTGGATCACGTTCAAGGATCCGTGCAACCTCAGAAGCCCGCAGCAGCACGTGGGCGTGGTGCACAGCTCCAACCTCTGCACCGAGATCACGCTGAACACCGGCCCCGACGAAATCGCGGTATGCAACCTGGGCTCGATCAACATGCCGGCGCACCTCGACATCTCCACGGGGCGCATGGACATGGAGAAGCTCAGGCGCACCGTCAGCACCGCGATGCGGATGCTCGACAACGTGATCGATCTCAACTTCTACTCGGTCAACAAGGCGCGCAATTCCAATTTCAAGCACCGGCCGGTGGGCCTTGGCATCATGGGCTTCCAGGATTGCCTGCAGACGCTGCGCATCGCGTATGCGTCGCAGGCGGCGGTGGAGTTCGCCGACCGCTCGATGGAGGCGATCGCGTACTGCGCGTACTCGGCCTCGACCGACCTGGCGGAAGAGCGCGGCCCGTACTCGACCTTCAAGGGCTCGCTGTGGGAACGCGGGATACTGCCCGCCGACACGCTGAGGCTCGTCGCGGAGGAGCGCGGCGGCTTCGTCGAATGCGACATGTCCGCGACGCTCGACTGGGACGGGCTGCGCAGGCGCATCCAGCAGGTGGGCATGCGCAACTCCAACTGCCTCGCGATCGCGCCGACGGCGACGATTGCCAACATCACCGGGCTCGCGCAGTCGATCGAGCCGACTTACCAGAACCTGTACGTGAAGTCGAACCTGTCGGGCGAGTTCACGGTGGTAAACGAGTTCCTGGTGCGCGACTTGAAGAAGCTGAACCTCTGGGACGAGGTGATGATCGCGGACCTCAAGTACTTCGACGGCTCGCTCGCCAAGATCGACCGCATCCCGCCGGACGTCCGCAATCTCTATGCCACCTCGTTCGAGATCGATCCCAAGTGGCTCGTCGAGTGCGCGGCGCGGCGGCAGAAATGGATCGACCAGTCGCAGTCGCTGAACATCTACATGGGGGGCGCCTCGGGCAAGCGGCTCGACGACACCTACAAGCTCGCCTGGATCCGGGGACTGAAGACGACTTATTACCTGAGGACGCTCGGCGCGACCTCGGCGGAGAAGTCCACCGTGACCACCGGGCAGCTGAATGCCGTGCCGTCCGACGGCGGGCTCGTTTCGGAAGAGTCGAAGCTCTGCAAGGTCATCGATCCCGAGTGCGAGTCCTGCCAGTAGGGGTTTGACGACTCACGACTGACGACTCACGGTTTTTTGAGGAATGCTTCATCGGCGCCAATAGCCGCATCACCGACAACAGCGATAAAGAGGCGGCGGCGGTGCCGGAAAGTGTCCACCCAAAACAGCGATAAAGGAGACTGAAGATGCTGCAATTCGGAGAACAACAGGCGCTGGGCGCCGGCCCTGGGCTTGCGCTGCAGCCCGAGGCGCCCCTGCCGCAGCCGAGCGTGGACGTGCCGCAGTTCCGGCGCGTCACCCTCGCCGACAAGCGCGTTATCAACGGCCAGACCGACGTCAACCAGCTGGTGCCGTTCAAGTACAAGTGGGCGTGGGAGAAGTACCTCGCCGCGTGCGCCAACCACTGGATGCCGCAGGAAATCCAGATGAGCCGCGACATCGAGCTGTGGAAGGACCCCAACGGGCTCACCGAGGACGAGCGCCGCATCGTCAAGCGCAACCTCGGCTTCTTCGTCACGGCGGATTCGCTCGCGGCGAACAACATCGTGCTCGGCACCTACCGCCACATCACGGCCCCCGAGTGCCGGCAGTACCTGCTGCGCCAGGCGTTCGAAGAGGCGATCCACACCCACGCCTACCAGTACATCGTGGAGAGCCTGCAGCTCGACGAAGCCGAGATCTTCAACGCCTATCGCGAGATCCCCTCGATCCGCGACAAGGACGAGTTCCTGATCCCGTTCATCGACACGCTGACCGATCCCTCGTTCAGGACCGGAACGCTGGAGAGCGACCAGAAGCTCCTGAAGAGCCTGATCGTGTTCGCGTGCATCATGGAGGGGCTCTTCTTCTACGTCGGCTTCACGCAGATCCTCGCGCTGGGGCGCCAGAACAAGATGACGGGCTCGGCCGAGCAGTACCAGTACATCCTGCGCGACGAGTCCATGCACTGCAATTTCGGCATCGACCTCATCAACCAGATCAAGATGGAAAACCCGCACCTGTGGGCGCCGGATTTCCGCGACGAGGTGCGCGAGCTGTTCCGCAAGGCGGTCGAGCTCGAGTACCGCTACGCCGAGGACACCATGCCGCGCGGGGTGCTGGGGCTGAACGCCGCCATATTCAAGGAATACCTGCGCTTCATCGCCAACCGCCGCTGCCAGCAGATCGGGCTCGATCCGCTGTTCGAGGGCGCGACCAATCCGTTCCCGTGGATGGCGGAGATGATAGACCTCAAGAAGGAGCGGAACTTCTTCGAGACGCGCGTCATCGAGTACCAGACCGGCGGGGCGCTGAGCTGGGAATAACACGGAGCGAGGGCCCTTCGAAGCGAGACGGATTCTTTCAATCTGCAGGGGAGGCGCGATCACTTGGGTTCCAGCCTGATGAACCGACGTTACCGCAGCCGAAGAAACACCATGCACACCATCACCGAATGCCGCGCCGAGGGGAACTACACGCTCTGGCTCCGTTTCGACGACGGGCTGGAGGGGCGCGTGTACCTTGGCGACCTGGTGCTGACCAAGCCCTACCGGGCGATCTCCGACGAGCAGACCTTCAGCCGGGTGGCGATCGCCCCGGTGTCGAATGCGGTCACCTGGGGAGGGGGGATCATCCTCGATCCGGAGGTGTTGTACCGCGACTTGGCGAGCAAGGCCCACGCGCCCCTGCACTGAGCTGACAGGAGGGTCACATGGCGAAAGCGAAGAAGAGAGCCGGCAGGAAGAAAACGAAGAAAAAGCCGGCCAGACGGAAACCGGCTGCGCGGCGCGCCGCGCAGCGCAAGCCGAAGAAGAAACCGGCCCGCGCCAAGCGGGCCGGGAAGAAGGCGGCCCGGCGCAAGCCCGCCGCTGCTGCGGCCCCGATGGCGCCCCGGCCGGTGGTCATACCCGGCGCCTGGCCGTTTCCGATGGGCAGCCGGTCCTAGTTCAGCGGAGTCCGCGGAAGCCGCCGCGCCGGGCGGCCGCTGCGCGGACACGGGCCTGGCCTCCAGGCGGCGCGGCGCCTCTCCCCTAGGCACGCGCCGCTTTTTTTTGGCCGGAGCCCCGCGCCGGCGGCGCCCGATTGAACTCGTAGAAGGAGGAGCTATGATCGTGCGCGAAGCGCTGAAGTAGAAACTCTAAACGCAACGGACGCAAAGCACCATTCACGATTCACCATTCACGGGGTTTCATGGAAAGAAAACGCGTCAACGCTGCCAACATCCGCTCGGTCGGCTACGACGCGGCGGGCCAGGTGCTGGAGATCGAGTTCTCCAACGGTTCGATTTTCCAGTATTCGGGGGTCTCGCCCGAAGTCCACCGGCGCTTCATGAACGCGCCGTCGCCGGACAGCTTCTTCCAGGACCAGATCGAGGAGAATTTTCCCGCGAAGCGTATCCGCTAACGCGGGAAAATTTTAATTTTTCCGTAACAAGATTAGGACGGACGCGCCGGCGGCATCGGCATGGCGATAGACTCGGCGATGAACCTCTTCCAGTGGGAGCGCGTGGCCCTGATGCTGGTGGCGATCTTCGCGGTGGTGATCGTCGCCGAAGTCGCGGTGACCTACATCCGTAAAAAAATCATTTAGCCACAGAGAGCACAGAGAACACAGAGAAAAGCACAAACGAAATTGAACCGCCGAGACGCCGAGAGAACCAAGACTAATTATTGAACCGCCGAGCCGCCGAGAAAAACAAGAATTGAGCCGCCAAGGCCGCCGACAAAATAAAAAAGCAACAACTGAACCGCCAAGGCGCTAAGAATTTCTAAGATCAGGTGATTAACGTTCCGCGTGACCGGGCGCCGGCGCGCGCAGCGCGACGGGGTCCGAGCGGCGACGCTGGTCGGCGCTCCGGTCGACGCGGGGGTCAGAGCCCATCAGCATGGCCCGAACTCCAGCGTGCGCACGAACACTCGGACGAACTCTGCCACCGACGCCGGAGGCACTGGATAATTCTGCTTCTCTCCGCGTCTCCGCGGTTCAGTTCTGGTTCTTATCGGCGTATATCGGCGTCCATCGGCGGCTCAAGAATCCGTGAATCGTGATTCGTGAATCGTGAATCGAACAAACTCTCGATTTCCTCTGCGTCCTCTGCGTCCTCTGCGGTTCCGCTTTTCTCTTGGCGTTCTTGGCGGCCTTGGCGGTTCAGCTTTTCTTCCACAGCTCCGCGAAGGCCCCGACAGCCGCATCCACGTCCGGCGCCGAGATGTGCCGGTGCGTGACGAAGCGCAGCGCGTAGAGATCGGCCGGCGCGACCAGCACGCCCTTGCTCTTCAAGTCCGCCGACCATTGCGCCGCGCGGCGGCCGCTTTTCCTCACGTCCACCCGCACGAGGTTGGTCTCCACGTCTTTCGGATCGCACAGGCTTGCGTCAGTGCGGGTAAGTCCCTCGGCGAGCCGCTTCGCGGTCTGATGGTCCTCGACCAGGCGGTCCACCATCGTCTCGAGCGCGACGATGCCCGCGGCGGCGAGCGGCCCCGCCTGGCGCATGTTGCCGCCCACCATGCGGCGATAGGCCCGCGCGCGCTCGATGAAGGCGGCGCCGCCGCACAGCACGGAGCCCACCGGCGCGGACAACCCCTTCGAAACACAGAAGCAGACTGAGTCCGAGTACTGTGAAATTTCGCTCGCAGCGCAGCCGAGCGAAATTGCTGCGTTGAAGATGCGTGCCCCGTCGAGGTGCACCGGCACCCCCTTTTCACGCGCCAGGCCGTACACCGCCTGCATGTGCGCAAGCGGCAGCACCGCGCCGCCGGAGCGGTTGTGTGTGTTTTCCATCCAGACGAGCGCGGTGCCCATGTGGTAGCGGGTGACGGGTCGGATAGCCTCGCGCAGCGCGTCCGGGTCCATCGCGCCTCGCTTGCCGTGGATGCCGCGGTAGAAGAGGCCGGCAACACCGGCGATACCGCCCAGCTCGGCGTTCAACGTGTGCGAGCCGTCTTCGAGCAGCACCTCGCCGCCGCGGTTCGCGTGCGCGAGCATCGCGACGAGGTTCGCCATGGTGCCGCTCGGCATGAAGGCGCCGGTCTCCTTGCCCGTGCGCTCCGCGGCGAGTGCTTCGAGCTTCTGGACCGTCGCGTCTCCGTCGCGCGAATCGTCGCCGAAAGTGGCCTCGCGCATGGACTCGAGCATCGCCTCAGTGGGGCGGGTGACGGTGTCGCTGCGTAAGTCGATCATTTAATAGCACTCCTCCCGGCCGGCTGGCTGTACCGGGCGGGAGACGAAGCCGAAGCGCTGCGGCAGGCTTTCCGAGCGGATCGGCTCGATCTTCACGCTCGCGTCGCCGAATCTGAGCCAGAGCGGAACTGCCCGCCCGCGCCGCACCCGCTCCATCAGCTCGTCGAGCATGCTCTCCGCGAGCGGACTGCCGCCGGCATGGATGAAGGCGGTGAGCAAGCGGTCCAGGTCGCGATCGTGGACCACGCCGACGCCGTGCTCGGTCTGCAGCAGCACGGCGCCGTTCTCGTCTATCCACACGCCCGAGACGGTCGAGACCGGCTTGCCGTTGTGCGCCTCGATTGCGAGCGGCGCGTCGTGCGGGCTTACGATGCGGTAGATGAAGGGCGTGTAGCCGAGCGTGACGAAAACGCGCTGCGGGCCGTTCTGGAAGAACCAGCGCCCATCCACGTCGTGCTCGTAATTGCGGCCGATGAAAGCGGAGACGACGGCATTGGCGATGCGCTCGCCCTTGATCAGCCAGTTTCCGCGCCGGTCGAGCGCGAGCCAGCCGTAGACCGATGGCACGTTCGGCCATTTGGCCATCCCCCGGAGAACGATGTCATCCATGGTGAAAATCTACCACCGAGGCACAGAGACACAGAGAAGGAACGAAAATGAAAAGCAGGGATGAGCTAGACCATGGGGGATGTCACCCTTCACGGTTTCAAGGTGCTCGCCCTTCGTAAATTGAGGGGTTTTTCTCGGTGCCTCTGTGTCTCTGTGGTGAGACTTACTGTTCCTCGGCGTGCGCGGTCTTGGCGTGCTGCGCGACGAGGTCCTTCTGGATGTTCGGCGGCACCGGATCGTAGCGCGCAAACTCGATGGCGTACGAGCCCTGGCCGGCGGTGACCGATTTCAGCCGCGCCTGGAAGTTGTTGAGCTCGGAGAGCGGCACTTGGCCCTTGATCACCAGCGTGCCCGGCGCGAGCGCGTCGGTGCCGCTCAGCTGGCCGCGCTTGGAGGAGATGTCGCCGGCGATGTCGCCCATGTTGGCCTCCGGCGCGGTGATCTCGATGTTCACGATGGGCTCGAGGATGATCGGCCGCGCCTTGCTGATCGCGTCCATGAAGGCGCGTTTTCCGGCCGCAATGAACGCGACTTCCTTGGAATCCACGTCATGGTGCTTGCCGTCGTAGACGATGACGCGCACGTCGTGCAGCGGAAAGCCCCCGAGCGGGCCCGCCTCGAGCACCTGGCGGACGCCTTTCTCGACCGCCGGGATGAATTGCGTCGGAATGGTGCCGCCCTTGACGTGGTCAACGAAGTCGAAGCCGGAGCCGCGCTTCAAGGGCTCGACTTTGAGGAACACCTCGCCGAACTGTCCCGCGCCGCCCGTCTGCTTCTTGTGGCGGTGGTGGCCTTCGGCGCGGGCGGTGATGGTCCGCCCAGTCCGCTGATGACGGTCTCGTTGACGACGGCGTGGTGCTCGATCCTGAAAGTCGGGTCCTCGGCGGCGAGCTTGTGCAGCGTTTCCGAGATTTTCTGCTCGTCGCCGCGGCGCTTGGGCTCGATCGCGAGCGAGTGCATCGGCGTCGGGAACTCGAGCGGCACGAGACGGATGTGGTCCTCGTCGTGCGAGTCGTGCAGCACCGCGTCGAAATGGATCTCGTCCACCTTGGCCACCGCTCCGACGTCGCCCGGCACCAGCGCATCGGTCTCAACGGAGTCCTTGCCCTGCAGCAGGTAGGCGTGCCCGACCTTGAAGGGCTTGCGCCCGTCGCCGATGAAGAGCTGGGTGTCCTTGGTGATCGTGCCCTGGTGCACGCGGAACACCCCGATCTTGCCCACGAAGGGGTCGATCACGACCTTGAATACGTGGGCCAGCACGTGCTTTTTCGGGTCCGGCTCGGGGCGGATCGGCTCGGCTTTCGCGCCCTCGCCCTTGAGCAGCTGCGGCGGGTTGCCCTCGGTGGGGTTCGGCATGAGCTCGACGAAGACCTCGAGCAGCTCGGCCACCCCGGCGCCGTTGCGCGCGGACACGAAAAACACCGGTACCAAGTGCCCTTCGCGCAGGGCTTTCTCGAACGGCGCGTGGAGCTCGCCGGGCGCGACCTCGCCCTGCTCGAGGTACTTCGCCATCAGCTCCTCGTCCACCTCCACCACCTGATCCACGAGCGCGCTGTGCGCTTCCTCCACCGACGAGAAGTCGGACGCGCCGGAAGGATTGAAAAAGCAGTCCACCACGCGTTTTCCCCCGTCCGCGGGCAGGTTGATCGGCAGGCACTCTCTTCCGAAGGCGGCCTGGATCCTGGCGAGCAGCCCGGGCAGGTCCACGTTCTCGGCGTCGATCTTGTTCACGACGATGATGCGGCAGAGATTGCGCTTCGCCACCCACTGCATCATGCGGCTCGTGATCATCTCGATGCCGTTCTGGGCGTTCACCACGATCGCGGCGGTCTCCACCGCGGGCAGCGCGCCGATCGCCCGGCCGATGAAGTCGGGCAGCCCTGGCGTGTCCACGATGTGCACGCGCGTATTGCGATGATGCAGGTGCACGACCGAGGCGTTCAGCGAATGCTGGTACTGCTTCTCCAGCGGATCGAAGTCGCACACCGTGGTGCCTTTCTCCACGCTGCCCGGGCTGGCGATCGCCCCGGCCTTGGCAAGCAACGCCTCGGTGAGCGTGGTCTTGCCGGCGCCGCCGTGACCGACGAGCGCGATGGCACGGATGGCTTCGGGGGAAAACCTGGGCATGGCGGATTCCTCGGACCCTTTTTCCGCTGGAGTGACTGGGGGGTTAGCCCAGTATAGCCGGGCGCGAGGCGGCCGTTCAAGGTTAACCCCGTTCTAACCGGGCTTCCGTTTATAGGGCCAGCATCGCCTGGATGCCTGAAAGGAGACGACATGAAGCTGAAATCCATCGCAGCGCTGGTGGTCTTGTGGAGCCTCGCCGGCGCGGCCGACGCGGTCGGCAACATCGCGGACGTGACGATCCACGACCGCGCGGAGAACCGCGCGCTGCCGGTCTA
>JACPEF010000085.1 GCA_016183675.1 Betaproteobacteria bacterium
CGGTACTCCGGGTTGGCATGGCTGATGTGGGCCGCGACGTTGCGGATCTTCTCCGAGTAGGGAGGCGCGGCGCGCATGCGCTCCTGCGCGCGGCGCATCTTGGAGGCCGCGACCATCTCCATCGCCTTGGTGATCTTCCGGGTGTTCTGCACACTCCGGATTTTCATCCTGATTTCTTTGGTTCCCGGCATCTTCGCCCTATCGGGTGCGTTCCCTCATCCCGCGCGATGAACGGCGCCCTGCGTCCGTTCGATCGCGCGGAGCTATTGCGGCACGCTCCGCGTGTCCGTCAATAGCTGCCGTTCTTTTTCCAATCCTTGATCGCCTCGTGCAGCCTCTGCTCGTCGTCCTTCGAGAGGTCCTTCGCGTCCTCCATGCGCCGCACGAGGTCGCCGTACTGGCCCTTGATGTCATCGCGCATCGAACGCTCGGCGGCGAGCGCCTTTTTCACGTCGATGTCGTCGAAGTAGCCGTTGTTCACCGCGAACAGCGTCAACGCCATCTCCCACACCGCGAGCGGCGCGTACTGCGGCTGCTTCATGAGCTCGGTCACCATCCGGCCGCGCTCGAGCTGCTTGCGCGTCGCCTCGTCCAGGTCGGAAGCAAACTGCGCGAAGGCGGCGAGCTCGCGGTACTGCGCGAGCGCGAGGCGCACGCCGCCCCCGGTGTCGCGGCGCTTCATGATCTTGGTCTGCGCCGCGCCCCCCACGCGCGACACCGAGATGCCGGCGTTGATCGCGGGCCGGATGCCGGCGTTGAAGAGATCCGTCTCGAGGAAGATCTGGCCGTCGGTGATCGAGATCACATTGGTCGGCACGAAGGCGGTGACGTCGCCCGCCTGCGTCTCGATGATGGGCAGCGCGGTGAGCGAGCCGGTGCTGCCCTTCACCTCGCCCTTGGTGAAGCGCGCGACGTAGTCCTCGTTCACCCGCGATGCGCGCTCGAGCAGCCGCGAGTGCAGGTAGAACACGTCCCCGGGGTAGGCCTCGCGCCCCGGCGGGCGGCGCAGCAGGAGCGAGATCTGGCGGTAGGCCCACGCCTGCTTGGTGAGGTCGTCGTAGATGATGAGCGCGTCCTCGCCGCGGTCGCGGAAGTGCTCGGCCATGGTGCAGCCCGAGTAGGGTGCGATGTACTGCATCGCCGCCGACTCGGAAGCCGGGGCCGCGATGACGATGGTGTAGCCCATGGCGCCGTGCTCCTCGAGCTTGCGCACCACGGTTGCGATGGTGGAGGCCTTCTGGCCGATCGCGACGTAGACGCAAATGAGCGCCTTGCCCTTCTGGTTGATGATGGTGTCCACCGCCACCGCGGTTTTCCCGGTCTGGCGGTCGCCGATGATCAACTCGCGCTGGCCGCGCCCGATCGGCACCATCGAGTCGATCGCCTTCAAGCCCGTCTGCACCGGCTGCGACACCGAGCGCCGCCAAATCACGCCCGGCGCCACTTTCTCGATCACGTCGGTCATCCTGGCGGTGATCGGGCCTTTGCCGTCGATCGGCTGGCCGAGCGAGTTCACCACCCGACCCAGCAGCTCGGCACCGACCGGAACCTCCAGGATGCGGCCCGTGCATTGGACCGTGTCGCCCTCCGAGATGTGCTCGTACTCGCCCAGAATCACGGCGCCCACCGAGTCCCGCTCGAGGTTCAACGCGAGCCCGAAGGTGTTTTTCGGGAACTCCAGCATCTCGCCCTGCATCGCTTCGGACAGCCCGTGGATGCGGCAGATGCCGTCGGTGACGGATACGACCGTGCCCTGGGTGCGGATATCCGCCGCGAGCGCCAGGCTCTGGATCCTCGAGCGGATCAGGTCACTGATCTCGGATGGCTTGAGCTGTTGCATGTCCGTTCCTCGGTTGCTTATCTCGTCAAGGCGGCCGCCATGGCGGCGAGCTTGCCGCGCACCGAGCCGTCGATGACTTCGTCTTCGACCTGCACGCGCACGCCACCGATCAGCTGCGAATCCACGCTGACTTGGGGATTCACCTTGCGCTTGAAGCGCTTCTCGAGGTCCGTCACCAGCGCGGCAAGCTGGTCGTCTTCGAGGGGAAAGGCGGTCGTGATGACTGCGTCCACGACGCCCCCGCGCTCACTCTTGAGCGCCTCGAAGAGGTCGCGGATTTCCGGCAGCAACAAGAGCCGGTCGTTGTCGATCAGCACGCGCAGGAAGTTCTGCGCTTCGGTGCCGAGGTCGCCGCAGGCCGCGGCGACGAGGCCGTAGAGCCTGTCGGAAGCGAGGTTGGGGTTGCCGATCGCCGCGCGCACATCCGGATTCGCGGCCACCTGCGCCATCACGGCCATCGTTTGCGACCATTTGCCGAGCGCGCCGCCCGCATCGGCCAGGCGGAACACGGCCTCGGCGTAGGGGCGCGCGATGGTGACGGCTTCGGCCATGGCTTAGTGCCGTTCCAACTTAGGTGGCGAAACTGATTGCCGAATGCCGTTCACGCCGCATCCTGTCCGCGCCACGCCATTCGCTGGAAATAGTTGGAACGGCACTAACAGCAAAACCGGCTGACCATTCAGAAAACAACCCCGCCGAAGCGGGCGAATGTGAAGAATAACTTGGGTGAATTCGCATATCCGTCATCCTCTTCTGCAATTTTCCTGATGCCGGTTTTGCATGAGGAGTTTGTCGGGGCCAAGTCCGACAAACTCCTAGCGGAAATCCCGCTTGAGCTGCGCCAGCAGGCCGGCGTGGGCCTTGGCGTCCACCTCGCGGCGCAGGATTTTTTCCGCCCCGGCTACGGCGAGCGCCGCGACCTGCTCGCGCAACGCCTCCTTGGCGCGCGAGACCTGTTGATCGATCTCGGCCTGCGCGGCGGCTTTCTCGCGGTTGCCTTCCTCCTTGGCCTGCGAGCGCGCCTCTTCGATGATCTGCGCCATGCGCTTCTCCGCCTGGGCGATGATCTCGGCGGCGCGCTCGCGCGATTGCCTGAGGGTTTCCTCGGCGCGCCGCGTGGCGCTCTCCAGCTCGACCCGCCCGCGTTCGGCCGCCGCCAGCCCGTCAGCAATGGTCTTTTGGCGCTCCGAGATGATGCGCTGGAAATACGGCCACACCACCTTCATCACAAACCAGATGAAGAGCGCGAACCAGATGACCTGTCCCAGCAACGTCGCGTTGATGTTCATGTTGACCCCCTGTCCTCCCGCCTCACGCGCCAGCCAACCGGTGCCCGGCGCGCGCCACGATCGCGGCCCTTCCGTCAACCGCCCTTGACGGCGGAGATGAGCGGGTTGGCATAGAGCAGCAGAATGGCGATCGCGGTCGCGATGGCGGTGAACGCATCCAACAGCCCCGCGACGATGAACATCTGCACGCGCAGCGTGCCGAGCAGCTCCGGCTGGCGCGCCGTGCCCTCGAGAAACCGGCCGCCGAGTATGCCGAAGCCGATGGCGGTGCCGAGCGCGCCCATGCCGATCAGCAGCGCCGCGGCGATCTGCGTCTGGCCGAAGAATACTGCGAGATTTTCCATTAACGTTCTCCTTGGTTGGTGGCGGCTAAACCGAGCTCAGTGCGATTCGCTCGCGAGCGTCAAGTAGACGATGGTCAGCATCATGAACACGAACGCCTGCAGCGTGACGATCAGGATGTGGAAGATCGCCCAGCCGAGCGAGAGCACGACGTGTCCCAGGAAAGAGGCGGCGCTGCCCAGCGTCGGGCCGCTCCAGGCGCCCGCCAGCAGCACGACGAGGATGAACAGCACCTCGCCCGCGAACATGTTGCCGAACAGCCGCAGCGCGAGCGACACGGGCTTCGCGACCTCCTCGATCATGCGCAGCACGAAATTCACCGGCGCGAGGACGAGCTGCAGCAGCAGGTTGTGCGAATGAAACGGCGCGGTGAACACCTCGTGCAGGAAGCCGCCGAGGCCCTTGAACCTGAGGTTGAAGACGATGATCAGGGTGAACACCGACAGCGACATCGCGAAGGTGGCGTTGGGGTCGGTGGTCGGCACCGCCTTGAAATAGTGCACCCCGAACAGCGCGAGCAGGCCCGGAATGAAATCGACCGGGACGAGGTCGATCGCGTTCATGCAGAAGATCCAGATGAAGACGGTGATCGCGAGCGGGGTGACGAGCTCGCTCTTGCCGTGAAACGTGTCCTTCACCTGTCGGTCCACCATGCCGACCACGATCTCGATGAACGCCTGCAGTTTCCCCGGCACGCCGGCGGTCGCGCGGCGCCCGACGAAATACATGAGGCCGAACACGGTGCAGCCGATTAGCCCCGATACGATCAGAGTGTCGAGATGAAAGGTCCAGAACCCGCTGCCGGCCTGGAGATTGACGAGATGGTGCGAGATGTACTCGTTGCCGGTGATCGGGGCGGAGGTGGTGGCCATGTCGGGCGAGTGCGGGTTCTGGTCTTGTTACGCGAAAAGCAGCGCCACCCAGTAAACGGCGAGCGTCGCGATATAGGTCAGCAACAACGGCAAAGTGGAAACGTCCTCGTACAGCACGACGGCTGCCGCAAACAGCACGACCGTGAAAGCGAGCTTGAGCGCCTCGGCGCGGTAGTGCGCTTTCACCACCTCCCTGGGCTCTTCACCGCCGGCCGCGAACGCCCTGCGCGCGTAGATCCAGGCCGTGGAAAACCCGATACTGCCGCCGATCAGCGCCGAGTACGCGGCGTGGACGGTGTCGCCCAGCAGCAGCGCCAGCGCCGCCGCCGCGAGCGTCACCGCGATCTGCGCGCCGATTATCCGGTAGACCGATTTCAACGCTCGCCTGCCCGGTCGATCGGCGGCGCGAGCGCGCGGTTGCCCGCCCAAAAAGGCTTAAATTTTATCATCTTCGCGCCCGCTCCTGTCAACGAAAACGCCGCGCGAAACGGGGCTCAAAATCGTGCGAGGATGGCTTCGAGCTGCTCGAGCGTGCGGTAGCTGATGACGAGCTTGCCGCTGCCGGTTTTGGGCCCCGGCTTGATCTGGACCGCGGTGCCGAGGCGTTGCGAAACCTCCTCCTCCAGGCGCGCCACGTCCCGGTCGGTTTTTTCGCGCGCGCGCCCGGCGGATCGCGCCGCAACCCGCGCGACGCGGCGTTCCACCTGCCGCACCGAGAGCTGCCGGGCCACCGCCTCGCGCGCGAGCTCGATCTGCCTCAATGCGGGCAGCGCCAGCAGCGCGCGCGCATGCCCCATGTCGAGTTTGCCCTCGCGCAGCAACTCCTGCACTGGCGGAGCGAGCTCGAGCAGGCGCAGTACATTGGTGATGCTCGTGCGCGAACGCCCGAGCGCTTCCCCGGCTTCCGCGTGCGTCATGCCGAATTCCTCGATCAGGCGCTTCACGCCCGCCGCTTCCTCCAGGGGATTCAGGTCCTCGCGCTGGATGTTCTCGATCAGGCCGATTGCGAGCGCGTGCCGGTCGGGCACTTCGCGCACCAGCGCCGGCACGCTGGCGAGCCCGGCCATGCGCGCGGCACGCCAGCGCCGCTCGCCCGCCACGATCTCGTAGCGGCCGTCTCCGACCGGGCGCGCCAGTATCGGCTGCATCACGCCTTGCGCCCTGATCGAGTCGGCGAGCTCGGCGAGCGCCGCCTGGTCCATGCGCGTGCGCGGCTGGTAGCGACCCGGCTGAAGCACGTCAACCCCGAGCGTGGTGAGCATTTCGCCCGCCGGCGGCTCACCCTCGGAGCCCAGCAGCGCATCCAGCCCCCGCCCCAGTCCTTTCAACTTGGCCATTGGCTTCTCCTCATCCCGTGGCGGCGCGGTTCAGCATTTCGCCGGCGAGCGCGAGATACGCCTGCGCGCCCTTCGAGTCCTTGTCGAACTTGTGCGCGGGCACGCCGAAGCTCGGCGCCTCCGCGAGGCGCACGTTGCGCGGGATCACGGTGCGGTACACCTTGTCGCCGAAATGCGCGAGCAGCTGCGCCGAAACCTGTCGCGCGAGCGTGTTGCGCGGGTCGTACATCGTGCGCAGCAGGCCCTCGATCTCCAGCCCGGGATTGAGGTGCGAGCGCACCTTCCTGATCGTCTGCACGAGATCGCTCAGTCCCTCGAGCGCGTAGTACTCGCACTGCATCGGGATCATCACCGCGCGCGCCGCGGTGAGCCCGTTGACGGTGAGCAGGTTGAGCGCCGGCGGGCAGTCGATCAGGACGAAATCGTAGTCGCGGGCGATCTCGGCGAGCGCTTCCTTCAGCCGCGTCTCGCGCCGCTCGAGCTCGACCATTTCGACCTCCGCCCCCGCGAGCTCGCGGTTCGCTGGAACGAGATCGTATTCGCCGTTCTCCGAGCGCAGGCGCACTTCGGGGATGCGTCGGGTGCCGAGCAGCACCTGGTAGACGGTGGCGGGAAGCTTGCGCTTGTCCACGCCGCTTCCCATGGTGGCGTTGCCCTGGGGGTCGAGATCGACCAGCAGCACGCGCTGGCGCGCCGCGGCGAGGCTTGCGGCGAGGTTGACTCCGGTTGTCGTCTTGCCGACACCGCCCTTCTGGTTCGTGATGGCGAGGATCTTCGTCATCGCTTCAGGTGGGCTCGATCAGCACCAGATGACGCTCGCCGCGCACCCCGGGGACATGGAGCGGGAGCGCTTGCTGGAGCCGGTATCCCGGCGGCAGCTGCGCGAGTTCCGCGTGGGGATAGCCGCCCTTCATCGCCGCCAGCACCCCGCCGCGCGCCACGAGGTGGCCGGCGCGTGCGGCAAACTCGGGCAAGTCGGAGAACGCGCGCGAGATCACGAGCTCGAATCGCCGCGACGGCCGCCAATCCTCTATCCGCTCGCACACGACTTCCGCATTGGCAAGCTTGAGCTCGATCACCGCCTGGCGCAAAAACGCCGCTTTCTTGTGGCCCGAGTCGAGCAGGGTCACCTGCGCTCGCGGCAGCGCAAGGGCGAGGGGGATGCCGGGCAGGCCCGCCCCGCTTCCGACATCGAGGATCGTGGCGGCGGAGACGTGCGGCGCCACGGCGAGGCAATCGAGCAGGTGATGGCCCACCATCTTCTGGGCCTCGCGCACCGCGGTCAGGTTGTAAACCTTGTTCCATTTCTGCAGCAGCGCCACGTAGTCGAGCAGCCGCTGCTGCGTTGGCGGCGGCAAAGCCAAGCCGAGTTGCACGATGCCTTGCGCGAGCTTCGGCGCAAGGCTCATGCCGTCTTGCTGGCGGCGCGCTCGGTTTCGCCGGCGCTCGGGCGCGCGGCGGCGAAGCCTCGCTTCACATGCACCAGCAGCACCGAGATCGCCGCCGGCGTGACGCCCGAGATGCGCGCCGCCTGACCGACCGTCTCGGGGCGGTGACGGTTCAGTTTTTGCTGCACCTCCACCGACAACCCGCGCACCTTGGCGTAGTCCACATCAAGCGGCAGCGGCGCGTTCTCGTACTGCTCGTGCCGCGCGACCTCCTCGCGCTGGCGCTCGATGTAGCCCTGGTACTTGGTCTGGATCTCGACCTGCTCGGCGACCTGCGGGTCCGTCACGCCCGGCCCGGCACCGGGCAGCGTCATGAGCGAGGCGTAGCCCACGTCGGGGCGCCGCAGCAACTCGGTGAGCGTGCCGTCGCGCTCGAGCGGGTGGCCGAGCACGCGCTCGGCCGCGCCCGCGGCGAGCAGCCTCGCGTTGATCCAGGTGCTATTCAGCCGCTCCTGCTCGCGCGCAATCGCTTCGCGCTTGCGCGAGAACGCCTCCCAGCGCGCGTCCTCCACGAGCCCCAAGCGCCGCCCGGTTTCCGTCAGGCGCAGATCGGCGTTGTCCTCGCGCAGGCTCAAGCGGTACTCGGCGCGGCTCGTGAACATGCGATACGGTTCGGACACGCCGCGCGTGATGAGGTCATCCACCAGCACGCCCAGATAGGCTTCGTTGCGGCGCGGGCACCACGGCGCGCGTCCCTTGACGAACAGCGCGGCGTTGATGCCGGCGAGGATTCCCTGCGCCGCCGCTTCCTCGTAGCCGGTGGTGCCGTTGATCTGGCCAGCGAAAAACAAGCCCGCGAACGCCTTCGTCTCCAGCGAGCGCTTCAGGCCCCGCGGGTCGAAGTAGTCGTATTCAATCGCATAGCCCGGGCGGGTGATGTGCGCGCGCTCGAGGCCCCGGATCGAACGCACCAGTTGATTCTGCACGTCGAAGGGCAGGCTCGTTGAGATGCCGTTCGGGTAGTACTCGGTGACCGTCAGGCCCTCAGGCTCGAGGAAGATCTGGTGCGAGCTCTTTCCGGCAAAGCGCGTCACCTTGTCCTCGATCGACGGGCAGTAGCGCGGGCCGACGCCTTCGATGACGCCCGTGTAGAGCGGCGAGCGGTCGAGGCCGCCGCGGATGATCTCGTGGGTGCGCGCGTTGGTGTGCGTGATCCAGCACGGCAGCTGCGGCGGATGCTGCTCGCGCCGACCGAGGAAAGAAAACACCGGCGTCGGCTCGTCGCCGGGCTGCTCGCTCATCACGGAGAAATCGATGCTGCGACCGTCGATTCGCGGCGGCGTCCCGGTCTTGAGCCGTCCCACCGGAAGCTTCAGCTCGCGCAGGCGGCGCGCGAGCGTCAGCGCCGGCGGCTCTCCCGCGCGCCCCGCCCGATAATGCTCCAAACCGACGTGGAGCAATCCGCCGAGAAACGTGCCGGTGGTCAGCACCACCGCGCGCGCGCTGAAGCGCACGCCGAGCTGCGTGACCACGCCGGTGACGCGGTCGCCCTCGAGCGTGAGGTCGTCCGCAGCCTGCTGGAAGATGCGCAGGTTCGGCTGCCGCTCGAGGCGCCCCCGGATCGCCTGCTTGTAGAGCAGTCGATCGGCTTGCGCGCGCGTCGCGCGCACAGCAGGACCCTTGCGCGCGTTGAGGATGCGAAACTGGATCCCCGCCTCATCGGTAGCCGCCGCCATCGCGCCGCCCAAGGCGTCGATCTCTTTCACCAGGTGGCCCTTGCCGATACCGCCTATGGAGGGGTTGCATGACATCTGCCCTAGCGTTTCGACGCTGTGGGTGAGGAGCAGCGTAGCGCAACCCGTGCGAGCGGCGGCGAGCGCCGCCTCGGTGCCGGCGTGGCCCCCGCCTACGACAATTATATCAAATGTTTCAAACACTTGTAGTAAAATAAACCTCGTCGGTACGACGCATATGATAACCCAAAGCACGGCACAGCAAAACCTGGATTTAGGACGTCCAGCTAGGTTCCACGTGGAACGCTGCTGGAACCGGTGGGACGGGAAACAGGCTTATCGATGCTGCAGTGCAACATAACCGATGTTTCACGTGGAACTGACGGCTTACTTGCCGATGCAGAAACGAGAGAAGATTTCTCCCAACAGGTCCTCTGCGGTGAACTCCCCTGTGATTGCTCCGAGCGCAACCTGCGCGAGGCGAAGCTCCTCGGCAAACAGCTCGGGTTGGCGCATCAGTTGGGTTGCCCGTTCCAAATGCCCCTGAGCCGCAGCCAGTGCCTCCAGGTGGCGCTCCCGGGCCATGAACAAGCCCTCCCCACCCTCTCCTTCCCAGCCGACGGCGTCAAGCAATGCCTGCCGTAGCAATTCAATCCCTTCCCCTGTCTTCGCCGAGAGCCAGACCACGGTGGCACCGTTGCGACGCTCCGAAGCCGCAGCGCGCCCGATGAGGTCGATCTTATTCATGACCCGGATGCAAGGCAGGGAACGCGGCAGCTTCGCGACGATGGCCTCGTCGCCTGCGGTTTCGCCCGCGGTGCAGTCGATAACCAGCAACATAAGATCGGCCCTCTCGATCGCCGCCCAGGTGCGCGCGATGCCGAGCTTCTCCACCGCGTCGCTCGATTCGCGCAATCCCGCCGTGTCGATGATATGAGCCGGCACGCCTTTCACATCGATGCTCTGCCGGATCGCGTCGCGCGTCGTGCCCGGGACCTCGGTGACGATGGCGAGATCTTCGCCGGCCAGCCGGTTGAGCAAGCTCGATTTGCCGACGTTGGGTTGCCCGGCGAGCACCACGCGCATGCCTTCGCGCAGCAGACTGCCCTGCTGGGACGCCTGCTGCACCTTGGCGAGCTCCTCGCGTACGCCTCCCAGCCGCCCTTCCGCATCCGCGCGCTCGAGAAATTCGATGTCCTCTTCGGGAAAATCGAGCGTCGCTTCCACCAACGCGCGCAGTTCAATGACGGCGCGGCTCAACGCAGTGATGCGCTCGGAGAACGCCCCCTGGAGCGAGCGCATCGCGCAGCGCGCGGCCCGGGCGGTGCTGGCGTCGATCAGATCGGCAACGCTCTCCGCCTGCGCCAGGTCGAGTTTGTCGTTGAGATAGGCGCGCCGGGTGAACTCCCCCGGTTCGGCAAGGCGCGCTCCCAACGCAAGGCAACGCCTGAGCAGAAGACGCAGCACCACCGGGCCCCCGTGTCCCTGAAGCTCGAGCACGTCCTCTCCGGTATAGGAATGCGGCGCCGGGTAATAGAGCGCGATACCGCGATCGATCACTTCGCCTTGGGTGCCGAGGAAGTCGGCGAGCGTGGCGCGGCGCGGCGGCAGGCGCCGGTTCACGATCCGTGCGCCCAGCTCGGCCAGATCCGGGCCGGAGACACGCACGACGCCGATGCCGGCGCGTCCGGGCGCGGTCGCGATCGCCGCAATGGTGTCGCGACGGCTCATCGCTGGCTTCCGCGGCCGCAGCGCGCTGCCGGCGCGACCCGAGCCGCCGCTAGCCCTTGCGCGGCGCTGCGCGCGCGCCGCGCTCCATCGCCCGCGTGATATGCCATTGCTGCGCGATCGAGAGCACGTTGTTGATCAGCCAGTACAGCACGAGTCCCGCGGGGAAGAAAAAGAAAAACACGCTGAAGACGAGCGGCATGATCTTCATCATCTTGGCCTGGACGGGGTCCGGCGGCTCCGGGTTGAGCCAGGTCTGAACGATCATCGTGAGCCCCATCAGCACCGGAAGGATGAACCACGGGTCCGGCGCGGCGAGGTCGTCTATCCACAGCATGAAAGGCGCGTGCCGGAGCTCGACGCTCGCCAACAGTACCCAATAAAGTGCAATGAAAACAGGTATTTGCACAACAATCGGCATGCAGCCACCGAGCGGATTGATCTTCTCGGTCTTGTAGAGCTCCATCATCGCCTGCTGCAGGCGCTGCCGGTCATCGCCGTACTGCTCCTTCAGCTTCTGCAGCTTGGGTGCGAGCACCCGCATCTTGCCCATCGAGCGATAGCTTGCCGCCGACAATGGATAGAACAGGAGCTTGATGATCACGGTCAGCAGAATGATCGCAACGCCCCAGTTGCCCACCCATTGATTGAGCCATGCCAGAACCCAGAACAGCGGCACCGCGATCACGGTGAGCCAGCCGTAGTCCACCGTGAGGTCGAGCCCGGGGGC
>JACPEF010000086.1 GCA_016183675.1 Betaproteobacteria bacterium
GGCCCGCTACCGGGTGATCTTCAGAGCCCCGTCGTCTTTGCGGCGGCGATTATGGCTGGGGCCAAGGATGCCGCGGCATCGAAGGCGCTGGTCAATTTCCTGCGCACGCCGGAGGCGGCGACGGTGATCAAGGCGAAGGGCATGGAGCCTGCAACCCCGTAACCGTGCTTAGGCCTAACCGCCGGTTCGAAAGCGACGCTTTTTACCCCGTGCTTCCCGCCTCTGTACGCGCGCTTCAACCGGACTTGCCCAGGAGGACTTGGAGCTGGCGGTGAATGGACCACAGGCGCTCGCCGAGTTTCACCGCATCGAAGTCGCAAAGTGGCAGAAGATCATTCTTGCCCTTCGCGACTCCAATGTTGTTCTTGAGTAAGACGCCCTGCAGGCTCCTAGTGCCGTTCCAACTATTTGTAACTAATCCGGTCGGTTCTGCTGGAACCGATTATCGCGGGCAGGCAACCTGTCTATGCTAGGAAAAGCAAGTTGGAACGGCACTAGGTACTTGAGGGCCGGCGCTCGCCGCATTTCCAGCACGCCGTGAACTGACCCTCAAGCTGCTCGCCGCACTTCGGGCAGCGCCAGCTCTGGTCGCGGAATTCGCGCGCAAAATCGCCTCTCAGGAACGCCACGAGCAGGGCGTTAGCGCGCTCGTACTGCGCGTCGTCGGTGATCCACACCGTGCAAAGGTCCACCGGCAGCTCGCCCCAGCCGCTCGTCAGGTATTCGCCGCGCACCACGGCCTCGATCCCGTTCGACTCCAGGAAGCCCTTCACGAGATGCGCTTCGGGGGCGTGCTTGGCGACGTGGAGCTGCTTCATTGAGGGATGAGGGCGGAGGGATGAGGGATGAGGGAAGGACAGGATGCAGGGTCAAGGATTCAGGATTGAGCGCTATAGTTTTGGTCTGCCTTGATTGGAATCTCTTGGCGCCTTGGCGGCCAATCTACTCCGCCAGCGCGCGCCGCACCCATTCGGCGCAGAGCAAGGTGCGGGAATCGTGACCGCGCGGGCCGGCGAGCTGCGCGCCAAGCGGCAATCCGCCGGGGCCGGTGAACGCCGGCACCGTCACCGCGGGGCCGTGCAGCACCGTCCAACTTGAGCCGAACACCGGATCGCCGGTCGAGGCAAGCCCCTTCGGCGCCTCGCCGATCGCGCTCGGCGCGAGCAGCGCGTCGTAGTCGCGGTACGTATCATCGAGGCGGGCGCGGCAGCGCCGCGCGACCGCGTGGGCTTCCTCGTACTGCGCGCGCGTCACCCGCCCGCCCCCGAGGATGCGGCCCATCAGGGTTTCCGAGATGAGGTCGGGAAAGCGCGTGCGCTCGTAGCCGAGGGCCCGGTAGATCTCGAAAGAGCTGATGGTCACCTGGACTTCGACCAAGCGTGCGAATTCCCCGTCGAGCTCGACTTCCGTCACTCTTGCGCCGGACTGCTGCAGCCGGGGCACGGCCCGTTCCAGCGCCTTCTGGGTGGCACGGTCGGCCTGGTGCCAGTACGGCGTGCGGCAAAATCCGATGCGCGGCTTCAGGTCCGGCACTACGTCGAAGGAGGTGGCGGGCGACCCGCTCAGCTCTTCCACGATCAGCGCGGCATCGGGCACGGTGCGCGCGAGCACGCCGATGGTGTCGAGCGAATCCGACAGGAACTTGAGCCCCGCGCGGTTGATGACGTTGAAGGTCGGCTTGTAGCCCACCACGCCGCAGTACGCCGCGGGGCGGATGATCGAGGAAGTGGTCTGGGTGCCGAACGCGAGCGGCACCATGCAATCGGCGACGGCCGCGGCCGACCCGGAGGACGAACCGCCCGGCGTGTGCGCGAGATTGCGCGGGTTGCAGGTCTTGCCGGGGTGGCGCGTGGCGAACTCGGTGCTGACGGTCTTGCCGAGGACCACGCCTCCCAGATCGCGCACCTGGGCCACGCACGCCGCATCGCACTTGGGCTGGTTGTCGCGGTAAATCGGCGAGCCGTACTCGGTCGGCATGTCCGCGGTGTCGATCACGTCCTTGACGCCCACCGGAATGCCGTGCAGCCGGGTCCGGGGCTGCTGCCGGTCGCATTCACGCGACTGCATGAGCGCCAGCTCCGGATTGATGTGCGCCCACGCCTGCACGTCGTTCTCGCGTTGCCGGATGCGCTCGATGCACGCTGCCACCAGCGGTTCGGACTTGAGCTTGCCGGCCGCGATTGCCGCGGCCGCTTCCGTTGCGGACAGTTTATTGAGAGTGTCCATGTTGGGGTTGAGATGCGAGCGATCAGCGAGGCTATCTTAAACCTCGCGCCGGCGGTGGAGAAGGGCGGGCGGGGTGGATACCATGTGCTAGAATCGGCCCCGATCGCGCAGTTCCATCCGCATTTTTCCGCCGGTCCCCTCTACAGTGAAACGCACGCTCAGAATCGGCATCCTCGAAGGCGACGACATCGGGCTGGAGGTGGTGCCCGAATGCGTCAAGGCGATGCGCGCCGCGGTGCAGAAAGCGGGCCTTCCGATCGCGTGGCATCCGATGCCGATCGGGCGGAAAGCGCTCGACACGCTGGGACACACGCTGCCGCCCGGAACGCTGGAGAAGCTCGATACCCTCGACGGGTGGGTACTCGGCCCGATCGGGCACCAGGCTTATCCGAAGGACAACCCCGAGGCGATCAATCCTCATCCCATCCTGCGCAAGCACTTCGACCTGTTCGCCAACATCCGGCCGGCGAAATCGCTGCCAGGGCTGCCGGCGCTGTATCGCGACGTGGATCTCATATTGGTGCGCGAGAACAACGAGGGATTTCCGCCCGACCGAAACGTCTACCTGGGAAGCGGTGAGTTCCGCCCGACACCCGACATGACGATCTCGGTCCGCCTGATCACGCGCCAGGGATCGCGCAAGGTGGCGCGCGCGGCGTTCGAGCTCGCGCGCACCCGGCCGCGGAAGAAGGTGACGGCGGTGCACAAGAATACGGTTTTCAAGCTGGGTTGCGGCATGTTCGCCGAGGAATGCCGCAAAGTGGCTGGCGAGTTTCCCGAGATCGCCTTTGACGAGGTGATGGTGGACACCTTTGCGTGCCGGCTGGTGATGAAGCCCCAGCAGTTCGACGTCATCGTCACGACCAATACCTTCGGCGACATCCTGTCCGACGCCGCCGCGGGGCTCGTCGGCGGGCTCGGGCTTGCGCCTGGATTGTCGGCGGGACCGCAGCGCGCGATGGCGCAGGCGACCCACGGATCGGCGCCCGATATCGCCGGCAGGAATATCGCCAACCCCTACGCGATGATCATGTCGGGGCAGATGCTCCTCGCCTGGCTCGGGCACAAGCACGATGAGCCGCGGGCGCTGCGCGCCGCGGGGTTGATCGAAACCGCGATGGAGCGGGTGATCCGTGAAGGTCGTGCGCTCACTCCCGACCTCGGCGGGAAAGCGAGCACGGTCGAGATGGGCGACGCGGTGGCGGCCGAGGTAGCGAGAGCGACCGCCTAGCGAGTTGATTTAACCGCAGATAAACGCGGATGAAAATCAAATACATCAAGCCACAGAGGACACATAGTTCACAGAGAAAAGAAAAACGAGAATCGGTTCTGGGCCTTCAGCTTTTTGTGCTCTCTTGGCTGTGCCCTTTGGTTTTTGAACTTGATTCTATCTGCGTTCATCTGCGTTTATCTGCGGCTCATTCAGATTTTTGATTTTCTGTCGGCGGCCATCGGCGGTTTCATATCGGTTTTGTCAAGGGATTTGCATGGCGGTAGTGCGCATCCTGAGCGCCGGCGCGGCGCGGGCCGTGGTGGAGCACTTCGCGGCGGCCTTCGAGCGCGAAACTGGCAACCAGGTGCGCGCGGACTTCAGTGCGGCGGGCGCGGTGAAGGCGCGGGTGGTCGCGGGCGAGGCGGTGGACGCAGCGATCCTGACCGGCGCCCTGATCGAGGAGCTGATCTCGCTTGGCCACCTCGTCTCCGGCTCGCGCACTGATTTGGGGCGCGTGGGCACGGGCGTGGCGGTGCGGGCGGGAACGCCGCTGCCGGAGGTGTCCAACGCGCGGGCGCTGCGCGGCAACATCCTGGCCGCAAAGAAGATCGTGTGCCCGGATCCCGCGACCGCCACCGCCGGCAAGGTCGTGATGCGGATGGTCGAGGGGCTCGGCATCGCCGGCGAGGTCACCCCCCGGATGCAATATTTCCCGAACGGTTACACGGCCATGAAGTGGCTCGCAGCGAGCCGGGGGGTGCTGGAGATGGGCATCACCCAGATCACGGAAATTCTCGCGAACAGGGGTGTAACATATGTCGGGCCGCTACCCGACGAGTTGCAGATGAAGACTGTTTACTCGGCGGCGCTCGCGACGCGGGCGCAGAGCCCGGAGGCGGCCGGGGATTTCATCGCGCGCCTGACCGCGCCCTCGGCGCGGCCGGTATTGGCCAAAGCAGGCTACGAGTTCGATGAACCGTAACGCTTTTGCCACAGAGATCACAGAGAACACAGAGAATGAATGATCAAGATCCCTCCGCTCTCGTCGCTCTGTGAACTCTGTGTCCTCTATGGGTGAGTTTCTTGGATTTCATCGGCGTTTATCTGCGTTTATCTGCGGCTGAGATTGGTTCTGATTTCGAGGGATTTCGGAGAAACCATGAATCGGATCGTGCATCTGGCGTTGAAGGTCGAAGATCTCGAGAAGACCGCCGAGTTCTACCAGAAGGTGTTCGGCTTTCGCGAGGTGGAAACGCGCAAGACGCGCGACCACCTCTCGCGCCACATGACCGACGGCCAGCTCGACTTCACGCTGATGAAGTACGACGAAGGGACGAAGTCCGCGGAATCCCTGGCGGCGGGCGAGAAGCCGTGCATACACCACTTCGCGATCGAGGTGGACGACGTGGCCGGCTGCACCGCCGGTCTGAAGAAATACGGCTGCGAGATCATCAGCGATCCGGGCGTCATTCCCGTCAAGTTCCGCGCCCCCGACGGCATCGTCGCCGAGATCGTGCCGGCCAAGCGCTACAAGAAGGCCAAATCCGCATAGCGAGGCGGCGATGCCGCCTGCTGCTGCGGCCGGGTCTCGGCGCAGCGGCATCGCGTCAAGGAGCGAGGAGGAGATGAGGCTGCTCAGGAACGGTGATTTCGTGTCCGGCGCGGTGCTGGCGGCGCTCGGCGCCTTCATCATCATGGAAGCGCGGCAGTGGGAATACCTGGGGCCCGACGGCCCGGGCCCGGGCTTCTTTCCGCTTTGGTACGGAATCGGCCTGCTCGTGTTGTCGATTATGCTGATGGTGGTTCACGCCCGGCAGGCGCCCGCGCCCGCGTCGCGCGGAATGGGGGGAACGGGGCGGGCCTTCGCGACCTGGGCCGCGCTGGTCGTGTGCGTGGCGCTGCTGAAGGTGCTCGGATTCATCGTCGCGTTCTCGCTCCTTACCCTTTTCATCGTGCAAGTCCTCTACCGCCAGCCTTTCGGCAAGGCACTGGCGGTGGCGGTAGGCGGCGCGGCCGGCTTCTACCTGCTGTTCGACGTCGCGCTCAACGTGGCGCTGCCCGCGGGCATGCTGGGGTTCTAGCCGTGGAGAGCTTCGGTTACCTGATGCAGGGCTTCGCGGTTGCGCTGACGCCGTACAACCTGCTGTGGTGCTTCATCGGCGTTTTCCTCGGCACCGTGATCGGCATCCTGCCGGGACTGGGTCCGGCGGCGACGATCGCGATGCTGCTGCCGCTCACCTTCCAGATGAACCCGACCAGCGCGGTCATCATGCTCGCGGGCATCTATTACGGCTCCAAGTACGGCGGCTCGACGACATCCATCCTGCTGAACGTTCCGGGCGAATCCGCGTCGGTCGTGACCTGCTTCGACGGCTACCAGATGGCGCGGCAGGGCCGCGCCGGAGCGGCGCTCGGCGTCTCGGCGATCGCCTCCTTCATTGCCGGCACTTTCGGCGTGGTCGGGCTGATGCTGGTCGCGCCGCCGCTCGCGAAATTCGCGCTCTCGTTCAGCTCGCCCGAGTATTTCGCGCTGATGTGCCTGGGGCTTGCGATGGTGGTACTGCTCGCCGGCAAGTCGATGATCAAGGCCCTGCTGGCGATGATGGTCGGGCTGTGGATTGCCGGCATGGGGACGGATCTGTTCAGTGAGGCCTCGCGCTTCACGTTTGGCCATGCCGAGCTGCTCGACGGCGTGGATTTCGTCGTCGTGGCGATCGGGGTTTTCGCCCTGGGCGAAGTGCTCGGCAATATGGAGATCCGCGAAGGCGCGCGGATGCTGCCGGTCCCGAAAGGCCTGCGCAACCTTCTCCCCACCCTGCAGGACCTCAAGGATTGCCGCTTCGCGTTCCTCAACGGCTCGGTGGTCGGGTTCATCATCGGCGTCCTGCCCGGCGCGGGCTCGACGATCGCCTCGTTCATTTCCTACGGCATCGAGAAGGCGGTTTCCAGGCGGCCCGAGAAATTCGGCACCGGCGTGCCCGAGGGCGTCGCGGCGCCGGAGGGCGCGAACAACGCCGAGACGGGCGGGGCGATGGTGCCGCTGCTGACGCTCGGCATCCCCGGCTCGGGCACCACGGCGATCCTGCTCGCTGCGTTCATCCTGTGGGGCCTGAGGCCCGGCCCGCTGATGATCCAGGACAATCCGACCCTGTTCTGGGGGCTGGTGGCCAGCATGTACGTCGGTAACGTCATGCTGCTGGTGCTGAATCTACCGCTCGTCCCGCTGTTCGCGCAGATCCTGCGGCTGCCGGCCTACACGCTGTATCCGTTCATCTTCGGCATTTCCATCGTGGGGGTCTACAGCGTGTCGGGCAGCCTCTTCGACACCTGGATGCTCGCCCTCTTCGGCCTGCTCGGCTACGCGATGCGCAGGCTAGAATATCCCTCGGCGCCCCTGATCCTGGGATTCGTGCTCGGGGACATCATGGAGCGCGCGCTGCGCCAGTCGCTGATGATGTCGCAGGGGGACCTGACCATCCTGGTCGCTAGACCGATGTCGGCAACGATGCTATTTTTGGCGGTGCTCATACTGCTTGCGCCGCTGTTCCGGAAGGCCGACGCCCTGCGCGTCAAGGCCATCGCGGAGGGCAGTTAAGCGGTGCCCTAACTCACAGGAGGAGTAGCCAATGAAATTTCGCCCAATGTGTCTTCTGATGGCCGCGGCCGTTGCGGTGCTCGGTGCCGGCCCGGCGGCGGCCCAGTTCAAGCCCACCAAGCCTATCGAGTTCATGACCCATACCGGGCCCGGCGGCGGCGGCGACGTGTTCGCGCGCGGCATCGCGGCCGCGATGGAGAAGGAAGGCCTGATGCCGGTACGCATGCAGGTCGTGAACAAGACCGGCGGCGGCGGGGCGACCGCGATGGCCTACCTCGTGAACGAGAAGAAAGGAGACACGCATACCATCGCGGTGTTCACCGGGCTCTGGTTCACCAACCCGATCATGAGAAAGGAAGCCAAGTACACGATGAAGGACCTGACGCCGGTGGTCCGCCTCGTGCTCGAGCCGGCGATGATCGCGGTGAAGAACGACGCGCCCTACAAGTCCCTGAACGAATTCATCGACGCGGCCAAGCAGAGCCCCGGGCAGCTCAAGCAGTCGGCCGGATCGCTCGGCAGCCGCGACTGGGTCGTGCGCCAGCTGCTGATGACGAACACCGGCGCGAGCTGGGCGTATATCTCGTTCCCCGGCGGCGGCGAGCGCATCGCCGCGCTGCTGGGCGGCCACGTCAACATGATGGTGATCGAGCCGCAGGAAGCCGGGGAGCATATCCGGGCCGGCAACATGCGCGTGATCGCGACGGTCTCGGAGAAGCGCCTGCCCGCGTTCCCCGACGTGCCGACGATCCAGGAAGCAGGCTTCAACGTTCCCAACGTGCCCCAGGTCCGGGGGATCGTCGCGCCGCCGGGAATCCCGCCCGAAGCCGTCGCCTACTGGGAGGACCTGTTCGCCCGGTTCATCAAGACGGCGAGCTGGCAAAAATACCTCTCCGACAACATGTTCCAGGACGGATACATGCGCAGCGCCGAGTTGATCAAGTTCGGCGATCAATTCTCCGAAACGACGCGGGAGATACTGAAAGCGGGCGGCGTCAAGGTCGCGCGATAAACGCCGGCCGGAAGCACGCGGCGTTTATCACAAGGGATGAGGGATGAGGGATGAGGGTAGAGGGATGACCGAAATCGGGACACGCCTTCGTTCAAGCCATTCCTGGCGTTTTGGCGCCTTGGCGGTTCAGCTTGCGGTTTTCGGCGTGTTCGCGGCTGGCCCGGCGATGGCCCAAGGCTTCAAACCCACGCGGCCGATCGAGTTCGTGGTTCATACCGGCCCGGGCGGGGGCAACGACGTGCTGGCGCGGGCGATCTCGGTGGTCGTCGACAAGGAGAAGCTGCTGGCGGGACGCATGCAGGTGGTGAACAAGACCGGCGGCGGCGGCCTGTCCGCGATGGCCTACCTCGTGGAGAAGAAGGGCGAGACGCATACGATCGCCCTCTTCGCCAATACCTGGTTCACGGTTCCGATCATGCGGGCGGAAGCGAAGGTCACGATGGACAACCTGACGCCCATCGCCCGGCTGGTCGTGGAGCCGGCGGTGGTCGTGGTCAAGGCCGACGCGCCCTACCGGTCGCTCAGGGATTTTATCGAGGCCGCGAAGTCGAGCCCCGGCCAGATGAAGCAGTCGGGGGGGTCGATCGGCAGCCGCGACTGGGTGATGCGCCAGCTGCTGATGAAGAACACGGGCGCGAGCTGGGCCTTCATCTCGTTCCCAGGCGGCGGCGAGCGCATCGCCGCGCTGCTCGGCGGTCACGTCAACATGATGATCATCGAGCCCCAGGAGGCGGGCGAGCATATCCGGGGCGGCAACATGCGCGTGCTCGCGCAGATCTCGGACAAGCGGCTGCCGCCGTTCCCCGATGTGCCGACTTTGAAGGAAGCCGGTTTCGATGTTCCTGCCTATGCGGTCATACGCGGCGTGGTCGGGCCCCCTGACATGCCGGCGGAGGCGGTGGCGTACTGGGCGGACTTCTTTGCCCGCGTGACACAGACACCGTCGTGGAAGAAATACCTGGAGGACAACCTGTTCGAGGACGGCTTCCAGCGCGGGCCCGAGCTCGCGACGTTCATGCAGCAGTTCCCCGAGCAGGTCCGCGGCATACTCAGGGATGCCGGCGTCAAGGTCGCCCGCTAGCTTGATAATGCGTGACTGATAGGGCGTGACTGACAAGGCGTGACGGATGAGGCATGGCCGGCCGCCCGCAGGGTCGCGTCGGTTCCCGCGCGTTGCCCCCCGAATCCAGGATGAACGTTCCACCATCATCCCCCTCCGTAACGGAAATCCTCGCTGAGAAAGTCACGGCGCTCCGGCCGGAGGTGATACCGGCACGGGTTCGCGAGCGCGCCGAGCAACTGCTGATAGACGTTGTCGGGCTCTGCGTAGCGGCGCGCGACACCGATTACATGAAGGCGCTTGTCGCCGCCGCGGACACCGGAGGCGGCTGCACGGCGATCGGCCGCGCCGCGACCTACGACGCCGGGACCGCGGCGCTCATCAACGGCACCGCCGCGCACGGCGAGGACTTCGACGACACCTTTGAAGGCGGGCCCGTCCATTCGAGCGCTGTCGTCATTCCGGCGGTGCTTGCCGCGTGCGAGCGCTTCGGGCGCGACGGCCGCGCGGCGCTTCTCGGAATCGTCGCGGGAGTCGAGGCGACCTGCCGGCTGTCGATGATCGTTCCCAAGGCGATCCACAAGGCGGGGTTCCATCCGACGAGCGTGCTGGGGACGATGGGCGCTGCGCTTGCCGCCGCTAAAGCGATGGGGCTCGACCGCCGGCAGACGGTGGACGCGCTCGGCATCGCCGGCAGCATGGCGGGCGGCATCATCGAGTACCTCGCCGAGGGCGCGTGGACCAAGCGCCTGCACCCGGGATGGGCGGCCAAGGCAGGCATAACCGCAGCGCGCCTGGGGCAGACCGGCTTTCTCGGGCCGCGCACGGTGCTCGAGGGCACTGACGGCCTGTTCCACGGCTTCGCGCGCTCGGTCGAGGGTGATTACGGCGTCTTGACCAGCGGCTTCGGCGAGAAGTGGTTCATGGACGCCATTACCTTCAAGCCGTACGCGACCGGCACCATGAACCAGCCGTACGTGGATTGCGCGCTGCGGCTGCGCGCGCGCGGCCTGCACGCCGAGGACGTGAAGGAGATCCTGTGCGAGACCGCGGAGGGTTATGTCCACCGGTTGTGGGAGCCGCTCGCGTCCAAGCACCGCCCGGCAAACGCCTATGCCGCCAAGTTCAGCACGCCATTCAACATTGCGGTTGCATTCGTGACTGGGGGAGCAGGACTTGCGGCCTTCACCGAGGAAACGGCGAAGGACGAGCGCATCCTGGCGCTGGCCTCGAAGGTGCACTACGTCGTGGATCCAAAGAACCCCTATCCCAGGGCCTACACCGGACACGTCCTCATGACGCTCAAGGACGGCCGTGTGTTCGAGGAGCGCCAGCCGCACATCCGCGGCGGGGCTCGGGAGCCGCTCACGCGTGCGGACATCGAGGCCAAGTTCCGCGGAAACTGCGAGCACGGTGGGTGGCCGAAGGAGAGGGCGGAGCGGTTCCTCGCGGCTGTGCCGAGGTTCTTCGACGGTCCGCTCGACGTGAAGCCGCTGCGCGGATAAACTTAGCCGCCAAGACGCCAAGGACGCCAAGGAAAGACTACCAACAAAGCTGAACCACAAAGGACACAAAGGAAAGCTAAATCTCACTATTTATCGCGACTTATTCTTCTAAGGAGGCAGACAAATGGCTAAGTTTACTCGTCGGTCCATGTTGGTTGCGTTAAGTGCGGGAGCAGTCGTCCTTGGCAACACCTTTCGCGCGCTGGCGCAGCAGAAAGATACTCCTGGCGTACAGCGTGGGGAGGTTAAGAAGTTCAACTCGATGATCCCAGGCGTGACGAACATCACGGTACACAATCAGACGTACCAACCTGGCGCGAAGACGAGCCGGGCGATGCCGCACTCGATGGTGTGTGAATGTACGGCGGGTGTGCTCGAGGTGTCGCAGGACAGCATGACCACGACGATGAAAACCGGCGGCATGTGGACCTGCCACAAGGGAATGGTGGAGACGGTCGAAAACAAGGGGACGAGTCCTGCCGTCATGCGGGTAATTCAGTTGCTGCCCGCCTGATTTTGAAGGCGCTGCGCGGGTAGAAAAGCGGAACCGCCAGGGACGCCAAGTGAAGTTAAATCCGGACGCTACATGCCGGTTTAACTAGCGCGCCGGAGGGCGGAGCAGGTGCCCGCTTGCGGGTGCGACCCCGAAGGCGCGCAAGGCGGCCGACGTGATGCGGGCCATTTCTAGCGATCGCTATTCCGAGGCCGCAGGTGTTCGAACGGACGAAACTGTCGCCGTTCAACACGCGGGCAGATACTGATCACCGGTCACGGGTCACTGGTCACCGATTTTTGAACCGCCAAGGCCTGTCCTGAGGGAGTCGAAGGGACGCCAAGTGAAGTTAAATCCGGACGCTACATGCCGGTTTAACTAGCGCGCCGGAGGGCGGAGCAGGTGCCCGCTTGCGGGTGCGACCCCGAAGGCGCGCAAGGCGGCCGACGTGGCTCGATCTTTTGGGGCCGTCGCCGATTGCTGGAGGGAAATCGTTTGCGAGTCGAGCTCCCAGGAGTGTGTCGGACTTTGTCCCAACGCACTCCTAAAGCAAAACCGCCCGCAGGCAAACCACACAGATGGACTCCGGGCGCATGAATTCGACCCCGCTCAGGTCACCAACAGCGGCCAGCAGAGGGCAATTGATTCAGCCTTAGTCCAACTCCGCGGGCGGTTTTGCATTTAGCAGCGTGTCGGGGCGCCAGGTCCGACAGGCTGCTAAGCGCTGGGCGTTCGCGCTTCTCGCCTGTCCTCTGGCCGCTGCTGCAGCAGACCCGGTCGCGACCGTGACGCTGCTCGAGGGCCCAGCCGCGCTCGTCCGCGGCGTGACGCGCTACGCGCTGGCGGAGGGAGTGCGATTGCAGTCCGGCGACATCATCGAGGTCGGCGACAAGGGGCTCGCGCAGCTCGAGTTTGGTGACGGCGTCGCGCTGGCCATGGGCGCGAAGACGCGCATGCTCGCCGTCGCCATTCCGCGCGGCAAGTCGGCGGCCGGCGATTACTACGTCATGCAGGGCGCGCTGAAGCTCGCCGGCGTCAAGCAGGGCGCGCGCTTGCGCATCGTGACCCCGATATTCACGCTGCAACCCGGGGAAGGCGTTGCCGTGCTGGTCGTGGGCGGGGCCGAAGGCTCCGTGTTCGTGGAGAGCGGCGAGACGCGCCTCGCCGGGCCGCCCGCGAAAGGCGGGGCGTCCGCGCCCGTGCGCCTCAAGGCCGGCGACTTCTTCACCGGCAAGGCCGGCCAGAAGGGGGCGGTGGCGCCGCGGCCGTCAAAGGACTTCATCGGCGCGCTGCCGAAAGCCTTCCTCGATCCACTGCCCTCGCGCATGGCGCGCTACAAGGAACGCGAAGTGCAGCCGCGGCGTCTTGAGGACGTGACCTACGCGGAGGTCGAGGCGTGGCTGAAGGCGCCGCCTCCCATCCGCCGGCCGCTGGTATCGCGGTTCGAGCCGCGCGCGTCCGACCCGGCGTTCCGCACGGCCCTGATTGCGAACCTCAGGTTTCATCCGGAATGGGACCGGATCCTCTACCCGGAGAAATACGAGCCCAAGGAGCCCGAGGCGGAGGCGGCGGGCGTCGCGCGCGGCGCCCCCGCGCCGGCGAAGGCCGCCGGCAAGAAGTAACGGCAACTTTTCGCAAGGAGCATCGTCATGAAGCTGATCGTCAAATTCAACCTGGTGTTCGTCCTGGTGTTCCTGCTCGGGCTCGTCGCGGCGGGCACGGTCTCGGACCAGCTCCTGCAGAAGAACGCGCGCGAGGAGATCGTGCTGAACGCGCGCCTGGTGATGGAGTCGGCGCTCGCCGCGCGCGCCTACACCTCGACCCAGGTCGGGCCGCTCCTCCAGACGCAGATGAAGTACAACTTCCTGCCGCAGTCGGTGCCCGCGTACTCGGCCAACGAGATATTCGACGTCGTGCGCAAGAAGTTCCCCGAGTACGCCTACAAGGAGGCGGTGCTCAATCCCACCAACCCGCGTAACCGCGCCACCGACTGGGAGGTCGACATCGTCAACCAGTTCCGCAACGCGTCGGACCGGCCGGAAATGGTCGGCGAGCGTGATACGCCGAGCGGGAAGTCTTTCTACATCGCGCGCCCGATGCAGATCAAGGCGGAGGCCTGCCTTTACTGCCACTCGACCGTGGATGCCGCGCCCAAGACGCTGGTCGACAAGTACGGCCCGGCCAACGGCTTCGGCTGGAAGCTGAACGAAGTCATCGGCGCGCAGATCGTGTCGGTGCCGACCGAAGTGCCGATTGCGCGCGCCAACCGGGCGTTCAGGACTTTCATGGTGTCGCTCACCGCGGTGTTCGCGTTCATCTTCATCGCGCTGAATCTGATGCTCTGGTACATGGTGATCCGGCCCGTGACGCGGCTCTCGAAGCTCGCCGACCAGGTGAGCCAGGGCGAGAACATGGAGGCGCCCGATTTCGAGGTGACGAGCCGCGACGAGATCGGCGTGCTCACGCAGTCGTTCAACCGCATGAAGAAGAGCCTCGTGGAAGCGATGAAGATGCTGGAGGGATAACGTGCGCTTCGAGCCCCGGGACCGGACATGGCGACGCCCTCAACGATGAGCAGTCCCACGCAGCTCGGCAAGTACGCGATCTCGGAGGTGCTGGGCAAGGGCGCGATGGGGGTCGTCTACAAGGGCTTCGATCCGCACATCCGGCGCACCGTCGCGCTCAAGACCATCCGCAAGGAGCTGGTCGACGACGACCAGGCCGGGACGCTGCTCGCGCGCTTCAGGAACGAGGCGCAGGCGGCCGGGCGGCTCTCGCACCCAGGCATTGTCGGCGTGTACGAGTGGGGAGAGGCGGGCGATCTTGCCTTTCTCGCGATGGAGTACGTGCAGGGCAACAGCCTGCGCGAGTACTTCAACCGCGGCACGCGCTTCGACGGCCGCGACGCGGTCAGCATCATGGCGCAGCTGCTCGACGCCCTGCACTACGCGCACGAGGAGGGCGTGTGGCACCGCGACATCAAGCCGGCCAACATCATCATCATGAACAACGGCAAGCTGAAGATTGCGGACTTCGGCATCGCCCGCATCGAGTCCTCGAACCTCACCCAGACCGGCGCCCTCATGGGCACGCCCGGCTACATGGCGCCGGAGCAGTACAGCGGCCTCTCCGTCGATTGGCGCGCCGACATCTTCTCGGCCGGCGTGGTGATGTACCAGCTGCTGACGGGCTCCCGGCCCTTCACCGGCAGCCCCGAGGGGATCGCCTACAAGATCTGTCACGAACAGCCGCCCCTGCCCTCCGAGGCCGATCCCGGGCGCTGCACCACCCAGTTCGACGCAGTGGCGATGAAGGCGCTCGCCAAGAAGCCCGCGGAGCGCTACGAGAACGCCCACGCGTTCCGCGACGCCATGCTCGGGGCCTACGCGGCGCCGGTCAGCCCCGCCGTGTCCGAAGAGACGATCATCAACGAGCTCATCCGGCCCTCGGGGCACCACGAGCCGTCGCAGCCGTCCCATTCGTCGAGCCCGTCACCGCCGTCACACCCGACGCCGTCGCAGCCCTCCGGATTCCTCCCGGATCCGGCGCAGCCCGTCTCGAGGACGGTCCCGCCGCCCGGATGGGAAGCAGCGGTCCTGAAGCAAATCGAGCATCAGCTCGCGCGGGTCGTCGGCCCGGTCGCCAAGGTGATGGTCAAGCGCGGCGCGACCAGCACGACCGACATCGACAAGCTCTACCGCATGCTCGCCGAGAACCTGGCGAATCCCGACGAGCGCTCGGCGTTCCTTGCGGGCCGGAAGCGATTAAAGGGGGTCCCGCCGGGCGAGACCGGCGCGGGCACAGTAGCGGCGACCGGGATGACCGTGCAGCTTACGCCCGACGCGATCGAGGAGGCGACCCGGCGGCTGGCCACCTACCTCGGCCCGATCGCGAAGGTCGTCGCGAAAAAGGCGGCGACGCAGGCGACCAGCCGCCGCCACTTCCATCTGCTGCTCGCCGAGAAACTCATCGACCCCGCCGAGCGCGCCCGGTTCCTGCACGACGTCGGCGCCGAGTAAGCGCGCTGCGCCTCCGCCTCACCGCTCACCGCCTGATCGAGTTCCCAAGCTCCGCCGTATACGCACGTACCTCAGCGCATCAGCGGATCAGCGGGGTCAGGCGGGAGTAGAGGCCGCAGTAGGGTCAGACTCGAATTTCTAGGTTGTTCGTGAAATGCTGCGCAAGGGAAATCGAGTCTGACCCTAATTGCTCTACACGTTTATCTGCGTTTATGCCGTTACAACCACCACGAGGCCGGGATCGCGCAACTCGAATCTCTGCACCTGACATGTCGATGGCGTCTCGGAAGCACAGGTTGTAACGGCATTTATCTGCGGCTACTTTATTTTTGATTGTCCTTGGCGTTCTTGGCGTCTTGGCGGCTAAGATAGAGCATGACCTTCATCCAGACGCCCCCCGAGCTCGGCAACCAGTACACCGCCGACCGCGCGCTGCGCTCGTACCTCGCCCGCGCGCTGCCCGCCGACGTGCTCACCGAGATCGGGCCGGGCCTCGAGGCCATGGGCGAGCTCGCGGGCGGGGAGCTTTATCGCTTCCAGCTCGCCGACCGCGCGAATGAGCCCACGCTCACGCAGTGGGACGCCTGGGGCAGCCGCGTTGACCGCGTCGAAGTATCGCCGCTGTGGCACAGGGCGGAGCGCATCGCCGCCGAGCAGGGGCTTGTTGCGACCGCCTATGAGCGCAGGCACGGCGCGTATTCGCGCGTCCACCAGTTCGTGCTGGTGTACCTCTTCACGCCGTCCGCCGACCTCTACAGCTGCCCGCTCGCGATGACCGACGGCGCGGCGCGCGCGCTGATCGCCGCCGGCAATGCGGCGCTCATCGAGCGCGCGCTGCCGCACCTCACCAGCCGCGACCCGCGCGAGTTCTGGACCAGCGGCCAGTGGATGACCGAGGCGACCGGCGGCTCCGACGTGGGGCTCACCGAAACCGTGGCGCGCCGGGAAGGCGAACGCTGGCGCCTCTACGGCCGCAAGTGGTTCACATCGGCGGCCACTTCGCAGATGGCTTTGACCCTCGCGCGGCCCGACGGCAATCCACCGGGCGGCAAGGGGCTCGCGCTGTTCTACGTCGAGACGCGCGACGCGGAGGGGCGTCCGAATCGCATCCTGGTCAACCGCCTGAAGGACAAGCTCGGCACGCGCAAGGTGCCGACGGCGGAACTCACGCTCGACGGCACGCCAGCGGAGCTCGTGGCGGGTACCGGGGACGGAGTAAAGAACATCGCGCCGATGTTGAACGTCACGCGCACGTGGAACTCCGTTGCCGCCTGTGCATTGGCGCGGCGCGGCCTCGCGCTCGCACGCGATTACGCCGGGAAGCGCGTGGCCTTCGGCGCATCCCTCTCGGAGAAGCCACTGCACCTCGATACGCTGGCGGGGCTGGAGGCGGAGTTCCTGGGCGCCCTGCATCTGACTTTCTTCGTTGTCGAGTTGATGGGGCGTGAGGAAGCGGGCAAGGCGAGCTCGGAACAGAAGAACTTGCTGCGATTGCTTACACCGGTCGCCAAGCTGCTGACCGGCCGGCAGGTCGTGCATATCCTGTCGGAGGTGATCGAATCATTCGGGGGTGCGGGCTACGTCGAGGACACCGGGCTGCCGATGCTGTTGCGCGACGCGCAGGTGCTGCCGATCTGGGAAGGAACGACCAACGTGCTATCGCTGGAGACTCTGCGGGCGCTGGAGGGGGTCGGCGGCCTTGCGGTGCTCAAGCGCGAGATCGGCATCTGGCTCCGCGAGGTGCGCGAGCCGGATCTCGTGAAGATCTCGGCACAGGTCGAGCGGGCGGTGGAACAGGCGGAAGCCTGGCTTGCCAAGGCGCAAGGCGACGCACTCGAGGCCGGGGCGCGGCGTTTCGCCATGACTTTGGGCCGCGCCGTCGAGCTGGCGCTGCTCGCGCAACACGGTCAGTGGTCGCTCGCAGAGGAGAAGGACCAGCACGCGCGCGCGGCGGCGCTGCGCTTCGCGGCGCATGGGGTGAGTCTGCTCGCGGAGATGGACGCGGCCGACTCGCGGCGGCTGGCGCGCGACGACTGAAACACTGAACCACGAAGGACACGAAGACAATCAAGAATATTGAACCGCCAAGACGCCAAGATTACAGTGTTAAATTTTGAATGTTGAATTTTGAGTGGAACGTAGACTTGGGTGTTAACTCAACATTTAACACTCAACATTCAACATTGCTATTTTTGCCGCCGATAGACGCCGATAGACGCCGATAAGATCCAAGCAAAACTCCAGGAACAATCCAGCCGCAGACGCAGCCAATCCAAAGGAGGGAATCAATAAACTTGTTACGTGGGCAGGCGCATCACTGATGATGCTGCTTGTGCAGATGGCTGCCGCGCAAGCCTATCCGAGTAAACCGATCCGCTGGGTTATCCCGCTTGCGCCCGGTGGCGGAGCTGAAATTGTCGGCAGCACTGTCGCAAGGAAACTGACAGAGGCATTGATGCAGCCGGTTGTCGTCGAGTTTCGGCCGGGCGGTACCGGCGCCGTCGGCAGCGAGCTTATCGCGAGGGCAGCGCCTGATGGTTA
>JACPEF010000087.1 GCA_016183675.1 Betaproteobacteria bacterium
CGCTCTTCGCTGCGCTCAGCTCAGCGGGGCGGCGCAATGCTCCCTGAAGCCGGGCCGCTGCTTCAGGCGCTCGTAGTAGGCCTGAAGATGCGGGTAGCTCGGCCGTTCGATCGGCAGCAGGAACCAGCGGTGCACCGAGACCCCCATCGGGATGTCGCCCATGGTGAGGGAGGAGCCCGCCATGTACTGGCGGCCGGCGAGCAGCTTGTTGACGATGTCGAAGTTGGCGGCGAGTTTCTTGCGCGAGTCCTCGACCAGCTTCATATCGCGCTTCTCGGGGGCCGCGCGCACCAGGTTCAGGAACACCGGCCGCAGGTTGTTCCACAGGGTCGTCGAGTACCACTCCATCCAGCGGTCGGCGTCGGCGCACACCTTGTCGTCGGCCGGCCACAGCGTGCCCCGGCCGTGCTTGCGTGACAGGTAGCGCACGATGGCGTGCGACTCCCACAGGATGAAGCCGTCGTCGCTGATCGTCGGCACCAGCCCGTTGGGGTTCATCGCGAGATATTCGGGAGTGTTGTTCACGCCGAACTGCATGCCGGCGTCAACCCGGTCGTACTGGAGCTTGAGCTCGGCGCAGGTCCAGAGCACCTTCTGCACGTTGATGGAATTGGTGCGTCCCCAGATTTTCAGCATCACAGTCTCCCGGTTTGATCCGAAAACGGCCTGAAAATGGATTGTAGCCGCAGATAAACGCTGATCAACGCCGATAAGCCCAAGAGCCTATAGCCACCGAGGGAACAGAGATCACAGAGATCGCAGAAAGAGACCGACTTATAAGAAGGGGAGCAACCTGCGGCCGGCTGAAAACGGCCGTCCGTTTTTCTTCGCGTTTCGCGATCGCCGTTCCCGCTCACGTTCGGCGTGAAATCGGCTCAAGTGCTCGCGGAGTTGCATGAGGCGTCGGAAGTTCGTCAACCCCCGTCGAGCCGTCAGACCGGCCGCGTCCCCTGACCGCCCTAACCCGGAAGTTCTTCACGCCCCGTTTGCCGGTCGAGCGCCCGCGAGGCGGCAGGAACGGTTCTTGCTGCTCACAAATGGGGGTTGTGACGATGATCCCGGTCTATGTTTGCTATCGCTGCGGCAGGAAATCCGAGTCCACCGGTCCGGAGTATCGCCCCTGTTCCTGCGGCGTCGGCTGGCACACGGGCAAGCCCGCCTACGCGGACGCGCAAGATTTTCCCAAATCCTGGCATGTGCATACGTACTTCATCCGCCGGGATTCATTCTCCTGCGGGTGGCGTTGAGGCTGTGCCCGCCGCACCGCTTGCGGCGGTAGCCTGCATCGCTCCCTTACCCGTTACGCCTCTCGGCCTTTCTTGGCGTTCATCGGCGGCGAGAAACAAAAGCAAGGCAGAAGGGTGAGCCGGGGTTTCGAAAAACGTGCCTGCGCACGTTTGAGCCGGCGAACGCCCGACGCGATGCAGCGCGGCGGGACGGGGGAAGGCAGAAGGATTGTTGATTTCTAACCGCGTTTATCTGCGTTCATCTGCGGTTCCCATTTTTGTGTTTCTTGGCGCCTTGGCGGTTCAGTTTTTTCCGCTCACGCGTTTGTTGAACGCCGTGAAGAACTGATCGGCGAGCTTCTTCGCCACCCCGTCTATCAGCCGCGCGCCGACCTGCGCGAGCTTGCCGCCGACGGCGGCCTTGGCGGTATAGGCGAGCCGCGTGCCCGCGTCCTGCGGCGTGAGCGCCACGCTCGCCCGGCCCTTTGCGAAACCGGCCACTCCGCCCTGGCCTTCAAAGACCAGGGTGTAGGCGCGCGGCGGATCGGCTTCGGACACGGTCATTTTGCCTTTGAACTTGGCGTTGACCGGCCCGACTTTGGCCGTCATCGTGAGCGCATACTCGTTTTCCGCGATCCGCTCGATCGTTTCGCAGCCCGGGATGCAGTCCTTGAGTATCACCGGATCGTTGAGCGCCTCCCAGGTCGCGGCTTGCGGCAGCGCGATCAACTGCTCGCCCGTCATTTCCATCGCCTCTTCTCCCCGGTGCCCGGTGAAGCGTTTATTGTATTGAAGATGCCACGCGCTTTTTTCCCGGCCGCGCCGCGCGCCGCGCCAGCGGGCACTTGCGCGCAAGCTTCTTCAGCCCATAGGAAGCCACCACGCGGTGTTCACGGACAAACGCTTCGTGGTTGTTCTCGACCTCGGAGAGGTGGTAGACGTAGTTAACCATCAGGCCCGCGGAGCGTCTCATCCCCTGCTCGGAAGTGTCCGCCAGCCAGTTGAGCCGTTCCAGGCGCGCGCCGTTGCCGAGATGGAAGCGCGCCACCGGGTCGACCGGCAGGCCCTCTTGCCTCGCTACGAGCAGGTAATAGGCGCACAGCTGCATCAACAGCGGCCGCAGGCGCTCCGATGCGCCGCCGCGCCGGAACCACTCGGCATCTTGCAGCCCCCGCAGTTCCCCGATCAGCGCCGGACTGTCGACCGCGCCGACAAGCTGTTCCTCCATGCTCTTGAGCCACGCGCGGAAGCCGGGAACCGGGGACAGCGTGGCGTAGGTCTTGACGCGCGGGAACTCCCGCCCGAGCTCCTGCACCACCTGCTTGATGAGCAGGTTGCCGAACGAAATTCCGCGCAGCCCCTCCTGGCAGTTGGTGATCGAGTAGAAGATCGCCGAATCCGCCTGCGCCGGGTTGGCCACGGGTGAGCTGACGTCGAGCAACGGCTGTACCGATGCGCTGATGCCGCGGGTGAGCGCGACCTCGATGAAGATCAGGGGATCTTCGAGGAGCGCCGGATGAAAGAACGCGAAACAGCGGCGGTCGGCCTCCAGCCGGCGGTGCAGGTCCTTCCAGCCCGTGATTTCGTGTACCGCTTCGTGCTGGATGAGTTTCTCGAGCACGATGGCCGAGGTGCGCCAGTCGATGCGCTGCAGCGTCAGGAACCCGCGGTTGAACCACGAGCCGAAGAGATGGGCGAGATCCGCGTCGATGACCATCCAGTCCGGATGCGACTTGAGTGCCTCCAGCACGTGCCAGCGCATGGCAACCAGGGCGGCCGTGCCTCCGGGCGCCATGTTGAACCGCCGGAACAACTCCTGGCGCGGCGGTTCGACCTCCCGCTGCAGGTGGATCAGGTGGTCCGGGGAGGGATTTGCACGATAGGCTTCGGAAGCGGCGATGACTCGTTGCGGGTCCGGCGAAAACTCGGAGACGAGCAGATCGAAGAAGGTGGCGAGCCCCGGTTCGGGAAGCTCGCGATAGGCGGACAGCGCTTCTCGCGCGAGGGCGGCCCCGGACACTTCGCCGCGCTCGGACAGCAGGGCCTGGCACAGCAAGACGGCGTTGCGCGCCCTGCGGTCCGCGCGCGCCCGCGCGCCAGGACTGACGACCGAGCGGAACAGCCGTTTGATGAATCCGGCTTCACTCATCGCCGTGACCCGCAGTGGTCACGCCGCGCGGAAAGACCGGCGCCGTCCGGCCCGCCGCTGACGGTCATCGAACAGTGATTCGCACGGAGTCTTCCGGGTGGCACGGGATCGCTTGCCGGCTCGTCGAGCAGCGCGCCGGGTGCGAGCTGCGGGGAGAGAGCTGCATTCCCGGGCATGCTAGCTTAGGCGTGTGACCGGCGCAACCGGGGGGTCCCGCAGCGACTTCTTGACCCTCCGGACATCCTGCTCTAATCTTGGCGGATGCGTCGTATTCGTTCAAATATAACGGGACTTTCCCGGGGGTATTCGTGGACAGCGTGGACCTGCAGGTTCTGAGAAGCGCGCGCGACTGGGTGAAGACCGGCCACCGGGTAGTGATGGCGACCGTCGTGCACACATGGGGCTCGTCGCCGCGCCCGATCGGCGCGCTGACGGCGATCCGCGACGACGGCCTGGTCGTGGGCTCCGTATCCGGCGGCTGCGTCGAGGACGACATGATCGCGCAGGTGCGCGCCGGCGAGCTGGTGAAGGACAAGCCCGCGACAACCCAGTACGGCGTTACGGCGGACGAGGCGAAACGCTTCGGGCTGCCGTGCGGGGGCACGCTCGAGCTGGTGCTGGAGCCGCTTAACCGGGACAGCGGGCTGGACGAGCTGCTCGCGCGCGTCGAGCGCCACGAGCTCGTGATGCGGCGCCTCGACATGGAATCGGGCCGCGTGACGATCGGCCCCGCGAAGGGGTCGGATCAGCTTGCTTTCGACGGCGCGATGCTCGTCACCGTGCACGGGCCGCGCTGGCGCCTGCTCATCATCGGCGCCGGACAGCTCTCGACGTACCTGGCGCAGATGGCGCAGGCGCTCGACTACCAGGTCACGATCTGCGACCCGCGGGAGGAATATGCCGAGGGTTGGAACGTTCCCGGCGCCGAGCTCAGGCGCGGCATGCCGGACGATGTGGTGACGGAGATGAACCTCGACGGCCACAGCGCGGTGGTGACGCTCACCCACGATCCGAAGTTGGACGACATGGCGCTGCTGGAAGCGCTCAAGTCGCCCGCCTTCTACGTCGGCGCCATCGGCTCGAAAAAGAACAATGACGCGCGCCGCAAGCGGCTCGCGGAGTTCGATCTCGCGCAGGAGGAGATCGCGCGCCTGCACGGGCCGGTCGGGCTCAAGATCGGGAGCAAGACGCCGCCGGAAATCGCAATCGCCATCCTTGCCGAGATGACCGCCATCCGCAACGACGTCAGGCTCCCCGAGCTCGCCGACCCCGGCAAGGCCACCGCCCCCGGCTGCGTCTCCTGACGCGGGACGGCCCGCCCCGGTGTGCCCTGGCGACGGATGCCGCGGTGAAACACCGTGGCTGGTAGAATTTCCTCGTCGCCTTCGTCCCCCAGAGCCCCCAACATGATGAAACGCGCGTGCGTCGCGCTGCTCGCGCTCTCGCTCGCCGTACCGGTCCCCGCGGCCGCGGCCGAGAGCGTTGCGAACAGCGTCTTCCTCGTGGCGCGGCGCGGGATGCCCGATCCGAACTTCAGGGAGACCGTGGTGCTGGTGACGCACCCGCAGCGCGGCGTGCCCTTCGGCGTCATCATCAACCGGCCGCTCGATCACCGGCTGAGCGAGGTGTTCACCGACCATGAATCGCTGAAAGGCAGGAAGGACGTGATCTATTTCGGCGGACCGGTGGCGCGCGACGGGCTGGTGTTCCTGGTGCGCGCGGCGAAGCCGCCCGCGCGCGCGATCTCCGTGCTGAAGGACGTCTACTTCACCGCCGACTCGGACCTCGTCGACGAGCTGCTCAAGCGTCCCGACCCGACACAGGGGCTGCGGGTCTTCGCCGGTTACTCTGGATGGGGACCGGGCCAGTTGCAGCACGAGATCTCGCGCGGCGACTGGCACATACTGCCGGCGGACGCCGAGACGGTGTTCGAGAGGGAGCACTCACGCATCTGGCCGGAACTCATCGACCGGGCCACCATTCGCAGGACTCGCCATTCGGCTCGTCCGTGATAAAGCGTGACATGATACGGCGTGACGTGATGGGGCGTGACGTGGTGCTGCGTGAGGTGATAAAGCGAAAGAAAATGCAGGGCAAATACTAACCACGGATTGTTACGTCACGCTTCATCATGTCACGGTTCACCATGTCACGCTGTACCATGTCACGAATCACCAGTCACGCATTTTGAGTCTCCGCATTACAATACCCAGCGGAGACTCGAAATGCGTGTAGGCATCATCGGCGGCGGCACGATCGCGCGCCTGTTGCTCGAGCACATCCGGCGCGGCGACGTGGGCGACGCCAAGGTTGTCGCCATCGCCGGACGCGGCAAACGCTCGGGCGGCGCGGCGCTGGCGAGGGAATTCAGCGTCGCGCACGTGACCGGTCTGAAGGGGTTGCTGGCGAAAAAACCCGATGTAGTAGTGGAGGCGGCTTCGCACGAGGCGGTGCGGGACTACGGCGAGCCGCTGCTCAGGAAGGCAGTGGCACTGATCGTGCTGTCGGCCGGCGCGCTGTGTGACGACAAGCTGCGCGGCAAGCTCGAGCGCGCAGCCGAGAAGAGCGGCGCGTTGTTCTACGTGCCGTCGGGCGGCGTCGGCGGGCTCGATGCGCTCAAGGCTGCGTGCATGGCTGGCGTGCAGGAAGTGACCATTGCGGTGGCCAAGCCGCCCGGGGCGTGGAAGGGTGTCGCGTACGTCGAGAAACTCAAGGTCGATCTGGACGGCTTGCGCGAGCCGCGGACGCTCTACGAGGGTCCCGCTCGCGCAGGCGTGCCGCTCTTTCCCGCCAACGTCAACATCGCCGCGGTGCTCTCGATGGCCGGCGTCGGCTTCGACCGCACCCGGCTCAAGGTCGTGGCCGACCCGGGGCTTGTGCATAACACGCACACCATCACGGTCCGTGGAAAGACCGGCAACATCAGCATCAAGCTCGAGAATGTGCCGGCGCCGGATAATCCGAAGACGGCGTGGCTTGCTTGCTACAGCGCGCTCGCGGCGTTGAAGGCGGCGAAGTCCCGCGTGCGGTATGGAACTTAGGAATTAGCCGCCGAGACGCCAAGGACGCCGAGGACGGAGAGGAAAATCAATAACAAGAATTGAACCGCCAAGGCGCCAAGAAAACAAGAATGAAACCGCAGATAAACGCAGATAAACGCGGATAAGACTCAAGAATCCTTCTGCCTTGCCTTTTCTCGCCGCCGATGGACGCTGATAAGAACGAAGCGGTACCGTGAGAATGGGAAGAAACGGAGATGATTCCGAATTCACTAGACCCGCGAAGCGCGGAAGCGATACGGCAGCGCTTCCTCAAGGTCGATGCCGCCACCGTCGCGGACGTGCTCGACGCGCTTGGCTACCTCCACCAGGGGCTCGCGCCGCACTTCGCGCCTTATCCCGCGGATGCCGGCAAGCTGGCGGGCTGGGCCTACACCATCTGCGGCGAGATGCGGCCTTACGCCGGGACCGGCGATCCCGACAAGATGAAAGCGGTGGACGGGCTCAAGCCCGGCTGCGTGAGCGTGTGGAGCGGAGCGGGCGACGGCGTGTGCTTCTTCGGCGAGCTGATCGCGCTCGGCATGAAGGCGCGCGGTTGCGTGGGCGCCCTGGTGGACGGCGGCGTCCGCGACATCGAGTGGATCGCGAAGCAGAAATTCCCGGTCTATGCGCGCTACCGCACGCCGGTGCAGTCCATCGGGCGCTGGAAGGTGACGGGGTGCGAGGTGCCGGCGTATCTCCCGGGCGCGACCAAGCAGCACGTCATCGTCAACCCCGGCGACTTCGTGCTCGCCGACGTGGACGGCGTGATGGTGGTCCCGTCCGAAGCGGTCGAGAAGGTGCTGAACGAGGCGGAGCGGTTGACTGCGACCGAAGTGAAGATCCGCGCGGAGCTCGACGCCGGCGCCACCTTGGAGCAGGTGCTCGCCAAGTACGGCCA
>JACPEF010000073.1 GCA_016183675.1 Betaproteobacteria bacterium
TCGGACGCGCCCAAGACCGGGCGCATCATGGCGAAGGACGAGGACGTCTGCCTGCACTGCGGGCTGTGCGCCGAGCGCTGCCCGACCGGCGCCTGGGACATGCAGAAATTCCTGCTCGACATGACCCATGCCGGGCCGGCGTGTCGCACGCCTAAGCCGACGAGGAAAGCCGCATGAAGTCGGGGAGATGCGGCCGGCGTGAGCCAGGGAGCAGGGATCGGCGAAACGTGGAGCAGGGGCCCCATTCATGGGGATGCGACCGTGCAGCCGATCATGGGCGCGTCTCTACCGATCCCGTGCGCATCTCCGGGGTCAGATCCCCAGAGGGGCCCCTCTTCCGCCCGTCGACGCGCCCCGGTTTCCGGGGATGCGACCAAGGCGAATCGACGCCTGGCCTCGACCGAGATCAGGGAAACAGGAGAGATTCCGTATGAGTTGCACCCTAAAGTGGGACTGCCATGGCTAAGCGGGTCGAGGCCGTCAACGACTTCGTCGTCAAGTTCGCCAACGTCAACGGCTCGGGATCGGCGAGCGCCAACGAGCTGTTCGCGCGCTCCATCCTGCGCATGGGCGTGCCCGTTTCCTCGCGCAACATCTTCCCGTCCAACATCCAGGGCCTGCCGACGTGGTACGAGGTGCGCGTCAACGAGAGGGGCTATCAGGGCCGGCGCGGCGGCGTGGACCTGACGGTCGCGATGAACCCCGAGACCTGGGCGCAGGACGTCAGGGAGATCGAGCCGGGCGGGTACCTGTTCTATGACAACTCCAAGCCGTTGCCGCAATCGAAATTCCGCGATGACGTCAACGTCATCGGCGTGCCGCTCACCGAGATCTGCAACGCCAGCTACAGCGACGCACGGCAGCGGCAGCTGTTCAAGAACATCATCTATGTCGGCGCGCTCTCGGCACTCCTGGAGATCGACCCCAACGAGATCGAGCGGCTGTTTTCGGAACAGTTCAAAGGCAAGGAAGCGCTGCTGCAATCCAATATCAAGGCGCTGCGGCTCGGCCGCGATTACGTGCTCCAGCATCTGCCCTGCCCGCTCGGAATCAGGGTCAGGCGCGCGAGCGCGGTCGGGAACCGCATCTTCGTGGACGGCAACAGCGCCACGGCGCTCGGCGCGGTCTATGGCGGCGCCACCGTTTGCGCGTGGTACCCGATTACACCGTCTTCTTCGCTCGCCGAAGCGTTCATCCACCACTGCCAGAAATACCGGGTTGACCCCGCGACCGGCAACCACCGCTACGCCATCGTCCAGGCCGAGGACGAGCTCGCCTCCATCGGCATCGCGATCGGCGCCGGCTGGAACGGCGCGCGCGCCTTCACCTGCACCTCGGGTCCCGGCATTTCGCTGATGCAGGAGTTCATCGGGCTTGCCTACTTCGCGGAGGTCCCGGTGGTGATCATCGACGTGCAGCGCGGCGGGCCGTCGACCGGCATGCCGACGCGCACTCAGCAGTCGGACCTGCTTGCCTGTGCCTACGCCTCGCACGGCGATACCAAGCACGTACTGCTGTTCCCGGAGGACCCGACCGAGTGCTTCGAGTTCGGCGCGCAGGCGTTCGACCTCGCCGACCGGCTCCAGACGCCGGTGTTCGTGATGACGGACCTCGACATCGGGATGAACACGCGGCTCTCCGACCCGTTCCAGTGGGACGACACGCGCGCGCTCGACCGCGGCAAGGTCATGAGCTACGAGGACCTCGAGGCGGGCAAGGATTTCGGGCGTTACCTCGACGTGGACGGCGACGGCATTCCCTACCGCACCTATCCCGGCACGCACCCGACGCGCGGCGCCTTTTTCACGCGCGGCACCACGAAGGACCGCTACGCGCGCTACAGCGAGGCCGGCCCGGACTACGTGGACAACATGCAGCGCCTGTTGCGCAAGTTCGACACCGCCAAGGCGATGGTGCCGAAACCACTGCTCAGGCCCGCGGCCAGGCCCGCGCGCTTCGGCGCCGTCTATTACGGCTCGACCAGTGCCGCGATGCAGGAAGCGCTCGACGTGCTGTCCGATCGCGGCATCCACGTCAACGCGCTGCGCGTCCGGGGCTTCCCGTTCCAGGACGAGATCGCGGACTTCGTGGCCTCCCACCCGTGGGTGTTCGTGGTCGAGCAGAACCGCGACGCGCAGCTGAAGACGCTGCTGGTGAACGAAGCCAAGGTCAACCCGGCGCGCCTGATCTCCGTGCTGCACTATGACGGCACGCCGATCACCGCGCGCTACATCGTCGAGCAGATCGCGCAGCACGCCGCTGCGCGCACCGTGCTCCCGTTCCGGAAGGCGGCGTCGTGAAGACAGGATTCAGGGAAGACGCGCAAACATGACGTACATCGCAAAACCGAAGCTGCACCATCCGACGCTCGGCAAGAACCAGCTCGGCTACACGCGGCGCGACTACGAGGGCACGATCTCCACGCTGTGCGCCGGCTGCGGGCACGACTCGATCAGCGCGGCGATCGTGCAGGCGTGCTGGGAGCTCGACATCGAGCCCCACCGCGTCGCCAAGCTCTCCGGCATCGGCTGCTCGTCCAAGACCCCAACCTACTTTCTCGGCAATTCGCACGGCTTCAACAGCGTGCACGGGCGCATGCCCTCGGTCGTCACGGGCGCGAACCTCGCCAACCGCGATCTCATCTACCTCGGGGTCTCGGGCGACGGCGATTCCGCCTCGATCGGGCTCGGCCAGTTCGCGCACTGCTTGCGGCGCGGGGTCAACATGGTCTACATCGTCGAGAACAACGGCGTCTACGGGCTCACCAAGGGCCAGTTCTCGGCCACCGCCGACAAGGGCTCGAAGTCGAAACGCGGCGTCACCAACACCGAGGAGGCGGTGGACATGATCGGCCTGGCGCTCATGGTCGGCGCCACTTTCGTCGCGCGCAGCTTCTCGGGCGACAAGAAGCAGCTCGTGCCGCTGATCAAGGCCGCAATCGAGCACCGCGGCGCCGCCTTCCTCGACGTGATCTCCCCGTGCGTGGCGTTCAACAACCACGCCGGTTCGACCAAGAGCTACGACTACGTGCGCGAGCACAACGAGGCGGTGAACCGCCTGGATTTCATCGAGGGCAAGGAAGAGATCACGGCCGACTACGCTCCCGGCGAGCTCGTGGAGGTTACGCAGCACGACGGCTCGGTGCTGCGGTTGCGCAAGCTCGCGCCGGATTACGATCCGACCGATCGCCTGAAGGCGATGAGCCACCTGCAGGAGCGCGCGGCGGCCGGCGAGGTGGTCACGGGGCTGCTCTACATCAAGCCGGATTCCGTGGACCTCCACGAGTACCTCAACACCGTGAAGACCCCGCTCACCCAGCTCAACGAGCGCGAGCTCTGCCCGGGGAGCGTGATGCTGGAACGCATCAACGCCGCATTGCGGTGAGGCGCGGACAAGCCCCATTGCGTCACCGCAATTAGCGGCGAGCCATCAGCTCAAGTTCTGCGGCTGTGGCCTTGGCTGATGGCTGACGGCTGACCGCGCGGCCTCTGAGCCCTTACCGGCAAGCATCCAGGGATATCGCGTCGGCCGCCTGCCCGCAGCCTCCGAATGGATTGCGGCAAGTGTCAGATCCGGACTGTCGGCTGCTTTGCGCGTATCCGCGGTCGCATCCCCGGCAACCGGGGCCCCTGCTCAACGCTTCGACGCGCCCTCCTTGGTCGCATTCCGCCAGCGGGCACCTGCTCCTCCCTCCGACGCGCGGCCTCCGAAAGGCAGGCGGAAAAGTCCAATGAAATCGCGTCGGCCGCCTGCCCGCAGCCTCCGAACCGCCTGTGGCAAGAATCTGATCTGGTAGTGTCGGCTGCTCACGCGCCTACCCGCTCCAGCCTGCGGCAGTCCGAGTCCGGCGCGCCCTCCTTGGGTCGCACCCGGCGAAGCCGGGCACCTGCTCCTCCCTCCGACGCGCGGCCTCCGAAAGGCAGGCGGAAAAGTCCAATGAAATCGCGTCGGCCGCCTGCCCGCCTCCGGGGTCGCACCCGGCGAAGCCGGGCACCTGCTCCTCCCTCCGGCGGGCTACCTCAACTTGATCGCCAGGCAGTAGCAGAAATAGCCGCCGCCCCAGCCGCCCGTATCCTCGATGCAGTAGAGATTCGTCACGCCGTTGGCGCCGAGGCTGGCGGCCTCCGCGGTGAGCGCCGCGATCGCGGCGCCCGCGTTGTCATGCGTCGAGATCCAGAATGCCGAGCGCCAGGTGTCCACCCACAAGCGCTTGACCACGGTGTAGCCGACCAGCGTCAGTTCGCCCGCGTCGAATATGCGGACCGGCGCCGGCGTCTCGGCCGCGGGCGTTGCTTCCGCCAACGCTGCCAGGACGCAAAAACACATTGCGCCGGCGGCCGTCGCTCTAACGCCCATCAGCGCCTCCTCCCGGCAGGTCGCATGGCATGCCGAAATTATATCTCGTAACCCATTGAACGAGTTACATGTCTCGGCTATAGTCACGCACGATCCTCGATTCCAGGCCCATGCCTACCGTAAAACCTGTCCAGCGCCACGCCGACCACCGGCTCGCGCTCTCCCAAGTGCTCGCCGACCTGGTCGCCGACGGGCTGGCTCCGAAAGAGGCCGCGGAGCAGCTCGCCAGGGATCGGCGCTTCGCGCGCAACGACGCGCACCCGCTGGTGGTGATCGCCGACCAGAAGTGGAAGGACCCGCGCCAGCCCAAAAAGCTGCTGAACGTGGAATCGCTCACCCAGTGGCTCGCGGACAAGAGCGGCCTGCCCTACCTGCACATCGACCCGTTCAAGATCGACTTCGCGGCCGTCACCAAGGTGATGTCGAGCGCGTACGCGGAGCGCTTCAAGATCCTGCCGGTCGGCGTCACCACGCGCGAGGCGACGATCGCCACCTGCGAGCCCTACGTACGCGAATGGGAGGAGTCGCTGAAGCAGGTGCTCCGCCTTGATATCAAGCGGGTCATCGCCAATCCTCTCGACATCCAGAGCTACATCGTCGAGTTTTTCAATCTGGCCCGTTCGGTCAAGGGCGCGACCGAGCAGGACAAGGGCGCTTACAGCGAAATCGCCAACTTCGAGCAGCTGGTGCAGCTCGGCAGAAGCGGCAAGCTCGACGCTAACGACCAGCATATCGTCCACATCTGCGACTGGCTGTTCAACTTCGCGTTCCAGCAGCGCGCAAGCGACATCCATCTCGAGCCGCGGCGCGACGTCTCCAACGTGCGCTTCCGCATCGACGGCGTGCTGCACCAGGTCTACCAGATCCCGGCCCCGGTGATGGCGGCGATGACCAGCCGCATCAAGATACTCGGGCGCATGGATGTGGTGGAAAAGCGCCGCCCGCAGGACGGGCGCCTGAAGACCGTGACACCGGACAGCGAGGAGGTGGAGTTGAGGCTGTCCACCATGCCGACCGCATTCGGGGAAAAGCTCGTGATGCGGATCTTCAATCCCGAGAACCTGGTCAAGGACTACAAGGAGCTCGGCTTCTCGGAGGAGGACGAACGCAAGTGGAACCGGATGGCGAACCAGGCGCACGGCATCATCCTCGTCACGGGGCCGACCGGCTCGGGCAAGACCACCACGCTCTATTCCACCCTGAAGCAGCTCGCGTTGCCGGAAGTCAACGTCTGCACGGTGGAAGATCCCATCGAGATGGTCGAGCCCGCATTCAACCAGATGCAGGTGCAGGCCGCGATCGGGGTGGATTTCGCGCACGGCATCCGCACTCTGATGCGCCAGGACCCGGACATCATCATGGTGGGAGAGATCCGCGATCTCGAAACCGCCGAGATGGCGATCCAGGCCGCGCTGACCGGGCACCTCGTGCTCTCCACGCTGCACACCAACGACGCGCCCTCGGCGATCACGCGCTTGCTTGATCTCAGCGTGCCTTCCTACCTTCTGCAATCCACCATCCTGGGCGTGCTGGCGCAACGGCTGCTGCGCACGCTCTGCCCGCATTGCAAGGAGCGGCACGATCTCGACGAATCGGCGTGGGAGCACTTGACCGCGCCGTGGAAGGCGGCCCTGCCCAAAGGCACCACCCATCTCGCCAAGGGCTGCCTCGAGTGCCGCATGACCGGCTACATGGGCCGCATCGGCATCTATGAAACCATGGTGATGACGCGCGAACTGAAGAATGCCATTACCCCCGAAACCGACCTCGCCCTGCTGCAGGAAAAGGCATACAAGGAAGGGATGAAGCCGCTGCGGATCGGCGGGGCGATGAAAGTCGCCGCGGGGCTCACCACGATAGACGAAGTGATGAAGGTAGCCCCGCCCGCGCACGGCGACCGGCGGCGGCAGCCTCGCTAAAGGCGGTGAATAGTGAATGGTGAATGGTAAGGGCAAAAGCAAAGCCAGCCAATCATTACTCGCCATTTCCCATTTCCCATTCCCTGTTTCCCGAAGAGAGCAAGTATCGGGTGGCGGCGTCCGCCGGGCCGCCTTATTCTAGGCGGCATGCTGCAAGCCGGTCCTGAATTGATCGCGGACAGTGAACGCCCTGGCGCGCGCACGCGCGATTACGAGCGCGTCGCGCGCGCCATCGAGTATCTGAGGCGCCACGCCGCGAACCAGCCCGATCTCGCCGCGGTGGCAAGCCACGTGCACCTTTCCGAATATCATTTCCAGCGCCTGTTCACGCGCTGGGCGGGCGTAAGCCCCAAGCGCTTCCTGCAGTTCCTCACCGTTGAGCACGCCAAGACGCGCATCGCCGCAGCGCGTAGCGCCCTGGATCTGGCGACCGACGTCGGGCTGTCGGGGCCCGGGCGGCTGCACGACCTGTTCGTCAGGCTCGAAGCGATGTCACCGGGCGAATTCAAGTCGGGCGGCGCGGGCCTGCGTATCGGCTTCGGAACCTACGAATCGCCATTCGGCCCCTGCCTCATCGCCTCCACCGCGCGCGGCATCTGCGCGCTGCGCTTCCTCGAGCGGGCGACGGAACGGGAGGCCGCAGCAATCCTCGGGAAGGAGTGGCCGCAGGCCGGGCTGGAACTCGATGAAAAGGCAGCGCGGCTGCTCGGAGAGCGCGTCTTTGACCCGTTGCGTTCGCCGGACAAGCCGCTCGCGTTGCTGGTGCGCGGCACGAACTTCCAGGTGCAGGTCTGGCGTGCGCTCGTCAGCCTTCCGTTCGGCGCGCTCACCACCTATCGCGATCTGGCGGCGCGAATCGGCCGTTCGTCGGCCGCGCGCGCGGTCGGCACCGCGGTCGGCGCTAACCCCATCGCGTGGCTCATCCCCTGCCACCGCGTGATCCGGGAGTCCGGCGAGCTCGGCGGCTACCGCTGGGGAATCGAGCGCAAGGCCGCGATCCTCGGCTGGGAAGCCGCGCGCGTCGACAACGCGCGCGGCTAACAGTGCAATGCACGGGCGCAGGCTTCGTTTGTATCCCAACGATCACGTTTCTCGGAGCACGAGTCACCGGTCACCAGTCACGAGTCACGCTTTATGAAAAATACGCTTCGGCCCGGCCTGACCTATCAGTTCCCCTTCAAGGTGCCGCCGAGCAAGACGGTGCCCCACCTCTATCCCGAGTCGGAGATGTTCCAGCAGATGCCGCACGTGCTGGCGACCGGCTTCATGGTGGGGCTCATGGAATGGGCGTGCATCGAGGCGCTGCGCCCGCATCTCGACTGGCCGAACGAGCAATCGCTCGGCACGCGCGTCAACTTCTCGCACCTTGCCGCCACACCGCCGGGGCTGACGGTCACCGTGGACGTGCGGCTCGACGAGGTCGAGGGCCGGAAGCTCGTGTTCTTCCTCACCGCGCATGACGGCGTGGACAAGATCGCCGAAGGCACGCACGAGCGCGTCGTGATCGACGCCGCGAAGTTCAACGCGAAGGTCGCGGAAAAATCCCGCGCGGCCGGATTGTAAGAGCCCAAACCATTAACCGCCAAGACGCCAAGAAAATTCAAGATGGGAATCAGAGTTTGAGCTCGAAGCAGTCGCTGCCGCTGCAGCCACACCGCGCCCGGCCCCTTGTTGGTGTGCTCGACGCCGCCGCCTGCAGCCCCCAAGCCTAGGAGTTTGTCGGACTTGGCCCTGACAAACTCCTAAGCGCATCAAGCCGGTCGCACCCTCGCTGGCCCATGCTTGACCAGGCGCGGCGCGCGGTCCATGATTGGCTTACCGCCTGCAGTAGCCCGCGGCGCGCGTGAGGGAGGGGCACGCGATGATCGGGAAATACATATCGGGCACGACGCTCGGCCATAGCGCGCCGGGCGCGAATCTGTCGGCTTCACGCACGGAAGTGCGATCGCCACCGGATTGATTTTCCGGCCTCCTGTTCGATCCTCACCCGTCGTAAATGAGCATAAAAACGCTTTGTCGGCAGAGAGTTTACTTGCTCCAACACACTAACCCGTCAGGATTCGTATGAAAATCCACCGCCATTTCCTGTTCACGATGATCCTGCTGCTGGTCCCGTTGCTGTTTCATGCGCCGATCGCCGCGGCGGCCGAGCCGCCGAAACTGGACGCGGCGAACACGGCGTGGATGCTCACGTCGTCGGCGCTGGTCTTGTTCATGACTCTCCCTGGGCTCGCGCTGTTCTACGGCGGAATGGTGCGCACCAAGAACGTGCTCTCCGTCCTCATGCAGTGTTTTGCGATCACCTGCATGATCACGCTCGCGTGGGTGGTGGTCGCCTACAGCGTCGCGTTCGGGGACGCAGGCGCGCAGAACGCGTGGTACGGCGGGTTCGCGAAATCCTTCCTGTCCGGCATCGAGTTCAAGACGCTCAAGGGCACGATTCCGGAGACCGTGTTCGCGATGTTCCAGTTGACGTTCGCCATCATCACGCCCGCGCTCGTCCTCGGCGCCTACGCGGAGCGCGTGAAATTCTCCGGCATGCTGCTGTTTACCCTGCTCTGGCTGCTCTTCGTCTACGCGCCGATCGCGCACTGGGTTTGGGGCGACGGCTGGCTCGCGAAGAGGGGGATCATGGACTTCGCGGGCGGCACCGTCGTGCACCTCAACGCGGGCACGGCGGCGCTGGTCGCCGCACTGGTGCTGGGGCGGCGCCAGGGCTTTCCCGATACGCCGATGCCGCCGCACAACCTCACCATGTCGGTTGCGGGCGCGTGCATGCTGTGGGTGGGCTGGTTCGGATTCAACGCGGGAAGCGCGCTCGCCGCCGACGGCGCCGCGGGCATGGCCATGCTGGTGACGCAGATCGGCGCGGCGACCGCGTCGCTCGCCTGGATGTTCTGCGAGTGGGCGCGCTACGGCAAACCCTCGGTGCTTGGCATCGTGACCGGCATGGTCGCAGGCCTCGGTACGATCACGCCCGCCTCGGGCTTCGTCGGGCCGCTGGGCGCGCTCGCGATCGGCGCCGCCGCCGGGGTCGCGTGCTTCTTCGCCACCAACTTCATGAAGCGGGCGCTCAAAGTGGATGACTCGCTCGACGTGTTCCCGGTGCACGGGGTCGGCGGCGCTCTCGGCACGATACTTACCGGCGTGTTCGCTGCGGCGTACTTCGGTGGCGTCGGCTATCCCGAGAAAGTGACCATGGGCGACCAGGTGCTGGTGCAGCTCACCGGCGTGCTGGCCGTCGCGGTGTGGTCCGGCGTGGTCACCTGGATCCTGCTCAAGATCAGCGACGTGGTGGCGGGCCTGCGGGTGACGGCGGAGGACGAGACAGAGGGGCTCGACACGGTGCTGCATGAGGCAGCGCCGGTTTATCTCCGCGCGATCGAGGCGGACACGTAGTGCCGCTCATCGCGCGTTATTTCTTGCAAGCGATAGGAAATTCACTCCGCCCGTGTTCTCGTCGGGCCGAGCCGAGGCGGCGCGAGTAAGCGTGAACGAGTTCCCGGGCTGCGCATAACAGACCTTATGTTCACACCGGCGTCCTCCTCCCTGTGAGATGACCACGATCCGGACGGGTCGTGAGCGGAATGAGCGGACAATGGACTCCCCTTATTGAGTCTCGATGCCGAGGTCCTTGATGACCTTCGCCCAGAACGCGTTCTGATCCTTCATGAACCCCGCGAATTCCTCCGGTGAGCTGCTGGTGATCTGCTGCGCGCTCGCTTTCGCGTAGCGCTCTCCGATCCACGGGTCGTGCACCACCTTTACGACGACCGAGAACAGCTTGTTAACGACCGGGCGCGGCGTGCCTTTGGGCACGAAGATACCTTGCCAGGAACCGAGATTGAGCTCCGGGTATCCCAGCTCGATCATCGTCGGGATGTTCGGGAGCGCGCTCACCCTATTCTTCGCGACCACGGCGAGTATCTTGATCTTTCCCGATTGCGCGTGCGGGACCAGCGATGCCGTGGTTACCATCGTGGCGGCGACTTCACCAGAAATGGTCGCGATCGTCGCGGCGCCGGCCCCGCCTTTATACGGTACCTGCTGAAGCTCGATCCCCGCCTTGCGCATGAAGAATGCGAATGCCATGCCTTGCGCGCTAGCTAATCCCGCCGAGCCGTAGTTGAGTTTGCCGGGGCGCTGTTTCGCGTAAGCGATGAACTCCTTCAGATTGTTTGGCGGCAGGCCGCCGTGGATGCCCAATGCGCCCGGTACATCGACCACCAGCGTTATGGCGATGAAGTCCCGCAGTGCGCGCACCGGAAAATTCGGAAACATGCTCGGGCCAATCCCCATGGCGCTGACGTTGCCGAGCAGAAAGGTGTAGCCATCGGGCGTGGCGTGCGCCGCCGTTGCAACCCCGATATTTCCCGCAGCCCCCGGGCGATTGTCGACCACGATCTGCTGTCCGAGTTCCTCCGCAAGCTTCGGCTGCAGAATGCGGCCGATGAAATCGGAGGCCCCGCCCGGTGCGAAGGGAATAATCATGCGCAAGGGCCGCGACGGATAGTTATCCGTCTGGCTGAATGCCGGAAGGCCCGTCAGCAGGGCGAACGCGAGCAAGGCAGAGAATAAATAATGTCGGCGCCGCATTGTGAGCGATAGGAAACTCAATCCGCTACCGATCAATTTATTCCAGTTGTCAGAGCAAGGCAAGCCCTAGCCCGCTCCTCGGCTGTTCAGTGAAGTGCCGGCGCTTTTTACTGACGCATTCAATGAGATTTCGTCAGAAATCTCATTCCGCGGTCGAGGCCTTCCAGCGTCAGCGGGAACATCCGTTCTCCCATAAGCTGGCTGGTGATGCGGATGGACTCGTGGTAGTCCCAGAGCGACTCGGGCTGGAGCGTCAAGGAAACGCGCTAACATCACGGCATGCCTGACGCACCTCGCCATGGGACTGTACCGCCCAATTCCTTATGGCCACTGCCGTTCATTGCAGGGCTATTGCCCGCGATCGCAGCGGTGGCGGCGCTGTGGCTCTCGATCTCGCTTGAGCTCATCCCGGCCTGCAATCCGTTCCTGGACGGCTGCGTTTCGATCAGCCGCGCTGGACGCCACGACTTGCCGAACCACGTGTTTCGCGCGCTGGTGCTGCCCGCGGCCGCGCTGCAGGCGCTGACTTGGTTGCTGTGCGCGCAGTGGTTGAAAGGAGTGGGAGACGAGCGACGCGGGATGCTCCGCGCCCTCACCTGGCTGGGCGTGATCGCGGGCGTGTTCCTCGTCCTCTACGGCACTTTCCTCGGAACCGAAGGCCCGGCCTATCGCTGGATTCGCCGCTACGGCGTGATCTTCTACTTCGGCTTCACTTTCCTGTGCATGCTGATCGCCAGCGGGGAACTGTGGCGGCTGGCGCAATCGGGCGCAGTGAAGCTGCCCGCGCGGCTCGACCGATGGCTGATCGGTCTTTGCGCGCTGGTGCTGTGCCTCGGCCTCACGCAGGCGTTTCTGAAAAGGTTCATGGCCGACGGCGATTTCAGGGACCGCCTGGAAAACGTTCTCGAATGGCACATCGGGCTTGCATTCACGCTGTTTTTCCTCGCCCTCGCCTGGCTGTGGCGGCACACGCGCTTCTCCGCGCGGCTGGCGAGCAGCTAGCAGCCTGTCGGACTTGACGGCGCGACAGGCTGCTAAAAGCAAAACCGCCTGAGAATTTGGGATGAAATTGAACCAAAGACCCTTCTTGGCCCACTGTTGAGGACACCAACGGAGTCGAGGTCGTGTCTCTACGGTCCTTTCCCGCCGTTTTCTTGCAGGCGGTTTTGCCTTAGGAGTTTGTTGGACCAAAGTCCGACAAACTCCTAGCGCTCATGAACGCCGTCGCAGCATCAGCATGACCAGTGCAAGCACGGAGAACGCAGCCCCGGCATAAAAAGTGGTGGCTGCACCCAGTGTGTCCCAGAGCAGGCCGGCCAGAAGGCTCGCGATCAGCATCGCGACACCGCTCACCAGGTTGAAGAATCCGAACGCGGTGCCGCGCAAGTGGCCCGGCGCGGTGCCGGCCACCATGGCAGCAAGCAGGCCCTGGGTCATTCCCATGTGGAGCCCCCATAAAGCCACTCCGACCGCCACGGTCACGAGCCCCGGTGCCCGCGCCAGAACCAGGTCGGAGAGAATCAACACCGCGAGCCCCGCGCCGAGCAATATTTGATGGCTCACGCGGTCCGCAAGCCGGCCCAGGGGATACGCGGAAGCGGCGTAGACGACGTTCATGATCACGAGAACCAGCGGCGCGAACGAATCCGGCAATCCGAGCTGCTGAGCCCGTAGTATGAGAAAAGCCTCGCTGAAGCGCGCAAGCGTAAACACTCCGCCCGCGGCAACGACCCACCAGTACCCGCCGCCCAATTCGCTCAGCGTCCGCCACTGAATGGGAGAGGTCGGGCGGAGATGCTCCCTGCCGGCGCCCGGCTCCTTCACGCCGAATATGAGAATCAGGACGGACAGGACCGCCGGTATGACCGCGAACCAGAATACCGCCCGGAAATCTCCCGCCCAGGCGAGCATCAGCCCGATGGCAAGCAGAGGCCCGACGAAAGCGCCGACGGTGTCCAAGGATTGCCTGAGACCGTAAGCAGCGCCGCGTATTTCCGGCGCGGTCAGATCGGCGATCAAGGCGTCGCGTGGCGCCCCACGAATACCCTTGCCGATCCTGTCCAGGAACCGCGCAACGAAAACCCAGTGCACGGTGAATGCAAGGGCAAAAATAGGCTTGGAGATCGCGCCGAGGCCATAACCCAGCACGGTCAGGCCCTTGCGCTTGCCGAGGTAGTCGCTGACCGTCCCCGAAAACACTTTCACGATCAGGGCGGTGGACTCGGCGATCCCCTCGATGACGCCGACGACAAACGCGGTCGCCCCGAGGCTCGAGACCATGAATACCGGCAGCAGGCTGTGGATCAGCTCGGACGAAACATCCATGAACAGGCTGACGAAGCCCAGCATCCAGACGCTGCGCGGAATTCTCGCGGACGGGGCCAACGGAAAATCCCTTCAGCTCGCGATATCGCTCTTGCGATCGATGTCGTAGAGCAACCCGGGGTCGTCGCACTCGATGAGTTTCACCGCCTCACGGTGCCGCTCCACCACCGCGCGCGCGCCCTGGTCGCCGTCGAGCGCCAAGAGCTCGTCTCGCAGCGTCGCGCCGAAGCCGACCGGATGGCCGCGCTCGCCCTTGTAGGCCGGGGCGGCGATCAGCGCGCCCTCGTCCAGCGCGGCGATGATTTTCCGCACGGTATCTGGCGAGATGCGCGGCATGTCGGCGAGCGCGATCACCCAGCCGTCGGCGCCCCGCGCCTGTGCTATGCCGTGCGCGAGGCTCGCGCCCATGCCGCGGGCTGCACCCTGGAACATCGTGACCTGGCAGCCTTCCTGCTCCAGCATTTCTTGGAGCGAAAAGTCGCCCCAGCGCACGACCGCGATGACCTCGAGAGTCGCCGCGAGCAGGTTGCGCGCGGCGTGCGCGGCGATCGCAACGCCGTCTTCGAGCGGGTGCAGCAGCTTCTCCCCGCCGAAGCGCGAGGCGCTGCCGGCTGCGAGAAGAACTCCGACGATGTGCTTCTGTCCATCGGTCATGTGGGCGGAGTTGATTATAGCGACCCGCTTCTCCAGGCGCCTGCCGCGACTGCCGCGCTCTGACAGGAAATTCCGTTCCGGCATTAAGCAATTGCGGCGGCGGCCCCCTTTGTTTGCCGCGGGAAGAAAGCGTGCCGGCGCGGTGTTGACCCCAGTTGCACCATGACAGCAACTGCATGAAAAGAGCAGCCGTACTGTTAGTGTGGGCAGGCGCCGCAATCGCGCTGGCTTGCGTCGTGGGCGCCGTGGGCGCCGCGCTCGGCAACCGGGTCGGCGTCTGGGATTACCGCGTCGCGCTTACCCTCCTGCTCGGGTCGGTGTACGTCGCCGCCGGGGCGGGCGTCGCGGCGTTCGCGGGGCTGGTGCTGGCGGCGATCAGGCGCGCCGGGCTGGAGGCGGCCGTTGGCGCCGCCGGGCTGGCAATCGCACTCGCGCTGGTGGTGCCTGTTTGGAACCTGCAGCGCGCCGCGAGTCAGTTGCCGAGCATTCACGACATCACGACCGATACCGAGAACCCGCCTCCGTTTGTCGGGCTGCTCGCGCTGCGCCAGAAAGTGCCGAACGGCGCCGCTTACGGCGGCCCCAAACTCGCCGCCCAGCAGCGGGCCGGCTACCCGGACATCGGGCCCGCGCTCCTGAAGGCCGCGCCCGCGCAGGCTTTCGATCGGGCACTCGCGGTCGCGAAAGACATGGGATGGGAAATCGCGGCGACCGACCCGGCGCAGGGCCGGATCGAAGCGACGGCGACCACGTTCTGGTTCGGTTTCAAGGACGACATCGTGATCCGCATCGCACCCACCGCCTCGGGCAGCCGGATCGACATCCGCTCGATGTCCCGGGTCGGGCACAGCGACATTGGCGCGAACGCGAAACGCATCCGCGCGTTTCTCACCGCCGTCCAGGCGCAGCCCTGACGCCCCCCTGCCGCGCGTTGCCCGTCGCGGCACGATACCATAGCGCCGCGGACATCCAACGGGACCGTCGGACCATGCCCAGATTCTGCGCCAACCTCACGATGCTCTGGAACGAGCTCGACTTCATGGACCGCTTCGCCGCAGCCGCCGAGGCCGGCTTCAAGGGCGTCGAGTATCTCTTTCCCTACGACCACGACAGGAACCAGCTCGCCGATGTGCTCCACAAACACAAGCTTGTGCAGGTGCTGCACAACCTGCCGGCAGGCGACTGGGCGAAGGGCGAGC
>JACPEF010000082.1 GCA_016183675.1 Betaproteobacteria bacterium
AGCGCCGAGCCGCCGAACCGGGTGAGATCGAGCGCGACCACGCGGTGCCCGGCCGCGCCGAGCGCCTTTGCGACGCGCGCCGCGGCGGCGAGCTCGGCGCGGTGGCGTTGACCGTAGTCCACGGTGAGGCAGTGGCACTCACGGCCTTCCGAGCGCGCGATCGCGAGCGTGGTGGCGGAGTCGAGCCCGCCGGAGAGCAGCACCACCGCTTTAGTCATCTATCGAAACCGCCGATGGACGCCCATCCCTCATCCCTTCCCCTTCTCCCGAAAGGAGAAGGGAAGGCTCGAGCCTCCCCTCTCCCAGAGCTCGGGAGAGGGGCGGGGGTGAGGGTTCGACGCCGATAACAGGATGCGAGATACGAGATGCGAGATGCGAGATGAAGTCATGATCGCGAATCCCGCATCACGAAACCCGCATCCCGGATCACGGATCACGGATCACGCGTTTTATCCGCGTCTATCTGCCCTTATCTGCGGTTCCCGGGTCGCTCAACGTCCCGGCACCTCGCCCCAAAGCACTTTGTGGAGCTGGATCTGCATCCTCACGGGCAGCCCGTCGCGCAGGATCCACTCGGCGAGCGTCTTCGCGGGAAGATCGTGGTAGGAGGGCGAGAACAGCACCGGGCAGATCGCGGCGAGCCTGCGCTCGGCGAGCACCCGCTTCGCCCACTCGTAGTCGGCCTCGCCGCACAGGACGAACTTGATCTCGTCGCGCGGCGTCAGGTGCCCGAGGTTGGACCACAGGTTCCGCTCGCATTCGCCCGAGCCGGGGGTCTTGAGGTCGAGGATCTTCGAGACGCGGGCATCCACGCGGGAGACGTCGAGCGCGCCGCTCGTCTCGAGCGACACCGAGTAGCCGCGGTCGCAGAGCTCCTTCAGCAGCGAGAAGCAGCTCTGCTGCGCCAGCGGCTCGCCGCCCGTCACCGTGACGTAACGCGCCTTGAACTCCGCCACCCGCCCGAGGATGTCGGCGAGCGTCATGCTCTCGCCGCCGGTGAACGCATAGGCCGTGTCGCAGTAGCCGCAGCGCAGCGGGCAGCCGGTGAGCCGCACGAACACCGTGGGCAACCCGACGCGGCTCGTTTCCCCTTGCAGGGAGAAAAAGATCTCGGTGATGCGCAGCGTCTGCTCCAGCGAGGACGCGGCGCCGGAGACGGCGGGATCGGGGAAGCTGCCCATGTGCGAAGCGGTGAATCGTGAATGGCGAATGGTGAATGGTAAAACAAAACGGCGGCCCGCGCCGCCCTCACCGCCCACTCGTCACTAGAAGCGGTCTCAAAAACCTGATCTAAGCCGCCGATGGACGCCGATTACCACCGATCGGTCCATACTATTGAGGCAATCCGCAGGAGATTTCATCTGCGTCTATCGGCGTTTATCTGCGGCTAAATCTTGTTTTGGATTCTTGAGGTGGATTTGGGTCACTTCAGGTTGGCGAGGCGCCGCTTCGCCTTCTCCGCCGCTTCGCTCAAGGGATAGCGCGCGACCAGCCCGTCCATGGTCTTGCGCGCGGCTGCGGCGTCGCCGAGCTCGATCTGCGAGCTCGCGATGTTGAGCAGCGCATCCGGCACCGAGGAGCTGTCCGGATAGATCGCGATCAGCTTCTGCTGGGCCGCGATCGAGCTCTTGAAATCGCGCAGATTGTAGTAGGAATCCCCGATCCAGTACTGCGCGCGCGGCGCCAGCCCGCTCTTCGGGTGCTGCGCGATGAAGTTCTGGAAAGCGCCGATGGCGCCCGCGTAGTTGCCGATGCGGCGGTGGTTCTGCGCCGCTTCGTAGGCGCGCGCCTCGGTGTCAGTGGGCTGGCTCGCCGCCTGCGCCGGCGGCGCACCGGCGCCGGAAGCGGCGGGAGCCGGCGACCCAGCGCCCGCAGGCGCCGCGCCGGTCGCGGAGGGCTGCTCGAGACGCCGCATGCGCGTGTCGAGATCCACGTACATGTCGCGCTGGCGCTTCGATGCGGTCTGGATGTCGTGGCCCAGCACCTCGACCTGGCCGCGCAGTTGCTTCAGCTCCTGGCGCAGGAGCTCCAGCTGCTGCGCAAGCTCGATGGCGGGGTTGGTGGCCGACAGGGTCTTGAGCGACTCCTCGATGCGCGCGAGGCGCGCGGAGAGCGCCTCATTCTGCTGCTTCAGCTCGTCGATGCGCCTGGATTGCTCGACGATCTGCCTGCGCGCGACCTCGTCGTCAAAAAGCCCCGCGATCGCAGGTATTGCGCCAGCCAGCAGGGCCGTGGCGGCGACTGCGGCGATCAGCGAAGCGCGGGGCTTTTTCCCTTCACCGTTCACCGTTCACCGTTCACCGTTCACGGCGTTTGGTTCATTCGCCCTGATAGACGATGTCGCCGCGACGGTTCTGCCACCAGCACTTTTCGTCATGGTCGGTGCACCGCGGCTTCTCCTCGCCGAAGCTCACGGTTTCGATCTGGCCCGCCTGCGCGCCGAGCAGCTGCATCATCTGCCTCACCCCTTCCGCCCGGCGCTGGCCGAGCGCGAGGTTGTACTCGCGGCTGCCGCGCTCATCCGCGTTGCCCTCGATCTTCATCTTGGCCGCGCCGTTCTGCTGCAAGTACCTGGCGTGCGCGGCGATGATCGGCTTGAACTCGTCCTTGACGAGGTTCGAGTCGTAGTCGAAGTAGATGCTGCGCTTGGACAGAATGTTGCCCGGGTCCTTGAGCGGGCTCACCGCGACCGGTTTTTCCACCAGCGGCTTTCCAGTGAGTCCGGTGTCGGGCTTGGGCTTTCCGGCCGCCGGATCGCCGGGAATCGCCTTGCGGTCCTCGACCGCCGCGCCGTCCTGCTCCCTCGCCGTGGTGCCGCACGCCGCAAGCACCGCGAGCATCAACACGCTCAGCAAAAGTCTCATCATGGCTTCAGCTCCTGATCACTACAACTCATCTGCGTTCATCTGCGTTTATCTGCGGTTCCGATACGTTTCTTAACACTGCTTCCACTCACTGTTTCGGCAGTGGGCCCCATGCCGGCTCGCGCACGTCGCCGGCATCCGCGGTGAGCCGCTGCTTCACTCTGCCGTCGCTCGAGACCGCGGACAATATACCACGCCCGCTGACCTCGGTTGCATAGAGGATCAGCTTGCCGTTCGGCGCGAAGCTCGGCGACTCATCGATGCCCCCGTCGGTCAGCACCTGCACCTGGCGCGTGGCGAAATCCTGCACCGCGACGTTGAAGCGCGTCCCGTTTCTCTGTATGAACGTGAAGCTCTTCCCGTCGGGGCTATGCCGGGGCGACACGTTGTAGCTGCCTTCGAAGGTGAGCCGCTCGGGCTGGCCGCCCGTCACCGGCACGCGGTAGATCTGCGGGCTGCCGCCGCGGTCCGAGGTGAAAATGAGGTAGCGCCCGTCAGGGGAGAAATTGGGCTCGGTGTCGATCGCCGAGCTGTGGGTGAGCCGTTCGACGCCGCTGCCGTCCGTGTTGATGAGATAGAGCTGCGAGGCCCCGTCCTTGGTGAGCGTGACCGCGAGCCGCCTGCCGTCGGGCGACCACGCCGGCGCGCTGTTGCTGCCCCAGAAATTGGCCACCGCCTGGCGGCTTCCGGCCGTGAGCGACTGCACGTAGACCACCGGCTTCCTCTGCTCGAACGACACGTAGGCGAGCCGCGCGCCCTCGGGCGACCATGCGGGCGAGATGATGGGCTCGTTGGAAGCGAGCACGGTCTGCGCGTTGTAGCCGTCGGCATCCGCGACCTGAAGCTCGTAGCGGCTGCCGCGCTTCACCACGTAGGTGATGCGGGTCGCGAACACGCCGGCCTCGCCCGTGAGCTTCTCGTAGATCAGGTCGGCGATCTTGTGCGCGACCAGCCGCAGGTTGTCGTTGCGCGCGAAATAGACGTAGCCCGCGAGCTGGGTCTGCTTCACCGCGTCCATGAGGCGGAAGCGCACGTCGTAGCGCCCGTCGGGGAGCTGCGAGACGCTGCCGATCACGACCGCCTCCGCCCCCCGCGCGCGCCACTGGCCGTGGTTCACCTGTTCCGGCTCGTGCGGCACGGGATTGATCCCGCCGGCATCGATCATCCGGAACAGCCCGCTCCTCGCGAGATCGGCAGCGATGACCGGCGTGATCTTCTGCGCGAGGCCGTCCTCGGCGCGGAACGGGACGACGGCGACGGGGAACTGGCTGGCGCCGGTGCCGATGATTTCGATGGTGAGCGCGGCGAGCGCCGCCGGCGGCAGCGCCAGGGAGACCAGCACGACGACAGCGCAGAGGAAGCGGTGCACCCTGTCGAGGAATTTGCCGGACTTCGGCCCGACAAATTCCTTAGTTAAAACTGCCCCCAATCCGAAACTACGCGCACCGCTCATGGCCAGAAATTATAACGGTTCCGCATCCCGCCCGGCTCTGTTTGCCGCATGTCGCTTGATAGCGACATGTGTTGGGGCTGGAAATCGGACAGTTTCATTTTAGTAGAGCGTGTCTCAAGAATCCCCCCTCGCCGCTGCTGCCGGGGAGCGGATTCTTGAAATACGCTCTACTCTTTGGGTCGGAATTTGAGATTGAGTTCCCGGAAATCCTTGAACAGGGACGGATCGGGAGGCAGCGGCAGGGGCTGGGCCTTCAGGATGGCGCGCTCGACCGCGTTGTCCCATGCCACGATCGTGCTGCCTTTTTTCAGTTTCACGCCCAGCACTTCGCCTCCGGGCAGCAGCACGACGTCGAATTCGACCTCCGGGTTGCCCTGCAGGTTGGGCGGCTCGATGATGAAGCGCTTGATTCTCTCCGCGATGCGCCGCTTGTACTCGTCGATCAGCTTCACCTGCGCCGCCGCCTGCTGAGCCGCGAGTTTTCTGAGCGCTTCGTCCTGCTCGCGCGCGAGCCGCTTCGCTTCCGCCTCCTTCGCCTGCTGCTGCTTGAGCGCCGCCACGCGGGCCAAGTCCTCCTGGCGCTTTTTCTTCTCGGCAGCCTCCTGCTCCCTCGCCTTGCGCTCCTTCTCCTTCTTTTCCTTGAACGCGATGTCGGGCTTCACCACGGGCTTGGGCTCGACCTTGGGAGCGGGCGGGGGCTTCACTTCCAGGGCGGGCTTGGGAGCGGGCAGCGGGGGCAGGTTGTTCCACAGGTCCACCACCACCGCCTCGGGCTGGCGCTGCTGCCAGGTGGCGCCGAACACCAGCAGCGCGAAGAACAGCAGGTGCATCACCAGCGTGAGCACGCCGGAGAGGGTCTTCTCGTTCGAGGTGATGTAGGCGTCGGCCGTCACTGGAGGCGCTCTGAAAGACCCGATTGAAACCGCAGATGAACGCAGATGAACGCAGACAGTTCGAACCCTAAGACACGGTTAGCAAGAAATCTCATCGGCGTCTTTCCGCGTTTATCTGCGGTTAATGTCAGTGCCTGATTTTCGAGACGGGTGTCAGAGGTTCGGTGTCCGGGGCTTGGCGAGCAGCCCCACCTTGCGCACCTGGTGCTGCTGCAGCATGTCCATCACTTCCAGCACCGCCTCGTAGCGCACGTCCTTGTCCGCGGCGATCACCACCGCCTGCTCGGGGTTCTGCTTCTGCTTCTGGCGGATCGCCGCGATCAGTTCCTTGCGCGTGACCTTGCGCTCCTCGCCCGAGCGGGTGCGGTCGCGCAGCCAGATCGTCGAGTCGGTGCGGATGGAAACTTCCAGCGGCTGCACCGGCGGGTCGGAAGTCTTTCCGACCTGGGGCAGCTCGATCTGCCCGGGATTGATGAAAGGCGCGGTGATCATGAAGATCACCAGCAGCACCAGCATTACGTCGACGTACGGCACGACGTTGATCTGGTTCATCAGCCGCCTGCCGCTGCGTTTTTCGATCAGCATCGCGTCACCCCTGGGAAAGCCCGATACGCGATACGGGATACGGGATACGAGTCAAACCTGCATCCCGCATCTCGCATCGCGCATCTCGCATCCCGTATCTCGCATCCCGTATCTCGCATCCCGTATCTCGCATCCCGCCTCAATGCGCCTGGCGCTGGAGGATGTTCGAGAACTCCTCCATGAAGGAGTCGCAGCGCGTGGCGATGCGGTTCACGTCGCCCGCGAAGCGGTTGTATGCGACCACGGCGGGGATCGCCGCGAACAACCCCATGGCGGTCGCGATCAGCGCCTCCGCGATCCCCGGCGCCACCGCCCCGAGTGTCGCCTGCGCGACGTTGGCGAGGCTGCGGAAGGAATTCATGATGCCCCATACCGTGCCGAACAGCCCGATGTAGGGGCTCACCGACCCCACCGACGCGAGGAACGACAGGTACGATTCGAGCCGCTCCATCTCGCGCTGGTAGGTCGCGCGCATCGCGCGCCGCACCCCGTCCATCACCACCGCCACGTCCATCCCGGGCTGCTTGCGCAGCTTGGTGAACTCGCGGAAGCCCGCTTCAAAGATGCGCTCGAGGCTGCCCGCGGAGCTGCGCGCGTTGACCGCGCGCTGGTAGAGCTCGTTCAAGTCGGACCCGCTCCAGAATTCCTTCTCGAAGTTGTCGGCGAGCCGGGTGGCGCGCTTGAAGGTGAAGATTTTGAGGAAGATGTAATACCAGGAGAACACGGAGGCGAATATCAGCACCAGCATCACGAGCTGCACCAGCACGCTCGCGCCGGCGATCAAGCTCACCACCGACATGTCGTGCGTGACGGTCGGGTTCACTTTGCGTTTCCTATTCTTTCGACGACACAGGAATTCGTCGGACTCCGGTCCGACGAATTCCTGATGCAAGACCGCCTACAAGAAAACGGCAAGAAACTATACCGACATGAACTCGAACCTCCTCCTGGCCCTAACAACGGACCGGGAGGGTTCACCGGTTTCAGCTTCACCCCGAATCCTCAAGTGATTTTTCGTTTAGCAGCGTGTCGGACCAACGAGTCCGACACGCTGCTGGGTATTCTAACGGGCTTGAAGGACATCGTGTTGACACATGCGACCTTCACCCGCGCGCTGACGAGCTCCTGCGCTTCGCGCACGATGCGCTGCGACAGCACGATCAGGCTCGCTCCGAATTGCACCGGCTCGACCGTCACCTCCAGCTCGTCGTTGAAGCGGGCGGGCTTGCGGTAGTCGATAAAGAGCGAAGTCACCACGAATACCACCCCGTGCTCGCGCGCGAGCGCGGGCTGCTCGAAGCCGCGGGCGCGGAGCCACTCGGTGCGCGCGCGCTCGAGAAAGCGCAGGTAGTTCGCGTGGTAGACGACCCCGCCGCTGTCCGTGTCCTCGTGATAGACGCGGACCGGCCACGAGAAATGTTGAGTGTTTAGTGTTGAGTGTTGAGTTGCGGACTGCTTGCGCGGGCTCACTGGGGCAAAACCCACTTAACACTCAAAATTCAACACTGGTCATTCCTTTGGGGCTTCCCAAAGGTCGGTAGTGCCGGCGCGGGCGGGGTGCGCGAGCCCGAAATGGCGGTAGGCGGAAACGGTCGCCATGCGCCCGCGCGGCGTGCGCTGCAGGTAGCCCTGCTGGATGAGAAAAGGCTCGAGCACGTCCTCGATGGTGTCGCGCTCCTCCCCGATCGCGGCGGAGAGGTTGTCGATGCCGACCGGGCCGCCGTCGAACTTCTCGATCACCGCGAGGAGCAGCTTGCGGTCCATCACCTCGAGGCCGATCGCGTCCACGTCGAGCATCTTGAGCGCGGCGGCCGCGATCTCGTGCGTGATATCGCCATTCGCCTTGACTTCCGCGTAGTCGCGCACGCGCCGCAGGAGACGATTGGCGACGCGCGGCGTGCCGCGCGAGCGGCCGGAGATTTCGCGCGCGCCCTCGGCGTTCACCTGGATCCCGAGGAGCTTCGCCGAGCGCTGCACGATGCGATGCAGCTCCTCCACCGTGTAGAACTCGAGCCGTGCGACGATGCCGAAGCGGTCGCGCAGGGGGTTGGTGAGCATGCCGGCGCGGGTGGTCGCGCCGACCAGGGTAAACGGGGGAAGGTCGAGCTTGACCGAGCGCGCGGCCGGGCCTTCGCCGATCATGATGTCGATCTGGAAGTCTTCCAGCGCCGGATACATGATCTCCTCCACCACGGGGGAGAGCCGGTGGATCTCGTCGATGAACAGCACGTCGTTCGGCTCGAGGTTGGTGAGGATCGCGGCGAGATCGCCCGGTCGCTCGAGCACCGGGCCCGAGGTATGGCGGAGATTCACGCCCATCTCGCGCGCGATGATGTGCGCGAGCGTCGTCTTGCCCAGCCCCGGCGGGCCGAACAACAGCACGTGATCGAGCGCTTCGCGGCGCTTGCGCGCGGCTTCGATGAAGATCGCGAACTGCCCGCGGATTTTTTCCTGGCCGATGTACTCGGATAGATCGCGCGGCCGCAACGCTCGTTCGAACGCTTCTTCCTGCGGCGAGGCGGGCGCAGCGGAAATGAGCCGATCGGTTTCGATCATCTGAAAGCCGTCACTGCTTCGAAAGCAGCTTCAACGCCTGCCGTATCCCATCGGCGACCGCGACGCCGCCCGGCAATTGCTTGATCGCCCACGTCGCCTCGCGGTCATTATAACCGAGCGCCAGCAGCGCATTCGCGATGTCGCCCGCTGCGCCATCGGCGCGCCCCGCCGCGGGCAGCGCGACCGCAGCGAGATCGAGCTTGTCGCGCAGCTCGAGCAGCAGGCGCTCGGCGGTTTTCTTCCCGATGCCGGGAACTTTGGTGAGCCGGCCCGCATCCTGCGCGTTCACCGCGTCGCGCAGGTCGGCGACGGAGAGCCCCGAGAGCACGGACAGCGCGATGCGCGCGCCGACGCCGGAAATCTTGAGCAACTGGCGGAAGACGTGGCGTTCGGCTTCGGTGGCGAAGCCGTAGAGCTGGTGCGCGTCCTCGCGCACCACGAGGTGGGTGCAGAGCGAGACCTCCGCGCCGGTCGCGGGCAGCTGGTAGAAGGTGCTCATCGGCACGTCGAGCTCGTAGCCCACGCCCTGCACATCCACGACGATCTGGGGCGGGTGTTTCTCGAGGAGCTTCCCGTGGATCCGCCCGATCATGATCAGGATCCAGCCGCAGATAAACGCAGATAAACGCAGATAAAATGCGAAAACCCAAAGCCACAGAAAACACAGAACTTACAAAGAAAACAAAAGCGATTCGAGTTTTGATTTTTCATTCTCTGTGTTCTCTGTGCTCTCTGTGATCTCTGTGGCCAGACTTTTTTTGGGTTGGTCTTATCCGCGTGTATCTGCGTTTATCCGCGGCTAATGTTTCTCGATTCTTTTACCGGGTCTAAACCAATCTTCCCTTCTTCATGCGGAAGCCCGCGGTGGCGAGCTTGCCGAGCCCCTGGCCGCCGTGCGCGTGGCAGATGGCGCAAGCCAGCGCGTCCGCCGCGTCGGGACTGGGATCGCCGCCGAGCTTGAGCAGGCGCCGCACCATGGCCTGCACCTGCTCCTTGCGCGCGTGGCCGTTGCCCACCACCGCCTGCTTCACCTGCAGCGCAGTGTACTCCGCCACCGGGAGCCCGTGCATCACCGCGGCGCAGATCGCGGTGCCGCGCGCTTCTCCGAGCCGCAGCGTGGACTGGGGATTGACGTTGACGAAGACTTTCTCCAGCGCCACCTGCTGCGGCTGGCAACTGGTAATGACCTCGTTGACCCCATCGAGGATCACCTTCAGCCGTTGCGCGAGATCGCCGCTGGGCGTTTTGATGCAGCCGCTGGTCACGTACAGGAGCTGGTGACCGCTTTTCTCGAGGACACCGAATCCGGTAATGCGCAGTCCCGGGTCAATACCGAGAATCCGCACGTGCGGATTTCCGCGGGATTGAGGACCAAACATTGAGGGCCGGGGCGAATCTACCCCGCTCCCCTTTTCTGGAACGGGGAGGCGGAGCCGGGTGGTCTTACCCTTCACCCTTTATCCTTCACCCTTCACGCTGTTTCCAGAACGGCCGTAGTATAGACTTCCTGGACATCATCAATGCCCTCCAGGGCGTCGAGCAGCCCCTGCATGCGCGCCGCCTCGTCGCCCTTCATCGCGTTCTCCGCCGTCGGCTTGAACGTCACCTCGGCCAGCTCAGCCCTGAAGCCTGCTTTCTCGAGCGCCGTCCTCACCGCGACGAAATCGTTGGGCGCCGTCATCACCTCGATGCTGCCGTCGTCGTTGGTGATGACGTCCTCGGCGCCCGCCTCGATCGCCGCGTCCATCAGCTTCGCCTCGTCCGTGCCCGGCGCGTACACGAGCTGCCCGCAATGCTTGAAGAGGAACGCGACCGAGCCAGCGCCGCCGAGGTTGCCGCCGTTCTTGGTAAAGGCGTGCCGCACGTCGGCGACGGTGCGCGTCTTGTTGTCGGTCATGCAATCCACCATCACCGCCGCGCCGCCGATGCCGTAGCCCTCGTAGCGGAGCTCCTCGTACGCAATGCCTTCGAGCTGCCCGGTGCCGCGCCTGATGGCGTTCTGGATGTTGTCTCCCGGCAAATTCTGATCCCGCGCCTTCTCGATCGCGAGCCGCAGGCGCGGATTGGAGTCCGCCTCTCCGCCGCCCAGGCGCGCCGCGACGGTGATTTCCTTGATCAGGCGGGTGAAGATCTTGCCGCGTTTGGCGTCCTGGCGGTTCTTCCGATGCTGGATGTTCGCCCACTTGCTGTGGCCTGCCATTCTGGTGCCCCTGCGAACCGCCGAGTGCTCGAATAACTCGTTAAAATGACAGGAATTTTACCACGCGGGGGCGCCATGGCGGTGAACCGCCGAGACGGTACACGCGGCTATCTGCTCGCCGGCCTCCTGCTCGCGGTCGGCGGCGTCGTCTTTTTTTCGCTCCGGCCGATCTTCATCAAGCTCGCGTACGCCTATGTCCTGGACCCGGTCACCCTGCTCGCCCTGCGGATGGTCTTTTCGCTGCCTTTTTTCCTCGGGGCGGCGATCTGGGTGCAGGGCGGCGCGGAACACCGGCCGCTCGAAGGCGCCGAGCTTGCCGCCATCGCGGGGCTCGGCCTGCTCAGCTACTACCTGGCGAGCTTCCTCGATTTCCTGGGCCTGCAGTACATCTCGGCGGGGCTCGGCCGGCTGCTGCAGTTCATATACCCGACGATCGTGGTGGTGCTCTCGGCGTTCGCGCTCGGCAAGCACGTGACGCGGCGCGAGCTCGCCGCGCTGGTCCTGACCTACGCCGGGCTGGTCCTGGTCTTCGCCCCCTCCCTGGAAAGCGGGCAGCGCGACTTCTGGCTGGGCGCCGCGCTGGTGTTCGCGAGCGCCGCGTGTTACGCGGTCTACCTCGTCGCCGGAGCCGAAGTCATCGCGCGCGTGGGCTCCGTGCGCTTCACGGCCTACGCCATGACCGCGGCGAGCGCCGCGTGCATAATCCAGTTCCTGCTGCTGCGGCCGCTCTCGGCGCTCGCCTTGCCGGAGCCGGTCTACCTCCTGGCGATCGCGATGGCCGTGGTCAGCACGGCGATCCCGGTGTTCATGACCTCGGAGGCGCTGCGCCGTATCGGCGCGAACCGGGTCGCGATCATCGGCGCCCTCGGGCCCGTGACGGCCATCGTACTCGGCTACCTGGGGCTCGACGAGGTGATGACGCCGCTGCAGATCGCAGGCTCCGCCCTGGTGCTGGTCGGCGTCGTGGCGATCAGCCTGCGGCCTGCGGCGGCAAAAGTGTAATCGCGCCGGCCGAGGGGTTGAGGGATGAAGGATGAGGGATGAGGGATGAGGGCGGAGGGCTGAGGAAAAGCAGAAGGCGGAAGGCGGAGGGGGAGGGATGACCGGTGTACCTTCCTTTAACGCGTAGTAGTCGCGATCTGATCTAACAGGCAGTGTCCGCTTACGGCCAAGAGCGGACATTTGATACCGATCGTTAAGGCGAGCGGTGCTTTCCGTGCCGTTGGTCGCACGGCGCAGGTCGTTCACAGATTGCGCCGCCTCATTCGATCACCCGGTCGGCGCGCGCGAACCGGCGGGCGCAGAGGAGGCCGGTCAGCGCCAAGTCCATTCAGGGCCGCTTGGTGGGCGCCTCGATCACCTTGATCTCGTGCTTCTTCACCTGTTGAACCAGAGGACCACTGACCGTCAGGAACTCAAGGTCGATCTGCGCTTTGTCGCCGGCTGCGAGGGACACCTGCTTCGTCGAAGCGGTCGCCTCCCCGAGCAGCCTTCCCTCGGCGCCGAAGGCCTTGCCCGCGACCTTGATACGGCCGAGGGTGACCAGTGACGTGTTGTGAACCGTACCGCGAATGTGCAAATGGCCCGCGGCACACACGTACATGCCGGGCTCCATTCCAGGATGCAGGCCCACGCCCTCTACCTCAACCTTGACCCGGTCCCTCATGTCGGCAGCGAGCGCCGGAATCGCGAGGCCGAGCGCGACCACTGCTACAGTGAGCGAAACGATTCGTGTGTTCATGGTCTTCTCCTCTCGGATAAGTCACTCGATCACGAGCTATATCCGAATCTGGCGTACGACGATGAGTTGAGGACCGCGGCGTGACCTGCTGGAAATCGATTGTCGAGATCAGTTTCAGCAACTAACAAGGGGCACGCCACCATGAGCAAGGATACGGGAGTTGAACTTCGCAGGCCAGAGGCGCGACGGAGGCGATTGTCCGGTTTGGGTCGAAAGCGGACATTGCCTGTCAGACCAAATCCTGGCTCCTACACCTTACGTCTTTCCTTCATCCCTCATCCCTCATCCCTTGCTAGTACGGCATGCCGTCCTTGCGCGTAAAGCGCCGCCCTTTGGGCGACGTCCGCCCGACGATATCGTCATCCGGGTAGGTGACGACATCCTCCGGATGACGGGTCCCCACCTCGAGATAAACGGCGACCTTCTTCGAGCGGTTAACGAGGCAATGGCCGTCGGCCTTCCCCGCCGGGAACCCCGCGCACGTGCCGGCGGCGAGGACCTGCTCCCCGTCGTCGGTGACGAGCACGAGCTCACCCTTCAATACGTAGATGAACTCGTCCTCGTGCGAGTGCCAGTGGCGCAACGCGGACACGGCGCCCAGCGGCAGGGTGCTCAGATTCACTCCAAAGCTCTTCAACCCCAGCGCGTCGCCGAGCCGCTGCTTGCAACGCGTGGCAACGCGCAGCTTGAACGGTTCGGGATAGTTCGATCCGATGGAGGTGGTGACCTCGGCCGGGTCGAGGGCGGGGAGCTTGAGCGGACTGTCAGCGGGCATAAAGGCATCCTCCCAGTACAGCGCGAGGGCGGGCGCGCGTGCGCCCGCCCCCTTCCCGCGAATTCTACCGCGATACGGGGCGCGACGCGGGAACCCGCCCCGCCGAGTGCGCGGCGGTCAGAACATGTGACTGTCGTGCCAGCGCTTGTAGAACTCCTCGTCGCTGAACATCGCCCCGACCGCGAACCCGGTCACCAGTACGCCCAACACCACGGTGTGGAGGGCGACTGTCGTCTGCGTCGCGAAGCCCAGCACATTAGACTTTCCCGGCGAGGCGGCCGTTCCAGGCAGGGGCCGGGGGGTACCCGGGGCCCGGTCGAATTCCGCCAGCCGATGCGTTGTCTAACTCAGGTTGTCTGTCGCCGGGACGGGCGTGGATGCGCCGCAACAACAAGCGTTGGAGCCGCTGATCCGGGAAGTCGGCAGCCGGCTCTACCGCGGCGCGATACAGTCCCGGCCCGCGCTGTTCGGCGCGCGCGGCGTGCGCGGCGCGCTGCTGCGCCGGGCGCTCGCCGACGAAGAGCTGCGGACCGCCCTCTTCCAGTTCATCGATGTGCTGCCCCAGCTCGACCGCGCCGGGGCGATCGCCGACCACTTCAAGGCCTACCTCGACGGCCACCCGCTCGCCGGCATGTGGGGCCGGCTGCTCAGGCTTGGCAGCCACCCCGCGCTTGCCTGGGCGGTGCGGGCGAGCGTGGCGCGCACCGCGCGGCTGTTCCTGGTGGAGGAAAGCCCATCGGCGGTGAAGAGCGTGCTCGCCGAGCTCGCGCGCTCCGGCGCGGCCGCAACGCTCGACGCAGTCGGCGAAGCGGTGCTCACCGAGCGCGAAGCCGATGCCTACGTCGCGCGCTATCACAACCTGCTCGCCTGGCAGCAGGCCGCCGGCCTCGCCCCGCACGTCTCGCTCAAGCTGACCGCGCTCAACCCGCGCTTCGATTCGCTCGACGCCGAAGGCGGCGAACAGCGCGTGCTGGCGCGGCTGGCGCCACTGATGGCGGAGGTGGCGTGTGCCCGCGCCGCTCTCACCGTGGACATGGAGCAATACGAGCTGAAGCCGCTCATCCTGCGCCTGTTCCGCGCGCTGGTCGAAACGCACGCGGATCGCGGTTGGCTCCCCGGCATCGCATTGCAGGCCTATCTCCCCGAGACCGAGCGCGACCTCGCGGAGCTGGCGCGTTGGGCGCGCGCCGCCGGGCGGCGCATATCGGTGCGGCTGGTAAAGGGCGCCTACTGGGACACGGAAGTCGCGGCTGCCCGCCAGCGGCGCTGGCCGGTGCCGGTGTTCCTCGACAAGGCCGAGACCGACGCCCGCTACGAACGGCTGACGCAGTTGCTGTTCGAGCAGCGTGACGCGATCTACCCGGCGATCGCCGGCCACAACCTGCGCAGCCTTTCGCACGCGGTGGCGCTGGCGCAGCGGCTCGGCATGGCGCGCGAGGAGTGGGAGATCCAGATGCTCTACGGCATGGCGGAGCCGCTCGCCCGCGCGGTGTCGGCACAGGGTGTGCGGCTCCGCGTCTACGTCCCGACCGGCGATCTTGTGATCGGCATCGCCTACCTCATCCGGCGCCTGCTCGAGAACACCGCCTCGACCTCCATCCTGCGGCAGACCTATGCCGATGGCGGGGACCTCGAGCGGCTGCTCGCCGCGCCCGCACCCGGCTCCAGCGGCGCAGCCGAGGCCCCTGCGCCCGCCTTTGCCAACACGCCGCTCACCGACTTCAGCCGCGATCCCGCGCCGGAGCGCTTCGCGCGCGAGCTGAAGGAAGCGCGATCGCAGCTGGGCCGCGGCTACCCGCTCGCCATCCGGGGAACCAGCGAGCCGCCGGCCGGCGAACAGCTTGCGCTCAACCCGGCGCGGCCCAGCGAAGTGCTGGGTCGCGTGGCGCTCGCCGGCCGCCCCCATGCGGAGCAGGCCGTCGCTAACGCGCTCCGCGCCTTCCCCGCATGGCGCGCCACGCCCGCCGCGCGGCGCGTCGAGCTCGCGCTGCGCGCCGCCGGCATCATGCTCGAGCGGCGCGCCGAGCTCGCGGCGTGGCAAGTGCTGGAACAAGCCAAGAACTGGCGCGAAGCGGACGCCGATGTCGCGGAGGCGATCGATTACCTGCGCTACTACGCCGCCGAGACGGCGAAGCTCGACGGCTGGCGGCCCACACTGACCTACCCCGGGGAGACCAACCTCATGCGCTACGAGCCGCGCGGGGTGGCCGCGATTATCGCCCCGTGGAACTTCCCGCTGGCGATCCTCGCCGGCATGACGAGTGCGGCGCTCGTCACCGGCAACTGCGCCATCATGAAGCCGGCGGCGCCGGCGTTGATCGTGGGGCACAAGTTCCACGAGATTCTGCTCAAGGCCGGGTTCCCGCCGGAGACATGCCAGCTCGTGCCGGGAAGGGGCGTCGACGTTGGCGATTTCCTGGTGCGGCACCCGCAGGTGAACGTGATCGCCTTCACCGGCTCGCGCGAGGTGGGGCTCGCGATCCTCGAGCAGGCGGGACGGCTCGCCCCGGGACAGACCCACGTGAAGCGCGTGGTGTGCGAGATGGGCGGCAAGAACGCGATCATCGTGGACGAGGACGCCGACCTGGACGAGGCGGTGGTCCATGTCCTGCACTCCGCATTCGGCTACCAGGGCCAGAAATGCTCGGCCTGTTCGCGCCTCATCGCCGTGGGGCCGGTACACGATCGGCTGGTCGCCCGCCTCGCGGAGGCCCTGGCGTGTTATCCCTACGGCCCGCCGGAGGATCCGCGCTACGTGCTCGGGCCGGTGATCACCCGCCAGGCGCAGGAGAAAGCGCTCGGCTACATCGAGATCGGCAGGCGCGAGGGCCGGCTCTACCACCAGGGCAAGGTCCCGGCCGAGGGCTACTACGTGCCGCCCGCCCTCTTCACCGGCATCGAGCCGCACCACCGGCTCGCGCGCGAGGAGATGTTCGCGCCGATTCTCTCGGTGCTGCAGGCGGCGAGCTTCGAGCAGGCGCTGGAGATCGCGCTCGATTCGGACTACGCGCTGACCGGCGGCGTCTTCTCGCGCCTGCCCGGGCACCTGGCGCTCGCGCGCGAGCGTTTCCGCGTGGGCAATCTCTACCTCAACCGCCGCATCACCGGCGCGCTGGTCGCCGCGCAGCCGTTTGGCGGGGTCAGGCTCTCCGGCACCGGCGTGCAGGCGGGCGGCGCGGACTACCTCAAGCAATTCATGTGGAGCCGGGTGATTTCCGAGAACACGATGCGGCACGGGTTCGTGCCGTCGCCGGGTCCGGAGTGAACCTCCGCCAAAAGCGGCGCTCTAAGCGCAAAATCTCGCATGTCGAGGCGGAGGAAGAACGATAGACAGCAACCAGCCGCATCACCCGCGCGCAGAGCGCCCGCTACGAATCGTCGGAGTCGCTTGTGGTGCGGGTGCCCGCGATCCACGCTGTGCTGACGGACCCGAGGCACTGCGCGCAGGAGGGTTGGTTTCCCGGCTGCAACAAGCGGGGCTCGACGCGGCCTGGACCGCGACGCTCCAGGCGCCCGCCGCCGGCACTCCCATTGCCGTTGTCTCGGCGGTCACGGAACGCCTCGCCCGCCGCACTGATGAACTGGTGTCATGCGGGCGCTTGCCGCTCGTGCTGGGCGGCGATCACTCGTGCGCCATCGGCACCTGGATGGGCATCGCCCGCGCGCTCGCGCCGCGGGGTCCGCTGGGGCTCGTCTGGATCGACGCGCACATGGACGCCCACACTCCGGAAACCACCCCGAGCGGGATGCTCCACGGCATGCCGCTCGCCTGCCTGCTGGGCCATGGCGATCCGCATTTGACGGCCCTCGACGGCCACGTGCGGCTCGACCCGCGTCGCGTGTGCCTCGTCGGGGTACGCAGCTTCGAGACCGCAGAGGCGGCGCTGCTCAGGCGGCTTGACGTGCGCGTGTTCTTCATGCACGAGGTTGCGCGGCGAGGACTCGCGGTAGTCCTGGCGGAAGCGCTTACGATCGCCCGCGACGGCGCGGCCGGGTATGGGATCTCGCTCGATCTCGACGCGCTCGATCCGCGCGAGGCGCCCGGCGTGGGCACCCCCGTGCCCGGCGGCATCCGCGCCTTCGCGTTGCGACGCGCGCTCGCGCGGCTCGCGGACGATCCCGCGCTCGCGGCCCTCGAGATCGCGGAGTACAACCCGCATCACGACCGGCGCGGCGCCACCGCCCGGCTGATCGGCGGCATCGTCGCGTCTCTCGCCGCGCAGCCGCGGCCGGCCCGACCGCTTGCCGCGCGCCGCGCCCCGTGCAACGATGCGCGCCACGCCGCGGGCGGCGCAAGCCGGCGCGCGGCCTGACCGAGGATCCCTCACCGTGCTGGTCCGGTTCCACAGCGACGCGGGCAGCGTCCTCATGTTCGGCGATATCGCGGTCAGCCTGCTGAAAATGATGGGTCAGAGCGGAGTCCTGCCGGGCGCGCTGCTGGCGCGCGACGTGCCGGCGGCGCTGGCGCGCCTGAAGCGGGCGGTCTTCCTCCCAGATCACGTCGCACTCCTTCTCCACGCAACGGGCCAGCAACTCTACCAGCGGGAATGCCCGCTGCCGCACCGACACCTTGGGTTCCGCGCCGCGCTCTGCATCGAGCCCGGCCGCTGGCG
>JACPEF010000083.1 GCA_016183675.1 Betaproteobacteria bacterium
AGGCCGCGACGCAACGCCTGTTCGCTTGCATGCTCCGAGACTTTGATTTCACCGCTCAATCTGCTAACTCCAGAACGGCCTACCCTCCCCGCCCAAAATGATACGGTGACCAGTGACCGGTGACCAGTCACGACGATGGGTAACGGATTTTGATCTTGGGGCCCCTGTTCGCCGCCGAGCAGCAAAGAAATCGACCGAGGGTCGATTTCTTTAAGGATGAGGGATGAGGGACGAAACTAACGTGAGGGCGTGAGAGCGTCAGAGCGTGAGGGGGACAAATTCCGTGAGAGCGTTAGAGTGTGAGGGCGTGAGAGCGAAGCAGGACCCTCTCACGATCTCCCGAACTCCCGATTTCCCGTCTTCTCGATCTCACGATCTCACGACTCCCGATCTCACGTGGTCAACCGCCGTCATTGCGTCACTACGTCACTCGCACAGGCGCGCGGCTTCCTGGAGCGCCCCGTAGAGCCCTACGAGCGGGTTCATCACCACGTGCACCGGGATCGTCGAGAGCAGATCGCTGAAGCGGCCCTTGTTGTTGAAGGCGCGGATGAAGGCGCCTTCCTTGAGCTTGGCCGCGATTTTCGGCGCGATGCCCCCGGCAATGTAGACGCCGCCGCGCGCGAGCGTGACGAGCGCCATGTTGCCCGCGAACGCGCCGTAGACGGCGGCGAGCACATCGAGGGCGCGCACCGCCAGCGGGTCGAGCTTCGCGACCGCGAACTCGCCGATGACCTCGGCCGTGTCGGCGTGCTTCTTCGACGCTTCCTGCAGCTGCTTGGACGGCACCCCGACCCCGGATTCCTGCAGAAAGCTGAAGACGCGCATCAGGCCGGGGCCGGACAGGACGCGTTCGTACGAGACGCGCCCGAAGGCGCGGCGCAGGTAAACGAGGAGCTTCTCCTGCAGCTCGTCCACCGGCGCGAAATCGGCGTGCCCCGCTTCGGAGGGGTGCGCGACGTAGCCGCTGCCCTGCCAGGTGAGCAAAGCCACCCCGAGTCCGGTGCCGGCGCCGATGATGAGACGCGCCCCGCTCGCGACCGGGTATCCCGCCTGCAGGGTCTCCAACTCGTTCGGCGCCAAGCGCGGAATGCCGAGCCCGGCTGCCGCAAAATCGTTGACGAGCCTGACTTCGGGCAGCGCGAGCTCCACGGCGAGAGCGTCCCCCTTGATCTTCCAGCCGAGATGGGTGAGCGTCGTGCTGTTCACCGCGACCGGCCCCGCCACGGAGAAACAGGCCGCCCGCACCGCACCGCGGTGCGTTGCGACGGGAGGCTTGCCGAGAAAGTCCTCGAGGATCGGCTTCAGGCCATCGAACTCCTGGCTCGCGTAGACCGCCTGGGTGAGGACGCTCGGCCAGGGCTGGCCGCTGGCCGCCAGCGCCACCGTCGTACGGGTGCCGCCGACGTCGGCCGCAAGCAGGTAATGCTCGTTCACGCCCTAGGCGTTTGTCGGTTGCTGCCCCGACAAACTCCTTACGCAAAACCGCCTGACAAACCGGAAGAAAACCGGCCCGAAGCGGTCGAATCTGAAGCAAGGTGATGGTGAATTCGCATATCTTTCATCCTCTTTTGCAATTTTCCTGGCGGCGGTTTTGTATCAGGAGTTTGTCGGCGCCAAGTCCGACAAACTCCTCCTCATGCCGACAGCACCGTGCGGTCGATGCCCTCCTCCGCTGCGAGCGCCTCGGGTTCCGAGATGAAGTAGCCCTGGGCAAAGTCCACCCCGAGCTCCTTCAGCCGGGCGAGCGTCGCGGCGTCCTCCACTGACTCGGCCACCGTCTGCATGCCGAGGATGTGGCCGATGCGGTTGATCGCGTCCACGATCGCGTGGTCCATCGCGTCGCTCCCCATGTCCTTGATGAACATGCCGGCGATCTTGAGGTGGTCCACCGGCAGGTACTTGAGGTAGGCGAAGGAGGACATGCCGGTGCCGAAATCGTCGAGCGCGAAGCGGCACCCCATGCCCTTCAGGTCGTGCATGAGCTCCGCGGCCTTGGTGAGGTTGGAGATCGCGGTCGTCTCCGTGATCTCGAAGCACAGCAGGCCGTGCGGCAGCTCGTAGCGCGTAAGGAGATTCCGCAGGAAATCCGGAAAGCTCTTGTCGTTGATGCTGGCGCCCGAGATGTTGACCGAGTAGTAGCCGCGTTCCCCGCGGGCATCGGCCTCGCGCGGGATGCCCCCGCTTACCCATTGCCGGTGGAGGTATTCGACGAGCGTGCTCACCACCCAGCGCTCGATCGAGGTGAGGAGGTTGTAGCGCTCCGCGGCGGGCATGAAGCCGGTCGGCGGGATGAGTTCGCCGGAGCGGTCGAGCATGCGCACCAGCACCTCGTGATGCGGCGGTCTGCCCTGCTGGGGGTTCAACGGCATGATGAACTGGCGGAACAGGCGGAACTCCCCCAGCTCGAACGCGCGGTTGATCTGCGAGACGACCTGCAGGTCGCCGTGCCGGCCGGTGTAATCGCGGTCCTCCGGCCGGTACACCTGCACCCGGTCTCGGCCCCGGTTCTTCGCCTCGTAGCAGCACACGTCGGCGAGCGTGAGCAGGTGGTTGGCGTCCCCGCTGTCCGCATTGATCGGGACGAGCCCGATGCTCACCCCCACGCTAAAGGTCTTGTTCTGCCACACGAAGCGGAACTCGCGTACGGCCTCGCGTAGCCCGTTGGCGATGCGCAAGGACTGGTCGAGGGGGCAGGAATCCAGCAGCGCGCCGAACTCGTCGCCGCCCAGGCGCGCGAGCGTGTCGCTGCCGCGCATGCGGGTCTGCATCACGGCGGTCAGCTGCCGCAGCAGCTCGTCGCCGGCGCTGTGCCCGCAGGTGTCGTTGACCGCCTTGAAATTGTCCAGGTCCATGAACAGCAGCGCGTGCTCGCGGCGCTGCGCTCTTGCGGTGTCGATCAGCTCGGTGAGGCGCCGCTCGAACTCGCGCCGGTTGACGAGCCCGGTGAGCGCGTCGTGGCTCGCCTGCCAGGTCAGTTGCTGAGCCATGGCGCGGACCTGGCTCACGTCGTGGAACACCACGATCATTCCGTGCACGGTGCCGTCGCGCCCGCGGATCGGGGCATGCGAATAGCGGATCGGGCACTCGCGCCCGCCGCGGTCGAGCAGCCGCACAGCCGCGGGATCTCCGCCTGGCGCGCCACCGGCGCTCTCGGAGAGGGGATCGATGGCGCCGCCCGTGCGCTCGTCGATGACCCTGTAGACCTCATGCAGCGGCCGGCCGCGCGCCTCCCCGCCGCTCCAGCCGAGGTACTCCTCGGCCACCGGGTTCAGGTACTCGACGCGCCCGGAAGCGTCGGTCGTGATGACGCCGTCCACGATCGAGTGCAGGGTCACCTCCGCGAGCTCCTTCTCGTGCTCCAGGCTCGCCTCGGTCCTGGAGACAACGCGGATCACGAGGACCGCGATCACCACGCCTGCCAGCAGCGCCAACAGCCCGCCCGCGCCGATCAGGAGGAAACCGTATCGCATGCCCTCGTTGGCGACGGCGACCGCTTGCGCGGTCTCCGCGTGATTGGCTTCGAGCAACAGATACAGCGTTTCTTGCAGTCGGCTGTCCGTCAGCACTGCCTGCGTGAGATTAAGCTCGGAGGCCTGCGCGATCTCCCCTTTCGCCAGGAGCCCGGAGATCTCCTCGCCGACAGCCTGGGCGCGCGCAGCCGCGGTGATCGCCTCATCCCGCGCCGCGCGCTCGGCCGGGGCGACCGGCAGCGCGCGCAGCCTTTCCACCGCGCGCGTATACGCCTCGACCGCGCGGCGGTACTGGGCGTGCAGGGTCTCCCGGTCCTGCGGCGTTTCGGCCGCGAACAGCCGGTCGATCAGCGCCGAGCGCTGCCCGTTGCTGAGAAACAGCTCGGAGACCGCGCCGATCTTGCGGCTCTGCCCTTCGTTGAGGTCGTTGATCTGCCTGTTGAAGGACTCGATGCGCGTGATTCCGAGCGCGATCAGCACGGTGAGCACCGCGAGCAGCAGCCCGAAACTGACGAACAGGAGGTACTTCGATTTGGGCTTTGCGGGCGACGGAGTCACGCGCCGAGAGCCTTTCCTGTCCCCGCGCGCCGCGCCGCCGGGTCCTGACGGTAGAAGGCCGCGAGCTGGCGGTAAACCTCGCCGTATTCGCCGAGTACCGCGCCGGGGGTTTCAAAAAAGGCTTCGCTCAGCACCGCGAAGAACTCGGCCGGGTTCTCGGCGGCGTACGGGTCGATCACCGTCTCCTCGCGGCGCTCCACGCGGCGGCAGAAGTCCTCGTACGCCGCGCTGAACGCCTCCGACCATTGCGCCCGGTCCATGTCCGCGTGCAGCGGCGGAAAGCCGTTGGCGTCCCCGTTCAGCATGTCGAGCTTGTGGGCGAACTCGTGGATCACCACGTTGTAGCCGGTGTCGCCGCCGCGGCTCTCGGCATCAGCCCAAGACAGGATCACCGGCCCCTCGAGCCAGGATTCGCCCGTCATCGGTTCTTCGATGCGGTGCGCGATCCCGTCCTCGTCGACGTAGTCGTACTCGACGACGAACTCGTCCGGATACACGATCACTTCCACCCACCCCCGGTAGTAGTCGAGATCGAGGTTCAGAATCAGCATACAGGCCTGCGCCGCGATGCACATACGCATTTCGTCACACAGCTTGAGCCCGCCCGCGCCCACGATGGATTTCTCGTGCAGAAACAGGATCGCCCGTTCGCGCAGACGGGCGCACTCCTCCCCGGACAGCGCGCGCGTGAAGGGGTAGCGCTCGAGCACCGCGCGCCACACATTCTGGTCGAGCGTGGACCGCCTGAGTATCCTGCCGCGGCGCCAGCGCTTGAACAACTGCATAATTAGCCACAGAGATCACAGAGAACACAGAGGAAAACCCAAGATCGATGCGGGATACGTGATGCGGGATGGGAACGCCCGCTACCCATCGCGGATCGCGCATCGCGGATCACACTCTGTGAACTCCGTGTCCTCTGTGGCCAAAACCGTTTTGGGTTGATTCTATCTGCGTTCATCTGCGTTTATCTGCGGTTGCATCCAGGGTTTTCACCTGCGCTTCGGCGCCTCGGCGAGCTCCGACTCGATATCCGCGAAGAGAATCAAAGGCCAGTCGGGCGGAAAAGTGATCACCCCGCCGACCGGCCGGGAAACCACTTCGACCACTGTGGAACGGTCTCCCGCGCGCGTCACGAACAGGGCGATGCGCTCGCCGAGACTGGTCCAGCTGGCGCCGTGAGACAACACCAGGCGCCCGCCCGCGCGGTCCTCCTCCACCAGTTCCAGCTTGCGCCGGGTCGCCGCATTGACCGCGGCCTGGTAGACGAGGTCGTACGGCTGGCGGAACGTGCGCTTGACCCCCTGCCCCTTCGCTTCCTTCACCGAATCGACCGTGGCACAGCCGCTTCCCACGATCACCGCCGCCAGCAATACCGCCGCCAGTCTTTTCACCCGCTCCCCTTGTTCTCTTTCTCTTCCCGGAGCTCGACCACCTTGAGCTGCTTCGTCTCGGGCGGCTCCAGCTCGGCCGCCTCGATTTTCTGGAACTGCTGCGTGATCTTGCCGCCTGTCACCTGGATTCTCTCCACGTCCTCGTTCGCCTGCCGGATGTGCCGGGCAAGGTCCTTCAACCGCTCGTCGAAGCGGCTGAATTCCACCGCGAGGCGCACGAGCGCCTCGCGAATGACGTGGATCTGCTTGCGCGTCTCGACGTCCTTCAGCACCGCGCGCGCCGTGTTGAGCACCGCCATCAGCGTGGTGGGCGACACGATCCACACGCGCTTCGAGTTGGCGTAGTCCACCACCTCGCCGTGGTAGGCGTGGATCTCCGCGAACACCGCCTCCGCCGGCACGAACATGACCGCGCCGTCGGAGGTCTCATTCGGCAGGATGTACTTCTTCGCGATGTCGTCCACGTGCTTCCTCACGTCCGCGCGGAACTGGCGCTGCGCCCCCGCGCGGTCCACGTCGTTCGCCCCGGAAGCGAGCATCCTGTGATAGTTCTCGAGCGGAAACTTGGAGTCCACGCAGACGAGGCCGGTCGGCTCGGGCAGCTTCAGCACGCAGTCCACCCGCGCCCCGTTCGAGAGCGTGTACTGCATCTCGAACGCCCCCGGAGGGAGCACGTTCCTCACCAGCGCCTCCAGCTGCACCTCGCCGAAGGCGCCGCGCGAGCGCTTGTCGCCGAGCAGCTCCTGCAGGCTCACCACACTGCCGGTGAGCGTCTCGATCTTCTTCTGCGCCTCGTCGATGGTGGCGAGGCGCTGCATCACATTGACGAAGGTCTCGTTGGTCTTCCTGAAGCCCTCGTCGAGCCGCTCGTTCACCTTGCCGGCGATCTGCTCCAGCCGCTGGTCGATCTTGGCATTGAGCTTGTCGGTGGTGTCGCCCAGGTTCGTCGCGAGCGAGAGCTTGAGCCGGTGCAGGGTTTCCCGCGTCTGATTGAGCTCTTCGGACAGCCGGGAAGTGAGGCGGTCGGACTGCTGCGCGAGCCCGCCGTGCAGGTCGCCGAGCATCGCCCGGTGCTTCTCTTCCAGCACCCGCGCGAGTTCCTCGGGCAGCGTCCTGGCCGCGGTGGCCTGGGCCGCCAGCCTCACGATCAGGACGACCAGAGCGACAAGGATGGCGAGCGCCAGAATCGCGTACAGGATCTCGGGCATCGCCTGCGAAGTATAAATCAAAAACGAGGATTAGCCGCAGATAAACGCAGATAAACGCAGATAAACGCGGGCGAAAATTCCTGCGGAACACCCTCGCAGGTTTGATTTATCTGTGTTCGTCTGCGGTTCCAATTGGCTTTCTGAAGTCGGCTCTTAGCCGATCGCGCGCAGCACCTTGAGCGGCGCCACGGTAAGCACCCGGCGCGTGCCGAGGTAGCCCGCGGCCGCCACCCCCAGCGCGCCGCCGGCGGTTCCGATCAGCCACACCGCCGGATCCGGCGCGTAGTCGATCTGCAGGAAGCGCTGCGCGAGGAAGTAGCCGAGTCCGGTCGCACCGGTCGCCGCCACGAAACCCGCCACGGCGCCGATCACGGTGAACTCGGCAAGATGGGCGCGGTTGAGCTGGGCCCGGCTCGCGCCGAGCGTGCGCATCACGGTCGCCTGGTAGAGCCGCTCGTCCTGGGTGCTGGCGATCGCGGCATACAGCACCACCAGCCCGGCGACGAGGGTGAACAGGAACACGAACTGCACTGCGCGCGCGGCTTGGTCCATCATCCGCTGCACCTGGGCCAGCGTCTGCGCCACGTCGATCAGCACGATGTTGGGGAACGCCTTCACCAAGGCGTTGAGCATAGCGGCCTGTCCCGGCGGCAGGTGAAAGCTGGTCACATAGGTCGCGGGTTGCCCCTCGAGCAGGCCCGGCGGCGCCACCACGAAGAAGTTCACGTTGAAGCTGTCCCAGTCGACGCTGCGGAGGCTCGTAACCGGGGACGAGATCGCGCTGCCCGCGACCTCGAAGGTGAGGACATCGCCCATGCGGATGCCGAGGGATTCCGCGAGCCCGCGCTCCACCGAAAACTGATCGCTGTGCGCGGCGCCCCCTTCCCACCAGCGCCCGGCGACGACCCGGTTGTCGGCCTGCAGGCGCGCCGCCCACGACAGATTGAACTCGCGGTTGATATGCCGGCGGGTGTGCTCGTCGGCGTAGCGGTCAGCGGAAACGCTCCTCTCGTTGATCCTGTTAAGCCGCCCCCGCACCATAGGGTAAAGCTCCGGCGATGCCATGCCGCGCGCAACGAAGAAGCGCCTGATGGGTTCGACCTGGTCTGGTTGGATGTTGATGACGAAGCGGTTGGGCGCGTCCTGCGGCAGACTCTGCTGCCAAGCGCGCAGCAGGTCGGTGCGGATCAGCGTGAGCGTGAGCAGCGCCATGATGCCAAGCCCCAGCGCGACGACCTGTACGATGGTGCCAAGCGTTCTGCGCTGCAGCCTGGCCACGCCAAAGCGCCAGGACATGCCCCGCGCCCGCAGCAGAGTGAGCCCGCGCAGCACCAGCCAGGTCAGCGCGCACGCGCCGACCATGGTCGCGGCGAACCAGCCGAGCACCGTCAGCCCCAGCCTTATGTCCTGGGCACGCCACAGGATCATCGCGCTGATGACCGCGACACCCGCCGTGTAGCCGAGCATGCCCCCGCCTTTCGGGATCCCGAGCTCGCGGCGCAGCACGCGCAGCGTCGGCACCTGGCTCAGGCTCATGAGCGGCGGTAGCGCGAACGCCAGCAACAGCAGCAGCCCCACCACCACTCCGTGCAGCGCTGGCGCCGCGCCCGGCAACGGGAGCGCCACGGCTACCACCTGGTTCAACCACGCCGCCAGCGCCGTTTGCGCGACCACCCCGATCACCGTGCCGACCGCGGCGGCGAGCGCACCCAGCACGGAAAAGTGCATGACGTGCAGCCGCGTGATCAGCCCCTGCCTCGCGCCCAGGCAGCGCATCATCGAACAGGCGTCCAGATGGCGCTGCAGATAGCGCCGGGCCGCGAGCGCGATCGCCACTGCCGCCAGGAGCACACTGGTGAGCGCGGCCAGATTGAGGAAACTCTTGGCGCGCTCGAGCGCCGACCGGATCTCGGGCCGGGCGTCCCGTATGCCCTCGATGCGCTGGCCGGGCCGCAGGCGCTCCACCGCCCATGCGCGGTATGCCTCCACCGATTCGGTTTCACCCGCGATCTGCAATCGGTAACCGACGCGGCTGCCCGGTTGTATCAGGCCGGTTGCGGCGAGATCAGTGGTGTTGAGCATCACGCGCGGAGCGCCGCTCAGGAATCCCACCTCTACGCCGGGTTCATGGGTGAGGATCGCCGCAACCTGCAGCTCGCTCCTGCCCAGGCCGACGCTGGCGCCCTCCCCGAGCTCGAGGCCGGTATAGAGCCGTTCGTCCACCCACACCGTCCCCGGATCCGGGATCGCGCCGGCGCGGCGATCGGGACCGAACAGGCGTTCTGCGATACGCAACTCGCCCCGCACCGGATATCCCGGCGCAACCACCCTGACGTCGGCCAGTGTGTTGCTGTCACTGTGCACCACCATGCTGGGAAAACGCATGACTTCGACGACCGAGAGCCCCTGCCGCTGCGCCTCTTGCTTAAGCTCCGGCGCGAGCGGGCGCGTATCAGAAATGACCAGATCGGCCCCGAGCAACCGGTTCGCCTGCCGGTCGAGCGCCTGTTGCACGCGATCGGTAAAAAAGCCGACCGTGGTGACGCTTGCCACCGCGATCACGATCGCCACCGCGATCAGCGTCAGCTCGCCGGCGCGGTAATCGCGCGCGAGCAGCCGCCACGCCAACCCGATTTCCCGTGCAAGCTTCACGCCGTAAATCTCACACAGAGGCACAGAGGCACGGAGGACTCCGTACGACGGCAACAAAGCCCCGAAAGGCGGGAGCGATCACAACGCTGGGCCCGCTTCCTCCGGGTTTCATTCCCGTTCTCTCTGTGTCTCTGTGTCTCTGTGGTTAATCATGGTCTTGCAGCCGGCCGGCGGTGAGCCGCAGCGCGCGGTCGCAGCGCCCGGTGATCGCCTCGTCGTGGGTAACCAGCAGCAGCGTCGTGCCGCTTTCGCGGTTGAGCTCGAAGAGCAGCTCTATCACCTGCGCGCCGGTCGCGGCGTCGAGGTTCCCGGTCGGCTCATCCGCGAACAGCAGCTTGGGGCGGCTGACGAACGCGCGCGCGATCGCCACGCGCTGCTGCTCGCCTCCCGAGAGTTGCTTCGGGTAGTGGTTGAGGCGGTCGCTCAACCCCACCCGCGCCAGCATGGCGTTCGCCCCCGCGCGCGCGTCGGCGGCGCCGGCGAGCTCGAGCGGCAGCATGCCGTTCTCCAGCGCGGTCATCGCCGGCAGCAGCTGGAACGACTGGAACACGAATCCCACCATTTTCCCGCGCAGGGCGGCGCGCCCGTCCTCATCGAGCGCGAAGAGATCATGGCCGTCGATTCGCACCGAGCCTGCGCTCGGCGTGTCGAGCCCCGCCAGCAGACCGAGCAGCGTGGACTTGCCCGATCCCGAGACGCCGACGATCGCGACCGCTTCGCCCGCGCGGACCTCGAAACTCACGTCGCGCAAAATGGTCAACTCGGCCTCGCCGGTGATAACCTGCTTGCCGAGTCCCGAGACCCTGATGATAGTTTGCACCGGAGCGTTCAAGATCTTGCTTCGTTTTGCGATCGCGTGTGTGCTTGCGCTGTCAGCCGCGGCGGCCTCGGCCGCGACCATCCTGGTCTACGGCGACAGCCTTTCGTCCGGCTACGGCCTGCCACAGGATGAGGGATGGGCGAGCCTGCTCGCCCGCCGCCTGCGCGCGGAAAGATTCGATTATAAGGTAGCGAACGCGAGCATCAGCGGCGAAACCACTCTCGGTGGCGTGAACCGCATCGCGGCCGCGCTCAAGGCGCACCGTCCCGCGATCGTGATCCTCGCCCTCGGCGCCAACGACGGTCTGCGCGGCCAGCCCATCGAGGCGATCCGCTCCAATCTCGAAGCGATCATCGCCGCCTGCCGCCGCGCCAAAGCCCGCGTGCTGCTCGTCGGCATGCGCATCCCGCCCAATTACGGCGCGCCGTACGCGGAAAGGTTCCGCCGCACCTTCGGCGACGTCGCAGCAAGCCGCAAGCTCCCGCTCGTGCCGTTTCTGCTCGAAGGTTTTGCCGAGAAGCGCGAGTACTTCCAGGCCGATGGCGTCCATCCAAACGCCGCGGCGCAGCCGACGATGCTCGATACGGTGTGGATAGGGTTGCGGCCCCTCTTGAAGAAGCCGTGAGTCGTAAGATCGTGAGATCGTGAAGTCGGAAAATCGAAAAGACGGGAGATCGCCGGATCGGGAGGTCGTGAGATCGAGAAGCCGGGAGATCGTCAGATCGGGAAATCGCAAGACCGAAAAGACGGGAGATTGTGAGATCCGGAAATCGTGACATCGAAGAGTATGTTCCCTCTCCCGCTCTGACGCCCTCACGCCCTCACGGAATTTGTCCCTCTCCCGTGCTCACGCTCTCACGCCCTCACGTTATCACCACGCGCGGCTCGCCGCGCTCGAGCGCGCCGATCACGGCCGCGTGCTCGAAACCTTCCCGCGCGAAGATCTCGAGCACCGCCGGCGCAGTGGCGGCATCGCACGCCACCAGCAGCCCGCCGCTGGTCTGCGGGTCGGTGAGGATTTTCCTGCGCCACACGGGCCAGCTCTCCGGCATCGTGACTGCGGGTTGACAGCTCGCCCAGTTGCGATCGGAGGCGCCGGTGGCGTAGCCCGCCTCCACCAGGTGGCGCGCCGCCGACAGGATCGGGATCCGCTCGAACTCGACCCGCGCCTCGAGCCGCGAGCCGCGGCAGACCTCGAGCAGGTGCCCGAGCAGCCCGAAGCCGGTGACATCGGTCAGCGCGTGCACGCCTTCCATCTCGGAAAGCGGGATGCCCGGCGTATTGAGCTGGATCGCGGACTCGAGCATCTGGCGGTACGACTTCGCCTTCAGCTCGCCTTTCTTGAGCGCCGCGCCCAGGATGCCGATGCCGAGCGCCTTGCCCAGGATCAGCACGTCTCCGGCCCGAGCGCGGTCGTTGCGCTTGACCTTGTCGGGATGGATGAGGCCGAGCGCGACCAGGCCATACATCGGCTCTGGCGCATCGATCGAATGCCCGCCCGCGATCGGCACGCCCGCCTTTTCGCAGACGTCGTGACCGCCGGCGACGATGCGCTGCACCGCCTCCACCGGGAGCTTGCCGAGCGGCACGCCGAGCAGCGCGAGCGCGAGAAACGGCTTCGCGCCCATGGCGTAGACGTCGGAGATCGCGTTAGTCGCGGCGATGCGGCCGAAATCGTACGGATCGTCCACGATCGGCGCGAAGAAGTCGGTGGTCGCGACCAGCGCCTGGTCATCGCTCAGGCGATACACCGCGGCGTCGTCGCTCGACTCGTGGCCGACCAGCAGGTTCGGGTAGCCCCTGGCGACCGGCGCCGCCGCAAGCACCTCGCTCAGCAACGCTGGCGTGAGCTTGCAACCTCAGCCGCCGCCGTGCGAGAGTTGCGTCAGCCGGATGGGCGCCGCTTCAGAAGGCTTGTTCATGATCTGCCGTAAAGTGTACGCTGATGCTCGCCACGAGAACCACCGGACGTACCGAACCAGCGCGATGCGACAGGGATTGCCGTGCGTGGACCAGCGACTGTAACCGTAGCACAACTGCCCGAGTTTGACGAGATCATCGACGTCCGCTCCGAAGGCGAGTTCGCGGAGGATCACGTTCCCGGCGCGGTCAACTGTCCCGCGCTCGACAATTCCCAGCGCACGCGCGTGGGCACGATCTACAATCAGGTCTCCTCGTTCGAGGCGAAGAAGATCGGCGCGGCGCTGATCAGCGCCAACATCGCGCGCCACCTGCAGGAGCGGTTTCTCGGCCGCCCGCGCGACTGGCGCCCGCTCCTCTACTGCTGGCGCGGCGGCAACCGCAGCGGCGCCTTCGCGCACGTGCTCTCGCAGGTCGGCTGGCACGTGGGCCAGCTCGACGGCGGCTACCAGGCGTATCGGCGGGCGGTGGTGGCGGAGCTCGCCACGCTGCCGCGCAGGTTCCGCTGGCGCGTGGCGTGCGGGCTGACCGGCGCCGGGAAGAGCCGCTTGCTGCGCGCATTGCACGACGCTGGCGGTCAGGTGCTCGATCTCGAAGCGCTCGCCGCGCACCGCGGCTCCGTGCTCGGGCACCTGCCGGACGATCCGCAGCCAACGCAAAAGATGTTCGAGAGCCGGGTCTGGAAAGCGCTCACCGGCTTCGACGCGGGGCGGCCGGTCTACGTGGAAGCCGAAAGCAGGAAGGTCGGCGAGCTGCGCGTGCCGGACGCGCTGATCGAGGCCATGTGGCAAAGCGAGTGCGTGGCGCTGGAAGTCCCGATCGAGGTGCGTGTCGAGCTGCTCAAGCGCGAATACGCGCACTTCCTCGAGCAACCCGAGACCCTGATCGCGAAACTGGAATGCCTAGTTCCGCGCCATGGTCATGGGGTCATCGGAAAGTGGAGGGAACTCGCACTGGCGCGGAACTGGAATGAACTGACAGCAGATCTGCTGGTAAAACACTATGACCCAGCATACACGCGGGCCACCGGCAAGCACTATCCTGCGCTCGCGCGCGCCGTGAAACTCGAATTACACGAGACGAGCGACGCAGCGTTCACCGCGCTTGCACGCCGCTGCCTCGCCAGCGAATAAGATCAATCTGGAACCACAGAGACACAGAGGCACAGAGAATTCCAAATAGGGACAATAAAATCCCGCTTTGCAAGGTAGAAGCGATCGGAGCGATGCGTATGTTTTATGTGGGTTTCATTCCCGTTCTCTCTGTGTCTCTGTGCCTCTGTGGTGGATTTAGCGGATGAAACTGGCGCTACGGATCGAGGTCGCCACCCTGCGCGGCACGCGCGAAGGCGTGCCGCAGCTCGTCAAGATGCTCAAGGAACACGGCGCCCGCGCGACCTTCCTGTTCAGCCTCGGTCCCGACCACACCGGGCGCGCGATCGGTGCCCTGCCGCGCGTGCCGCGGCGGAAGTGCTACGGGCTCGCCGCGCTGCTCTCCGGGACGCTGCTCCCGGGGGCGGACATCGGCGCGCGCTGCGCGGCGGTCATGCGCGCCGCGCGCGATGAGGGCTTCGAAGCCGGCATCCAGGCCCACGACCGTGCCGCGTGGCTGCGCCGCGGCGCGCGCGCGGACGAAGCGCGAACGCGCGCGGCGATGCTGCGGGCGCGCGAGCGCTTCGAGGAGATCTTCGGCGCACCGCCCCTCACCCACGGCGCGGCGGGCTGGCAGATGAATCTCTACGCCTACCGCCAGACGCAGCGGCTCGGGTTCCGGCACTGTTCCGACACCCGCGGCGTCTGCCCGTTCGTTCCGATTCTCAACGGCGAGATCATCGCCTGCCCGCAGCTCCCGACCACGCTCCCCACGCTCGACGAACTGATCGGCACGGACGGGATCAGCGTCGAGAACGTCGCGCAAGGCCTGCGCGAGTTGAGCCGCAATCCGCCCGCCACCGGCCACGTCTACAGAGGGCACAATGTTCGCACCGGCGCTGCGCGCGCTGCTCGTCGGCTGGCGCTCTCTCGGCTACGAGCTGGTGTCCCTGCGCGACTACGCCGCCGGCCTCGACCTCGCGCGCCTGCCGCGCCATGTCGTCGTTGAGAAAACGTCCTCAAACGGCACCGTTTCGGCGCAGGGCAAGGAATTCCTTGCCTAGCGCGCGTTCCGGGTTCCGGGCTCAATGTTGTATGTTCCGGGTTCCGGGTTTCAGGACTTTGAACCTTGAACTTTGAACCTTGAACGTCGAACTTTGAACTTTGAACCGCGAACGGAAGGAGCGCTTGCGCCGGGGAACGGTTTCCTTCACCATTATTAAGAGCCTCTAACACCATGAAACGCGCGCGTGTTTCATGGTCTTATAGACTCTAGCAGCCTGTCGGACTTGAAGTTCCGACAGGCTGCTAAATGCAAAACC
>JACPEF010000108.1 GCA_016183675.1 Betaproteobacteria bacterium
CCGCCGGCCGAGAAGCGATCGGCGTTCACCGCGGGGCTGAGAAGGTAGCGCTGCGCGAACAGGATCGCGCGCTCCCTGTCCATCGCGGCCGGAGCGCCGTTGTTGACGGAGGAGAACAGCCCGCTCGCCTTCAGGCGGCGCACGAGTTCCCCGCTCGTCCGCGCGAGCGCGGCGCCCTCCTCGCCATCGAGCGCGATCAGTATCAGTCGCGACGCCACGCCGTCGCGCAGCTGCCCCGCCAGCAGGCGTTGGGCGGGCGTCGTCGAAGGCGGCAGAAAGACGGTGAGATCGGTGGTGACGGAGAGGCCCCGATAGAGCCACGCGCCGCACGCCGCGAGCGCGAGCAGCCAGACGGCCAGGACCGCACCCCGGGCGACGCTCATTGGAGCTTTTCGCTGATTTCCATCACGGTGCGGTCGCCGCTCGTCTCCTCCACCTCGATCCGCACGATGCGGCCCTCGGCGCCCGACACGGTCACCGCGCTCACGTGCTCGGCGAGGTGCGGATCGAGCGGCTTGAGGCCGAGCGACCATTGATCCCGGCGACCGTCCACCCTCACTTCGTAGTGACGCTCCAGGGCCCGCAGGTCGCCCGCCCGCGTCGCGCGGATGCTTTCCACGAGTGCGGCCAGCCCCGGCGCGCTCGCCACCGACGTGGTCGTCTTGCGGTTGCGCGTGCGGTTCTCGATCGTCAGGCGCGCGCCTTCCAGGACCATGCGCTCGTCGTAAGGGTGAATGACATGTTTTTCCAGGCGGTCGGGGCGTCGGTAGGCGAGCGTGCCGCGCAACACGAAGGGGGTCTTGAGCAGCGCGCTGTGCTTCGTTTCGACGAAGCTCGCCGTGGCGCTTTCCGCGCCGCCCAGCATCCGCATCAGATCCGCCACACTCAGGGTCGCCGCGGCGGCCGCACCGGGCAGCAGCGCCAAGACCAGGACCGCGCGGACGAATTCAATGCGCGCCGGCATCCCAGAAGTCGTAGAAGTTGAACCAGTTGTAAGGCGCGCGCCGTGCATAGTGCTCCAGCCATTCGACGTAGCGCTCGAGCCAGCGCGCGGCCACCTCCGGCCGCTGCTCCCGTGCCACTGTCTCGCCCTCCACGAGCGTCTCGAAATGCACCTCGTAGCGGGAGCCGCCGAGGTAAAGGCCAAAGAAGAGCACCACGGGCGCTCCGAGCGTTCCCGCGAGCAGCAGGGGGCCGAGCGGAAAGCGCGCCGTTTCTCCCAGGAAACGGCACGGCCATATCCGGTCGCCGCCGAGCGGGCGGTCGCCGAGGATGCCGACGATCTCCCCACGCTCGAGGCACTCTTTGACGCGCAGCATGGTTTCGGGCCGGCCCGGGGCGATGACGCGGTCTTGCAGCTCGGGGGCGAGATGCGCCAGCACCCTGCCGGTTTTCGCGGCATTGTCTTCATGCATCACGATGTTGACGGGGGTGTTTATCTTGAAGTGGCCGAGCGCGCGCAACACCTCGAAACTTCCCAGGTGCGAGCCGAGCAGGATGCAGCCGCGGCCCTGCGCGAGAATGCCGTCGACTTTCGCGGCGCCCTGCACTGAAATGTCAAACTCCTCGCAGCGCCCGCGCACCAGTAAAACCCGGTCGTGCACGGTCGAGGCAAAAACATGATAGTGGCGCAGGACGTCGCGGACGCCTGCCTTGCGGCCCAATACCCTCACAAGGTAAGCGCGGGAAGCACGCCGCGATTGACCGGAACATGCCAGGAAATAGAGGCAAACCGGGTACAGCAACCAGCGCGTTGCGCCCCGCCCGAGCTTGAGCGTAAGCCAGCTGATCAGGCCGATCGCAGCCGCGCTTCCGCGCTCCGGCTCGGCGAGCCATGCCGCGCCCGTGGCGGTCTTCACTCTTTCGGCGCGATGCTCAGGCACACGCTGCCCCCCGCGATCGCGGTTTCACCGCGCACGACCTGGAATTTGACCCGGTCGTTGCCCGCGCGCTCGAGCCGGATCTCGAAGCGCTCGGCCGGCCGGAGCGGTGCGAGAAACTTGGCCGCCGGCACCGCCTTCACGGGACAGCCGTAGGCCGCGGTCACCGCCCGGCAGACGCGCGCGAGAAGCAGCGCCCCAGGGACGATCGGACGGCCGGGAAAATGGCCGGGCAGCGCCGGATGCTCCGGGCTGATCTCGTCATCGACGCGCATCACGCGCTCCGCTGGTCGCGGGCCAGTGCTTCTCGTGCGAGCTCGAGCAATCCCTCGCGTGGAAGCTTGCCGGTCGCACTGCGCGGCAGCGCATCCACGATGAGCAGCGGGCGGGGAAGGAACGCGGGGTCGATCCGCTCGCGCAGCGCACGCAAGATCGCTTCCGGCTCAAGCCTGGGCGCCACGACCATCGCGGCAAGCCGCGCTTGCCTTCCGGGCGCCGGTGGCTCGGGCACGAAAAACACCCCATCGCGCACGCCCGGAATGCGCAGGAGCTCGCGATGGAGGGCTTCAAGCGAAGCGCGCTTGCCTGCAATCTTGGCCATGTCGCCCGGCCGGCCGAGGAGGATGAATTCCGTTTCGCTTACCAGCTCGATCAGATCGGGGAGCCTGAGCGCGCGAGGCAGGTGGCCGCCTTCGATCCAGGCTTCCTCGCCTTTTTGCCACAGGCGCATGTTCTCGCAAACGCGCCATTGCCCGGTGTGCGCGGGGCGGCGGAGCGCCACTACTCCTGCCTCGGTGCAGCCATAGATTTCGTGTATCGGCGCGCTCCAAAGGCGCTCCGCGGCTTGCACGAGTTCCAATGACAGAGGCATCGTGGCGCAAATGATTCCGGTAAGCCCGGGCAGCTTCGTTTCCTCGCCCACGCAGGCGCGCAGATGCGCAGGCGTCGTGGCAAGCCAGCGTCCGCCAGGAAGCGCGGACAGTGCGGCACTGATGTCCGCTGGCAAGAGCGGGTGCGAGGAATACACCGGAACTCCGCTTTGCAGCGGAAGCGTGACCGTGGTTGCAAGCCCATATACATGCTGCGCCGGCACGGTGCCCAGCACCGAGACATTGCGCCCGGCGCCAATCCCCAGGTGGCGCGAGAGAAAACGCGCCTCGGTGACCAGGGATCCCCAGGTCTTGGCGTGGGGCTGCGGCTTGCCGGTGCTCCCCGACGTAAAGGCCGTCAGCGCCACCTGTCCGGCGGCGATTTGCGGGACGTCGAAGCGGCCCGCGTCCGTGCGCCAAGGCGGGACTATCCGCGCCGGTAGCCCCGCTGGCAGATCGCCATGGTCCGCGAGGCAATAGCTTTCGGGATAGGCGGAAAAAATGTCGCGCACCGCCCCTGCCGCGCGGCTTGGCGGCAACAGGCTCACCTGCCCGGCGATGAGCGCGGCGGCGAAGCTCAGCATGAAGCTCAACCGGTCCTCGCACAGGTTCAGAACGTAATGTTTCTTCGGGAGATCCGCAGCCAGCGCCGCGGCCGCGGCGCAAAAACGCGCCGCGCTGACGGGCTCACCGCGGTCCCAGCTGACGATGCTGTCCGGCTCGAATCCGTCAAGAAGGGGGCAGGTTGAATTCATCGCCACCCCCCGTCCGCGGGACGCGGGAAGATCCGGTAACTGCCCAACCGCCGGATCGCCTCGGCGGGCGAAGCGTGGCGGTAATGCTGGAAACGCGCCCGCCGGTACCCATACTCGAGGACAAAGAAGAGACTCACCAGCGCATAAATCACGAGATTGGTGAACAGGGACCACAGCGCGATCGGGCCGGTCCATGCGAGGACCAGCGAGATCGCCGCCATCAGCGCAAAAAACACGGTCCAGGCCCAGGTGAGATTGCGCGTGTAGCGAACGAGATCGGGGGGCAGCTCGCCGCCGCGTTCCGCGCGGGCGAAGCGGCTCACCATGGGTTCGCGGCCGCGGCCCAGCGTTGCGGCGAACAGCGCGCAGCAGGCCAGATTGAGCGCGACCGGCGGGGAATACAGCAACCATCCGGGAAACCGGGCTGCGAGCCACAATGCGACCGAGAAAAAAAGGACCCCGAGCAGCGCCGTCTGCCAGGCGCGAAGCCGGGTGGAGGACACAGCGCACGCGATGCCGACGAGGCCGATCGCGGCCCAGCGCGGCTCGTTGAGCACCGCCGCCGTATGGGCCAGCAAGGGGTAAGCGCAGCACGCTGCAAGGATGAATGAGCGTGCCCGGTTGGACATGAAGGGCTAGCGGGTACGGTGCTGCGCGATGTGCGCGCTCAGCGTGCGCAGCGACGCGAAAATGGTCCCGTTGGCGGGGTCGTCCGAACGCAACTGAAAACCGTACTTCCTGGAAATGGCGAGGGCGATCTCCAGCAGGTCGATGGAATCCAGCCCCAGGCCCTCGCGAAACAGACGAATGTCAGGATCCAGCGCCTCGGCAGGCGTTTCGAGGTTCACCGCCTCGGCGATCAGCTTCGCGACCTCGCCTTCCAGCTTCGTTTGCTGCTCCACTGCAAATTCCCTCTGTATTGCGCACGCCGAACGCAAACCCTCCTGCACGGGCGCGCCCTGAGCAGCGCGGGACGGGGACACGCGGAAGACGCCCACCCACACGCCCCTCGCCCCTGCCCGGCCGTTCCCGAAGCGGTCATTCACGCTACCGCGGCGCCACCCCCAATGTCCTAGATGAGGCTCAACTGCGTGCGAACGCCTTTCTCCAGGTTCTGGATCCAGCCGTTGTAGTTATTATGGATATTCGTGCCATCGTAATCGAGATTGGTGCTGTCTTTGTAGGTAATGCTGTAAGACTTGGCGTCGAACATGACGTCCACCTTCGCCACGTGGGTGCGCAGGTAGAGCGAGCCCTCGATATGGCCGGGCTTTACGTCTCTCATCTGCCAGCCCAGTGCCGCGCCCGCGCGGACGATCGCCTGCTTGACGTCATCGAGCGAGGCATTGGCCTTGGAGGTCGCGACCGGCGCCCCGTTAACGTTGTAAACCGGCTTCGTGCCGCAACCGGAGACAAACAACAGCGCAGCGGAAAACAGGACCGCCATCCCCTTGGTGCTTTTCATGTTGGATTCTCCCACTCAATTGTTCGGAACGAAACCGGCATGCCCGAAATTCGCCTCCACTGACGGCACCGGCGTAGCCAATTATAGGGCGAGTGTTCGTCCGGCCGCCAGTCCGTGGCCGCCGTTTTTGAGGCCGAGACAGGATCCTCAGGCTGCTCTCGATAAACCATTATGCTAAGGTTCCCGCTGTTCTCGCGGCCATGAATCTCCTCATCCAGGGCCTCCGGGCGGCAACCCGCGACCTGAAAGAGAAAACTTTTTTGTGTTGCAGGAACTCGACATGCACCTGATTCGACCCTTCGCTGGCCTGCGCCCGGCTTCCGGCCGCGCCGCCGAAGTCATCGCCCCCCCGTACGATGTGCTGTCCAGCGACGAAGCACGCACGCGAGCCGCCGGCA
>JACPEF010000109.1 GCA_016183675.1 Betaproteobacteria bacterium
AGAAGCCGAAGGGCTGGTTCGGCGAGATCGCCAAGTCGATCAAGGGCGTGTCCGAGGAGACCACCACGGGCGTACACCGGCTCTACATCATGCAGAAGGAAGGCAAGCTTCTGTTCCCGGCCATCAACGTCAACGACTCGGTGACCAAGTCGAAGTTCGACAACCTCTACGGCTGCCGCGAGTCGCTGGTGGACGGAATCAAGCGCGCGACCGACGTCATGATCGCCGGCAAGGTCGCGCTCGTCGCCGGCTACGGCGACGTCGGCAAGGGCTGCACGCAGTCGCTGAGGGGGCTGGGCGCGAGCGTGTGGGTGACCGAGATCGACCCGATCTGCGCGCTGCAGGCGGCGATGGAGGGCTATCGCGTGGTGACGATGGATTACGCAGCCGACAAGGCCGACATCTTCGTCACCGCCACCGGCAACCTGCGGGTCATCACCCACGAGCACATGAAGCGCATGAAGCACAACGCGATCGTCGCCAACATCGGGCACTTCGACTCCGAGATCGACATCGCGAGCCTCAAGCGATACCAGTGGGAGAACATCAAGCCGCAGGTCGATCATGTGATCTTCCCCGGCGGCAAGCGCCTCATCGTGCTTGCCGAGGGGCGGCTGGTGAACCTCGGCTGCGCCACCGGGCACCCGAGCTTCGTGATGTCCAGTTCCTTCACCAACCAGGTGCTCGCTCAGATCGAGCTCCACAGCCACGCGACCCAGTACGAGAAGAAGGTCTACGTGCTGCCCAAGCAGCTCGACGAGAGGGTGGCGCGGCTGCACCTGAAGAAGCTGGGGGCCGAGCTCACGGTGCTGACCGAGGAGCAGTGCCGCTACATCGGCGTGGACATCGACGGGCCGTACAAGCCGGAACGTTATCGGTACTGAGCCCCGGGGCGCCCGCGCCCAAGCCCGGCATGACTCTCAGGTCCAAGCTGCTCGCCACGGACGGACGGGTGCTGCTCTACGGCACCACCCCACCGCGCGACGGCTCGCCGCCTGAGGTCGTCGAGACCGCCGCGGCGAAGCTTATCGAGAGGGTGAAACCCCTGCCGCTCGACGGCCTCGTGGTGTACGACATCCAGGACGAGTCGAGGCGCACCGCGGTTCCGCGGCCGTTCCCGTTCACGCGCACGGTGGACCCGCGCGCTTACGCGAAACTCCTTTTCTCGCACACCGGGACGCCGGTGATCGCGTACAAGTGCATCGGCGACATGTCCGAGGCCGAGTGGCGCTCGTGGCTCGACGAGACCGCGCGCGACTACGCGATCGACGACCTGGCCATCGTCGGCCGGCCGACTTCCAGGGGCGCGCGCTACCCGCTGTCGCTCATCGACGCGATCCGGATCGCCGTGGCGCACGAGCGTCGCTTCACGATCGGCGGCGTGGCGATCGCCGAACGCCACGGGCAGCCGTCGAGCGAGAGCCGGCGCATGATTGACAAGGCATCTCACGGCGCGAGCTTCTTCGTCTCGCAGACGGTGTACCACGCCGGAGCCACGATACGCATGCTCTCCGACTATGCGCGCGACTGCGAGCAAGCCGGCGTCGCGCCGCGCCGCGTCGTGCTCACCTTCGCTCCGGTCGGCCGCGAGAAAACCCTGGCCTTCATGAAATGGCTGGGGATTTCGATCGCGCCGGCGATCGAGCGCGCGATTCAGTGCGGCGCTTCGCCCCTCGCCAAGTCGATCGAGATCTGCCACGCGAACCTGGTGCGGATCCTCGAGCAGGACTACGTCGGGCGCGTGCCGCTTGGCATCAACGTCGAATCGGTCTCGATCAACAAGGATGAAATCAACGCCTCGGTGGATCTGTTCCACGCGCTCGCCGACGTGCTCAAAACGCGCTTGCCGCGCCGGAGCCGCACTTCTATACCTTGAACCGGGCCGGCCTCACCACCACCATCTGGCAAAGACTTGGCCTTGACGCCAAGTCTTAACCGGTGACCGGTCGGTCACCGTCAGGCGGCGCGGGGGTGCGGCGCGCCTTCTCCTTCCCCGAGGGTTTCTCCCGCGCCGCGTTCTGCGGCACAATGACCGCTTAAAGCGGACAGCGCTGCTGCCGCTTTAACTGCGCCGGTTCGAACGGACACGCGCGTGCCGTTCAACCGGCGCCACTTACCAACCACTGTAGAAAAGGGGGCAACGGTGCAACCCGGGCTGATCGAATCCCAGCAGCAGGTCCAGGAACAACAACGCAAGATGCTCGTGCCGGAAGTGAAGGCGCGCCCGCCGCAGGAGGCGGCCGCGCTGCTCGCCGAGTACCCGGCGCGCGTCATCGCCGGAGTGCTGATGGACCTCAATCCCGCGCTCACCCAGGACATACTCCAGGAATTGCCGGCCGGCCTGGTGGACAGCGTGATGCACGCGCTGCCCCCGGAAACCGCCCTGCAGTGGAAGCGCAACCAGGAGTATCCACAGGGCGCCATCGGCAGGCTCATGGAGCCGTCGCTCGCCGTGTTCCATCCGCAGCAGACCGTGGGTGAGACCATCGAGCAGCTGCGCACGCTGGTCAAGACCGCGCTCATCACCTACGGCTACGTCACCGACCCGGGCGGCAGGCTGATCGGCGTCATCACCATGCGCGACCTGCTGTTCGCGGAGGACTCCACGCGGCTCGAGGCGCTGATGCTGCGCGAGATATTCTTCCTGAAGCCGGACCTGCCGCTCGGCGAGGCGATGAAGCTCGTGCTCGACCGCCACTACCCGGTGTACCCGGTGTGCGACGAGAGCGGCGTGCTGACCGGGCTGGTGCGCGGGCAGGCCATGTTCGAGGAGCAGGCGTTCGAGATCACGGCCCAGGTCGGCACCATGGTCGGCGTGGAAAAGGAAGAGCGGCTCGCCACGCCCCTCGCCCAGAGCTTCAAGTTCCGCCATCCCTGGCTCCAGTTGAATCTTCTCACCGCCTTCGTCGCGGGAGCGGTCGTCGCCATCTTCCAGGACACGGTGGACCGGCTGGTGATCCTCGCCCTGTTCCTGCCGGTGCTCGCGGGGCAATCGGGCAACACCGGCTGCCAGGCGCTGGCCGTCACCCTGCGCGGCATCACGCTCGCCGAGCTGAAAGCGGGAAAGGAAAGAGCCCTGGTCGCCAAGGAAGCCTCCTTGGGACTCTACAACGGCGTTTTCACCGGACTGATCGCCGCGCTCGGCATGCTGGCCGTGGCGCGGTACCAGGGCAACCCCCATGCCGTCGTCTTGAGCATCGTGGTATGGCTGGCGCTTATTGGCAGCTGCGTGACGAGCGGGGTCTGCGGGGCGATGATCCCGCTCACGCTCAAGCGCTTCGGGCTGGATCCCGCCACCGCGTCGAGCATCTTCCTCACCACCGCGACCGACGTGGTGAGCATGGGATTGCTGCTCGGGCTTGCGGCGATCCTGATTCGCTAGCAAACGACCGGCGAGCAGTAAGCGGTAAGCGGATTTCCGCCTGTCGCGTTTTCCATTCTTGTTCCTTGGCGTCCTTGGCGGTTCGGCTTCGGTCTTGAAGCTCAGCGCGGCAGAAAACCGTTGACCGCAGCCACGAACGCCTCCGGCCTCTCGATCTGCGGACAGTGGCCGCAGCCGGGGGGCTGGACAACTCGCGCGGGTGCTCTGGCACTGCCCACCGACATCAGGTAGCGCGTTCCAGGGTGTAGCATGCGCACACAATGCTCGGAAAGGGATCGGCTTGCGAATTGCTTTGACCCTGCGGCTGCGCCTGTTGCTGCTGTGGCTTTTCATGCTGGCGGTTTGCGGAGCGCTCGCCTTCGTCATCCGCGACGTTTACCAGCTCGGCACTGAGGCGCAAACCGAAAAGACGCTGGGCCTGGCGAAACAGGCGTGCACGGCCTTGCAGACCGAATATCCGCGTTCGATCAAGTCGGGCGGTGACACGCTCGACGCGGTGCTGATGGGCGCGCTGCGCAACCTCATCCTGGGCGAGCTTCCCGGCATCGAAGGCGGCTATTGGCACGAAGCCGGAGGTTTCGTTGCCTACGCATTCCCCACCCACCAGGGCAGCGAGGAAAAAACAGACGTTCCGTCCACTGAGCGCAACCGCATCGAAACGCTCGTGAACAGGAGCCTTGCCGAAAATGCGCCAGTTACGGAGCTGATGGCGGGGCCGCGCGAGACCGTGGTGTTGACGGCCTGCCCAGTGACTCTGCCGGGGGCGCGCCTCGGCGCGTGGACTATGGCTCGGGTAGCTACCGCCACCGGCGAGGCCTACGACGAGGTGAACCGGGGGCTGGCGCTGCTGCTCGGTTTCGTCCTCGTCTCCGGCGTGTGGCTCGGCCTGGGTTTCTACCGATGGAGTCATCACTTCCGCCGTGTGGAAAGCGAGCTGGGGCGGGATGCGACGGATGCTTTGCGCGAAACCGCTCCGACCGGCGACACCGAACTCGACCGCATCGTCGCTGCGCTCAATCAATTCCGCGCCCGCCTGCAGGCCGCGCGCAACCGGGAGAAAAAACTCGGAATGGCGCTGGCGCAAATGGAACGCTTCGCCGTGCTGGGACGCATGGCGGCGGCCATGGCCCACGAAGTGCGAAACCCCATCGCGGCCATGCGACTGAAGGCTGAAAACGCTCTGGCACATTCCGACAAACACGAGGCGGCGCTCCATTTCGTCGTGAAGGAGATCGAGCGCCTCGATGCGACGGTGAGAAGCCTGCTGTCCAAAGCCGAGCCGGTGAGCATCCACCGGCGCGAGGTCCTGGTCAGGGACTGGATCGCCGAGAGGATCGGGTCATTCGGCGAGCGCGCCGCCCGGGCGGGCGTCGAGTTGCGTACCCAGGTCGGGCTCGAGTCATGGAATTTCGACCCGGTTTTGCTGGGACGGGCGTTGGATAACTTGGTGGCAAATGCGGTCGAACACACGCCGCGCGGTGGAACGGTCACGGTGAGCGCGGTGAAGGACGGCGCTGGCGCCAGCATGATCCTGCGGGTATGCGACACGGGCCCGGGAGTCGCGGCCGGCATCGAGCCCAGGCTGTTCGAACCATTCGTCTCCGGGCGCTCCGACGGGGTCGGGCTCGGGCTCACGCTGGTGCGGGAAATCGCAACGGCACACGGGGGCGCTGCGCGGTACGTCAAGCAGGCATCCGGTACCTGTTTCGAGATCGAGATTCCATGGCATGCGTCCTGATCGTTGACGACGACCGTAGTTTCCGGGAGAGCCTCGTGGAAACGCTGGCGGGCCTCGGCCATCAAACGCTCGCCGCCGAGAGCGGGAAGCAGGGTTTGTCGTTGATCGAACGGGGCGGGATAGACGCCGTCTTCCTGGACTTTCGGCTGCCGGACACGACCGGACTGGACGTGCTGCGCGAGATCAAGCGGCTGCCCGCCGGGCGCGGCATCCCGGTCATCATGCTCACCGCGTACGCTAGCGCCGACAACACGATAGAGGCGATGAAGCTCGGTGCGTTCGACCATTTGGCGAAACCGGCGGGGCGTGCCGCCATCGAACGCGCGCTGGTCGAGGCGCTGCGGTCCGGTGGCTTGTCGATGGGGGTGGCGGCCGTCGCGAAACCGGGCGAGTTCGTCGCGCGCAGCGAACTCATGCGGGAGGTGGTCAAGCTGATTGGACGCACGGCGGCGACCGACGCGACCGTGCTGATCACCGGGGAGACCGGCACCGGCAAGGAAGAAGTGGCGCGCGCGCTGCATCAGCATAGCGCGCGCGCTGGCAAGCCGTTCGTTGCGATCAATTGCGCCGCGATACCGCACGATCTCCTGGAAAGCGAGCTCTTCGGCCACGTGCGCGGCGCATTCACCGGCGCGACCTCCACCCGTATCGGGATGTTCCGGCAGGCGGACGGCGGGTCCCTGCTGCTTGACGAGATCGGCGAAATGAGCGGCGATCTGCAGGCGAAGCTCTTGCGTGTGCTCGAGGAGGGGGCGATCGTGCCCGTAGGCGCCGAACGTTCCGTCAGCGTCAATACCCGCATTCTCGCTGCCACCCACCGCAACCTCGCGGAAGAGGTCACAGCGGGCCGGTTCCGCGAGGACCTCTTCTATCGTCTGAACGTGCTGCAGATCCACGTAGCGCCGCTGCGCGAGCGCCGCGAAGACATCGCCGCGCTGGCGGAGCACTTCCTGGCGCTGGCCAGCGACCCGCCGAAGGCGCTTTCGGCCGCGGCGCGGCAGAAGCTGGAGGAGCATGCGTGGCCCGGGAACGTCAGGGAGCTGCGCAACGTGATCGAGCGTGCCACGATACTCGCGCGTGGCGCCCGCATCGAAGCCGACGACCTGGGATTCGCAAGCCGTGGCCCGGTCTCCGCAGCCTCGCAGACCGCCGACACTCTGCCGGCGGCCCTGGCGCAGCTCGAGGAGGCGATGATCCGCAAGGCGCTCGCCGACTCGGGCGGCAACCGGGCCGAGGCCGCGCGCCGTCTCGGCATCCATCGCCAGCTGCTGTACGCCAAGCTCCGGCACTACGGCATCGAGCTCTGACGCGGGCGAATCAATGTCCGGTGTGCGGACAGCGGCCGTCCTCAAAGCATGCAACGATGCCCGCCGGGCGCCGTCGTTCTTGTTCTGAATCAATCGCCTGGAGATTGGCACGGGGCTTGCAAGGGCATGCACCGGGGCAGTCTTGGGGACTGCCGCAGCAGAACGGAGACACCCATGAAGTTTTTCCGTGTTTTCCTGGCGGTGGTCGCGGGAATCTCGCTCGGCTTGATGTTGACTTCGACGCCCGGCGGATCGGCGCATGCCAAGAAAGACAAAGGAAAAAAGGATGATTTCTTTCTGGCGCAGGCGTACATTCATGGGCCGCCCGCCGCCCAGGCGACGGTCAGTCGCATGCTCGTGAACCCCTTTGGGGAGGTGGACGGCGTGTTGCTCGACACCGGCGCCCTCGTCACCTTCCCGCCGCACATGAGCGAGCAGCTCGCGGCCGCGGTGAAGTCCGGCGACGCGGTCGAGGTCAAGGGGTACCCGGAGATGCCCGGACAGATCAAGGGATATGTCATCACCAACTCACGCACCGGCCAGGCGGTGATGGTCCATCCCAAGCCGCCGGCGGGCATGAAGCCGCCGCCGCACCTGCGCGGCATCGGCCTCAAGGAGATGAGCGCGCAGGGAGAGATCCGGCACGTGCGCCACGGCGGCAAGGGCGAGATCAACGGCGCGATCCTGGCCGACGGCACGATCGTGCGCTTTCCGCGTGAGGTGTCATACCGGTTCGGACACCTGTTCCGCGTCGGTCAGGGCATCGCGGCCTCCGGCTACGGCACGCAGAACCAGCACGGACGGGCGTTCGA
>JACPEF010000096.1 GCA_016183675.1 Betaproteobacteria bacterium
CGTCATCCGCTGCTGGGCGGGCGGCGGCATCGTGGCGGACTCGAAGCTGGAAGACGAATACCAGGAAACCTTCGACAAGGCGGCGGCGATGCTGAAGCTCCTGCAACAGAGCGCCGCCAGTCAGGCGGGCGCCTGACTAGAACGATGAACTATGAACGATGAATGATGAACGACAGACCCACCGAATTCTCATTTGCGCTTTTTGACGGTTCTTACGCTCGCGACAAGAATTGACGTCAGTTCGTTTGCTTCGGCGAGCAAGGTCGTTGCTTCGGCTGCGGCGATAACGCGCGAACTTTCCATCAGTTCCAGCCAGTAAGCGGTCTCTTCCAGTTCCTGCAAGGCCCCCTCGATCTTGCTGATGAAATCCGCGGCGGACTTCGCGCGTCTGGCTTCACGATACTGCGCGCCGACCGAAGTTCCTGCCTTCAGGAGCTGCCTCCCCAGCACCTGGGCCACCGCCGTCCCGGGAAGCCGCGAGTACAGGTCGATAACCTCGAGAGCGAACAATTTCGTCCGCTTGGCTAGGTCTGGCGGCGTCGTTGTGCCTCCAGATTTTCGTTCATCGTTCATAGTTCCGCGATCATAGTTCCAATTTGATGCCCGCCTGCTTCACCACCTTCACCCACTTCGCGAGGTCCGAGCGGATCCACGCGCCGAGCTCCGCGCTGGTGCTCGGCTGCACCTCGGCCCCGAGCGATGCGAAGCGCTCCTTGATGGCCGGGCCACCGAGTATCTTGACCAGCGCGGCGTTCAGTTTCTGAATCACATCGCGCGGGGTCGCGGCGGGCGCGAGCACGCCGGTCACCGTGCTCTCGTCGAAGCCCGGCACGCCGGACTCGGCGAGGGTCGGAACTTCGGGGAGCTGGGCGGAACGCTTTGCGGTCGTCACCGCGATCGCGCGGATCCTGCCGGCGCGGACGTAGGGAAGCGCGGAAGAGATCTGGTCCACGTGCGCGAACACGTGTCCCGCGATGAGGTCCACGAGCGAGGGGCCGCTGCCCTTGTACGGGATCAGGGTCATGCGCGCCCCGGTCGCGATCATGAAGAGCTCGGTGATCAGATGGTTGGTGGTGCCCACGCCGGTGTTCGCCATCAGCAGCTTGCCGCCCTGCGCCTTGGCGACGGCGATGAACTCCTTCGTGGTCCTCGCCGGAAGCGAGGGATGGACCACAAGCGCCAGCGGCACGACGGCGACGCGCCCCACCGGCGCGAGGTCGCGCACGATGTCGTAGGGCAGCTTTGGATACAGCGCGGGACCGTTCACCATCACGCTGCTCGAGGCCATGAGCAGCGTGTAGCCGTCTGGCGCAGCCTTGGCGACGAAGTCGGTGCCGATGCTTCCGCCAACGCCGGTCCGGTTCTCCACGATCACCTGCTGTCCGAGCTCGGCGCTCAACGGCTGGGCGACCGTCCTGGCGGTGATGTCCACGTTGCCGCCCGGCGAGAAGGGAACGATCATCCGTATCGGCCGCGTCGGATAGCTCTGGGCGACGGCGTTCGACGCGGCGAAGATAAGGGCAAAGGCGGCAAACGCCGCGGCGCTGGTGCGTGTCATGTGAGGCTCCTCCCCTTGATCGGACGTCCGCGTCTATTCTACGGCCTTTCGTCGGCGCGGGCGGTGATAAACTGGGGCCGCTTTCCGGAGAACAGGACATGAACACACCAGCCGGCGTCCCCGTCGAAGAGCTCGCGCGGGCCCCGCTCTGCGCCGGTCCCGATCCCGATACGCGCAATCCCGGCTTCCGCCTTCCGCCCGGCTCATGCGACTGCCACGCCCACGTGTTCGGCCCCGCGGCCCGCTATCCCTATTCGCCGAAGCGCATCTACACCCCGCCCGATGCTTCGGCCTCGGATTACCGGCGCATGCTGCGCGCGCTGGGAGTGGAGCGCGCCGTACTGGTCCAGCCGAGCGTGTACGGGACCGACAACCGCGCCATGCTCGCTGCGCTGGCCCGGTCCGGCGGGCGCATGCGCGGCGTCGCGGTGGTGGAGGAGTCGGTCACCGACGCCGAGCTCGAGCGCATGCACGCGGCGGGCGTGCGCGGCGTCCGCTTCAACATCGTGGACGTGAAAGCGGAGGAGAAGGGCAGGCTGCCGCTGGACGTGGTGCGCAAGATGGCCGAGCGGGTGAGGCCGCTCGGCTGGCACCTGCAGTTCCTGATGCATGTGGACGAGTTCCCGGAACTCGACAAGACATTCGCGAACCTCCCGGTGGACATCGTCGTAGACCACTTCGGCTACATGGAGACGTCGAAGGGCGTGGGCCACCCGGGTTTCAAGGCGCTGCTGAGGCTCCTGCGCACAGGCCGCTGCTGGGTGAAGTTCACCGGCGCCTACCGCATCTCGCGCGAGGACATGCCGTACCGGGACGTCGTGCCGTACGCGCACGCGCTCGTCGCGGCCGCGCCCGAACGCATGGTGTGGGGAACCGACTGGCCGCACCCGAAGCACGAGAAGGCGATGCCGAACGACGGCGAGCTGTGCGACCGCCTGCCCGAGTGGATCCCCGACGAGAAGCAGCGCCACCTCGCGCTGGTCGAGAACCCGGAGCGGCTGTACGGCTTCCGGTGAGAAGCGCCGCATCCGCCGCGACCACGTGAAGGCGCACGAAATCGTCATCGTCGGCGGCGGAGCGGGCGGGCGACCGGGAACGATGAACGCGGAATGATGAATGATGAACGGACAACCCGGAGAAACTGAAGCGAGACCGTGCACCAGATCGTGATTGTCGGCGGGGGTGCGGGAGGACTGGAACTCGCTACTAGGCTTGGGGATATCCTGGGGCGAAAGGGCCGCGCGCGGGTGACGCTGGTGGACTGCTCGCGCACGCACCTGTGGAAGCCGCTGCTGCACGAGGTCGCGGCCGGCAGCATGGACCTCGATCACCACGCGCTCGATTACCTCGCGCAGGCGCGCTGGCACCACTTCCGCTTCCAGCTCGGCCGCATGGACGGGCTCGACCGCGCGCGGCGCGGGGTGATGGTCGCGCCCACATTCGACGAGGAGGGGCGCGAGCTCATCCCGCGCCGCGAGATCGCCTATGACACGCTGGTGATCGCGGTGGGCAGCCACACCAACGACTTCGACACGCCGGGAGCGCGCGAGCACGCCGTCAGTCTCGACACCCACGAGCAGGCGGAAATATTCCACCGGCGGCTCGTCAACGCCTGCATTCGCGCCAATTCACAGGCCGGGCCGCTCCGGCCGGAGCAGCTCAAGGTGGCGATCATCGGCGGCGGGGCGACCGGCGTGGAGCTCGCGGCGGAACTCCACAAGACCACGCGCGAGCTGGTCGCTTACGGGTTCGACAAGATCGATCCCGAGAAGGACGTGCGGTTCACGATCATCGAGGCCGCGCCCCGCATCCTGCCTGCGGTGCCGGAGCGGGTGTCGAAGGCGGCGGAGGAACTGCTGCGCGGGCTGAACGTCCGCGTGCTCGCCGGCGAGCGCGTGACGAAAGTGACCGCCGACGGCGTCATGACCGCGGGCGGCAAGAAGATTCCCGCGGAGCTTACGGTATGGGCCGCCGGTATCAAGGCCCCGGATTTTCTCAAGGACGTCGGCGGGCTCGAAACCAACCGATCGAACCAGCTGGTCGTGCGCGAGACGCTGGAGACCACGCGCGATCCCGATGTATTCGCGTTCGGCGACTGCGCGTGCTGCCCGTGGCCGGGGCACGAGCACTGCGTACCGCCGCGCGCGCAAGCTGCGCACCAGCAGGCGACGCACCTCGTCAGGAATCTCGCGCGGCGCCTCGCGGGAAGACCGCTCGAGCCGTACGTCTATCGTGACTTCGGCTCACTCCTATCGCTCGGCGAGTACTCGACGGTGGGCAGTCTGATGGGCTTTCTGCTGGGTGGCAGCATCTTCATCGAGGGGCTCTTCGCGCGGCTGATGTACGTCTCGCTCTACCGCATGCACCTCTACGCGCTGCACGGCCTGGCCAAGGTGGCGTTCGACACGCTTGCGCGCCTCATCACGCGCCGCACCGAGCCGCGGGTCAAGCTTCACTGAGTGACGTGGTGACGAAGTGACGCGGTGACGAACGCTCTGAAGCACAGGAAGTCTCAAAGCCGGGTCTCAATTTGTTACGGGCCCCACGTTACCCGCATTGGACTGTCGTCACTGCATCACTTCGTCACTTCGTCACTGCGTCACTTGTTCCCGACGCGCCTCTATCGAAGTGCCGTGCTATGATGCCCGACCCTATTGGATGGAGCGCGCGATGGCGACGGTTGAGCTGACCCAGGACAATTTCGAGGATGTCGTGGCGAAGAACGACCTGGTGGTCGTGGACTTCTGGGCGCCGTGGTGCGGTCCGTGCAGGAGCTTCGGGCCCGTGTTCGAAGCGGCTTCAGAGAAGCATCAGGACATCGTGTTCGGCAAGGTCAACGCCGATGACGAGCAGGAGCTCGCCGGCGCGTTCAACATCCGCTCGATCCCCTACCTTGTGTTCCTGCGCGAGAACGTGATCGTGTTCGCGCAAGCCGGCGCGCTGCCGGCCGACGGCCTTGAGAGCGTCATCCGCCAGGCGCGTGCGCTCGACATGGAGAGAATCCACAAGGAAGTCGGCGAGCAGCAGCGCGCCGCTGGCGCGTGAACGCTGAACGATGAACTATGAACTATGAACGCGGAACGATATGCGAGGACCCATAAATAACACGAACCGTTGTTTTTCGTTCATCGTTCATCATTCATCATTCATCGTTAGCAGCCGGGCCAGCGTGCCCGGCTGCTGGAGCCGCTTCAGGAACCACTCGAGGGCCTTGCCGCGGTGCGCCGTGCGCCAGGCGAGGTACAGCGGCAAGGTGTGTTTCGCCTCCTCGGTCTCCTTGACGACGAGACGTCCCGCGGCTGCTTCACGTTCGGCGATGAAGCGGGGCAGGTAACCGTTTCCGAGCCCCATCCGCTGCGCTTCGAGCTTGGCGTGGATGTCGGGCACCGTCAGCACGTCCTGGCCGCCGAGGAGTCCCGCTGTGCGGGGCGGCAAGTTGCGCGAGCTGTCGGCGGCCGCCACCGCGCGGTGCCTGAGGATGTCCTCGCTCTTGAGCGGTTCCGGCGCCTTGGCAAGCGGATGGTCCGGCGCGACCACGAACACCCATTCCACCGCGCCCATCTCGCGCACGCTGTAGCCGCCGCCCGGCGGCCCGTCTCCGGGCGCGGCGATGACGAGGTCCGCGCGCTCCGAAGCGAGCGCGTCCCAGCAACCGCCGAAGACTTCGCACACGAGGCGCAGGCGCGTCGTGCAGTTCGCGCAGTCCGGCTCCGCGTAGAACTCGCTGGCGAGACGGAGCATGGCACGGACGGGGATCAGGTCGTCGTAGGCGACGCGCAGCTCCGCTTCCCAGCCGGTCGCGA
>JACPEF010000097.1 GCA_016183675.1 Betaproteobacteria bacterium
AGTTCCAGGTTCCAGGTTCCAGGTTCAAGGTTCAAGGTTCAAGGTTAGAAAGCTTCCCTACTTTGAACTCGGAACTTTGAACTCGGATCTAGGGACGCCAGAAACTCGGTATACTCAATGGCGCCACGCTCAAGGAGGGGGTCCCATGGCAGCGGTATGCCCGATCAATCTCGACCGGGAACGGCTCAAGGCGGAGGTGCGGGCCACCTACGCGCAGGTGGCGCAGAACCCGGACGGGGACTTCCATTTCCACCGCGGCTCCGAGTATGCGGCGGGGTTTCTCGGCTACGATCTGGAGGAGCTGCGCGCCCTGCCCGCCACGGCGACCTCGCCTTTTGCAGGCGTGGGAAATCCCTTCCTGATGGAGCCGCTTGCAGCCGGCGCGACCGTGATCGACCTCGGCTCGGGGGCGGGGATGGACTGCCTGCTCGCCGGTCGGCGCGTCGGGGCCACCGGCCGGGTGATCGGCATTGACATGACGGACGCCATGCTCGAGCGGGCGCGCCGCGCCGCCGCCGAAGCCCGGCTTGCCCACGTACGATTCGAGAAGGCCGACATCACCGCGCTCCCGCTCGGGGCCGAAAGCGTCGACGTCGCGATCTCCAACGGCGTCATCAATCTCCTGCCCGACAAGACCGACATCTTCAGGGAGCTTTATCGCGTGATCAGGCCGGGCGGCAGGCTGCAGTTCGCCGACATCGTGATCGAGAGCGAGCTCTCGGAGGACGTGCGCAACAACATCGATCTCTGGACCGGGTGAATTGCCGGCGCTCTGCAGGTTGCAGAGATGACGGCGGTGATGAAGGAGGCAGGCTTCCGGCGCGCCGCCGTGCGCCAGTTTTTCGATACGTTCCGCGCCACGAGCAAGGAAAAGGTCGCGCGCAAGTTCGGCGTCAGGGGCGCGAATTTCATCGCCTACCGATAAGACAGTTTCAAGTCTCAGGTTCCAAGTTTCAAGTTAAAAAGCCCGCTCGCAGCGGGCTTTCGTTTTCCTGCGGCAGCAGCCGCACACGACCCAACTTTAAACTTGCAACTTGAAACTTGAGACTCGCGGTCGCTAAAAGCGACCGCTGTCGGCGTAGCTCTCGAAGCGCGTGTACTTGCCGAGGAAGGTGAGGTTGAGCTTGCCGGTCGGGCCGTTGCGCTGCTTGGCGACGATGATCTCGGCGATCCCCTTGTTCGGCGTGTCCGGGTTGTAGACCTCGTCGCGGTAGATGAAGATGATGAGGTCTGCATCCTGCTCGAGCGCGCCCGAGTTATGACTCACGATTCCGTCTGCCAGCCACGACGAATGCCCGGGCACGGTGAGATCGAAGACCTCTTGCTCTCCGGCGGGCTCGACACTGACGACCGTATCCCAGAACAGGTCGCTCTCGGCCCACATCTTGAGGTGATCATCGCCCAGTATCTCCGCATAGCTCGCCATCACCGCGCGGGACGGGGCAAAGCTGAAGTGGGAGGAACCGCCATAGGCTGTCCCGCGCAGCGCCGCCATTTTCCGCTGCGAGACTTTCTGTTCCCGCATCACCGCCCTGATTTCCGCAACCGCCTCCGACGGCAGCGTGTCCACGTTGGTGTTCGGGATCACTGCAAGCAATCTTTCGCGGAGCACCTGCGCCGCAGCGCGCCTTGGACCGAAGCCCCCCACCGCTTCCGTGAAGCGAAGCTGCTGCTCCGCGCCGGTAACCTCGACGCTGTGGACGGGACGGTATTTTTCATAGTGGACCGTCTTCATCCGCGCCACGATGCCGAGCCGCAGCAGCAAGGCCGAAACATCGCAAGCCAAGCCGGCGCTGGAAGTGCTGAAATGGGCGCGATGCGCGCCTTTCTTGCCCGCCGGGCGGATCACGATAGACCCGTCAGTCGCCCATAGATGCCCGAGCAGGAGCGCAATCTGAGTGTTGCCTAGGCGGAATACGTCGGATGGAAGCCGCTTCTCGTGCGAGCGCTGCCCGAATATCCCCAGCTCGCGCAGCCACCGGTTCACGCCCCGGGGATGCCAGCGGTTGCCGTTACCGCTGATCAACAGTTGATGCCATGCCCCCCGTCCCGCATAGCGCTTGACGACCGCGCCGAAAGCGCGGGAAGCGGAGGTAGCAACCGCCTCGCTGTTCTCCTCACTCGCGGTGGTATAACGCAGCGGCTGATGATTGAGGTAACTACCGTCGCCCACCAGGTGCCCGAGCAGGATCAAGTGCTCGTCCGGCCACTGGATGACTTCCTTCGGCTCGGGAATATTGCGGGCAACCGCGAGACGATCGCCCGTCTTCAGCTCCGAGGCGATCTTCCAACCGCCGCCGGCAAGCAAGCGATGCTCCGGCGTGACGCGGATCGCCCTGCCGCTTGCCAATGCCACCCTGAGCACGGGGCGCCGGCCCGAGGACCAGACGGGTTCAGCCGTACCGGGAACCAGCTTCCCCTCTTTCGATACCGACCAGACGTCAGGGCAGCTTCCCGTGAGTTGCGATATTGGCACGCGGCGTCCGTCCTGCAGTACGACGAGCGCATCGCCAGTTACGCATTCCCGCAGGTCCGACATCATCGGGCGCTTGTCCTGGCGCGCTTCCACGCTCCGGTTGAGCTGCGAAAGCGCCACCACCGGCACCTTCAGCTCCTTGGCGAGCCCCTTGAGCGAGCGCGAGATCTCCGCGATCTCGGTGGCGCGGTTCTCCTCGCGGCCGCTCGCCGACATGAGCTGCAGGTAGTCCACGACGATCAGCGCGAGGTCCCCGCACTGCCGGTGCAGGCGCCGCGCGCGCGCGCGCACTTCGAGCGCGTTGAGCCCGGCCGTGTCGTCGATGTAAATCTGCGCCTCGTTGAGCTTTCCGACCGCGTCCACCAGCCGCGACCAGTCTTCGTCCTTGAAGGTCCCCGTGCGCAATTCGTGCTGGTCCACCCGTCCCACGGAGCCGATCATCCGCATCGCGAGCTGCGGCCCGCTCATTTCCATGCTGAACGCCGCCACCGGCCTCTTCATCTCGAGCGCGACGTGCTCGGCGATGTTCATGGCGAGGGCGGTTTTCCCCATGCTCGGTCTGCCCGCGACGATGATAAGGTCGCCGCCCTGCAGGCCGGAGGTG